>CAYJJQ010000005.1:9572-50152 GCA_964370545.1 uncultured Muribaculaceae bacterium | reverse complement strand
AGTGCCATAACTGTAATATTTTTAAATCTTCTTTATGATTTAAAAGTGATATAGCAGGCAGGTAACCATCTATAATACAAAATTTACTAGTAGCAATATGATACATTTGCTTATAAAATAAAAAGTAATTTTGTATTAATGATTTTAAATTTCTATCTAGTTTTTTATTTATAGTAACAACTTCAGTTGCTGGCATAGTTAATTTTAACTCGTTAATAATTAACTGCATATCCAGTGATAAAGTATTAGTTTGTCTACTTAAAAATAGTACTTTATTTTTACTTTTAAACTTTTTAATAAAATAATAAACTAGCTTTAAATGTGCAAAAAGCACGTTAAAAACTCTATCCAAATAACATCAACCCCTTGATTTAGGTATTAGTATAGCAAATATGTTACAAAAAAGCAAGATAAATGTGACATTTTAGTTACTAAAAAATAGCAAGTCAGTTACAATGGATTAAGTTGTATTAATTTATGGACTTTTAGGACTTCGTTTGATAAAATTTATATAGAGGTTTTATATGAAAATAACTATTAATGATTTGGAAATTAATGTAGTAATAAAATACAAAAATATTAAACATATTTATTTTCGTGTGGATGAAAAAAATAGTTTAGTAGTATCAGCTCCTACAAATATGAAAGAACATGAAATAAGAGCTATGATTATGAAAAATGAAGAAGAGATTAATAAACTTTATCATAAACAAAAAGAGAAAAATGAATATAATGAAAAGTTTTATTATTTAGGTAAAGAGTATGAAGTTAAAATAAATAAAACTTTAACTAAAGTTGGTTTTAAAGATAATGTTGTTTATACACCTAGCATAGAAGCTTTAGAAAAATTTTGGAATAATGAATGTACTAAAGTATTTGAAGGCGAAGCAGCTTTATGTAAGAAATGTTTTAATAATTTGCCAGAATTTAAAATAAGAGTTAGAAAAATGAAAACTCGTTGGGGAGTATGTAATAGAAGAAATAATATCATTACTCTTAATAGTGAGCTACTTAAAAAAGATTTAGAAATAATTGATTATGTTATTATTCATGAATTATGTCATTTTTTTGAAGCTAACCATGGAAAAAACTTTTGGGCTTTAGTAAAAGCCGCTTGTCCGAATTATAAAGAATTAAAAAGAAAATTAAAAAAATAATAGGAGTAATATATGAGAATAGCAAGTAATACAAATGAAAAAGTTAAATACTGGGTTAAACTTAAAGATAAAAAATTCAAAGATAGTGAAAAGAAGTTTTTAATTGAGGGAGATCATTTAGTAAATTTAGCTTTAGAAAAAGGTTTGGTTGATACCTTAATAGTTTTAGAAGATAATTATAATTTTGATAATACTTATGTTGTTACTAAAGAAATTATGAAAAAGATATCAAGTCAAGTTAGTCCTTCAAATATAATAGCTGTTGTAAATATGTTTACTACAGAGTTATCAGATGAAAATATAATTATTTTAGATAATGTACAAGATCCAGGTAATGTAGGAACTATAATTAGAAGCGCACTTGCTTTTGGCTTTGAAAATATAATTTTTGGTACTGGGACTTGTGATGTATTTAATGAAAAAGTGTTAAGAGCAAGTGAAGGTATGATTTTTTCTATTAATTTTAAGAAAGAAGATTTAACTACTTATTTAGATGATTTAAGAAGTAGGGGATATAAAATTATTGGTACTGATGTTAATAGTGGAGATAGTATTAAAAGCTATGTAAATGATAAAGTAGCTATTATAATAGGTAATGAAGGTAAAGGGATTAATCCACTACTTAAGTGTGATCATTATGTAAAAATACCTATGGATAGCAAGTGTGAAAGTCTTAATGCAGGAGTTAGTGCTTCAATACTTATGTATGAGGTATATAATGGAAAATAATATTTATGTAGGTTATATAAACTCATTTCATGGAATAAAAGGAGAACTTAAAGTATTAAGTGAGTTTGAAAAAGAAGATTTTGTATATAAAAAAGGTAATATAATATTAATAGATAATAAAGAGTATGAAATAACTAGTGTTAGAAAGCATAAGAACTTTATATTGATAACAGTAGATAATTTATTTGATATTAATTTAGTAAATAATTTAATAAAAAAAGATATATATTTTAAGAAGGAAAATTTAAATTTAAAAGAGGGTGAATACTTACTTAGTGATTTAATTAATTATGAAATAATTGATAATGAAAAAGTGCTAGGAAAAGTTATTGAAATAAGATATAATAAAATTCATAAATTTTTATATTGTAGTTATAATAATAAAAATTATTATATACCCTTTATAGATAATTATATAAATAAAGTAGATATAAAAAATAAAATTATTTATGTAAAAGGAGCAGAAGAATTAATATGAAAATAGATATATTAACACTATTTCCTGAAATGTTTAACGGAGTTTTAAATGAATCTATTATTAAAAGAGCAATTAATAATAAAAAGTTAACTATTAATATAGTTAACTTTAGAGATTACTCGCCCCTTAATAATAACCAAGTAGATGATACTTTATATGGTGGGGGAGCAGGGATGCTTTTAAGATGTGAACCAATATACAATGCAGTAGATGATATTAAAACAGATGATTCACATATAATTATACTTTCTCCTGAAGGAGTAAGATATAATCAAAGTAAAGCAAATGAACTAACTAATAAAAAGCATTTAATTATTATATGTGGACATTATGAAGGTTTTGATGAAAGAATAAAGCTTCTAGCAGATGAAATAATATCTATAGGAGATTATGTGTTAACAGGTGGAGAAATACCAGCTATGGCTATAACAGATTCAGTAGCTAGGTTATTACCAGGAGTAATTAATGCTGATAGTTTAGAAAGTGAATCATTTAATGATGAATACTATGATTACCCAGCTTATACTAAACCTAGTGAATATAAAGGTATGAAAGTTCCAGAAGAACTACTTAGTGGTAATCATGCACTTATAGCTAAGTGGAGAGAAGATAATAGAAAAAAAATAGAAAAGTAGGAAGTATGAAATTTGTAGTTAAAAATAAAAGTTTAGTAAACACTACATATGAATTAGATGTAGACAAAGGTTTTATAATAAATTCTAGTAAAAAAGATGATACTAGTATAGTTTTATATAGCCATAAATTAATAGAATATTATATTAAACGTAATTTTTTAACTAAGTATAAAAAACTACTAGAGATGCTTAGTGATGAAGATAATAACCCTAATGAAACAATCATTTTAGGAGAAATAGAAAGATTAGAAAAGTTAATATTAAATAGATATCATAAATATTTAAGTATTAAAAATATAGAGAAAATGTTTAAAGAACTATATTTACTTAAAATAAAATTAGCAAATAGTAGAGCATATGAATACACTTCACATAAAACAACAAATAAAAGTAGATAACTACTTTTTTTTATGATATAATTTTTTTATGATAGGGTTGATAAATATGAGTAAGAAAAAAATAATAACATTAGGTAGTATATTTGTTATATCTGCAGTTTTAATTATTATATTAGCAGGTACAACTATATTTAAAAGTTATGATATAGTTTTTGATTCCAAAGGAGGAACTCCAGTACCAACTGCTAGAGTTATGGTAGGTAAGACAGTAGAAAAGCCAGTAACGCCAGTATTAGAAGGATATATTTTTGATGGTTGGTATATAGGAGAAGATGAATATAATTTTGATAGTGAAGTATCAAAAGAATTATATTTAGAAGCAAAATGGAAGAGTATAATTATAGAAATTGAGTAATCAATTTTTTTTATTTTCATATAATATTATGAGCATTTTTCATAATGTTTTTTGACAAATTAGCAAAAATGTGATAAAATTATTTTGTTGTGGTGCATTATTCTAGTCAGAGTTACTGTTTGAAGATAGGCCTAAAAATCTATCAGATGAATGATGAAGGATATTTTTATTCTTGCTTTCTTCGCCCAGATTAGGGTGGGAATAGAAATAATAATATAAGGTAAAATTATAATGGCATATAATCGTCGCCTTTTATGTTCCATATTTTAAAAATCGTTTGTCGTGCGTGGTAATAGCGGATACTTGTTTGAAATTATTACTGCAAAAGCGAATAATAACAGTTTAAAATTTTGTTTGGGAAATCCTCTAGAATGTTACACAGTAGATATTATAAAGATTGAGGTACGGACTAAGTGGTTATCAAGTAAATACTATGGTGACATGTATTCATTTTTTTTAAAGAGAAATCTCCGATGGGTAACCTACGGTAAAAAATGTGGAAAACAAACTTGACCTAAGCCGTAAAATTAATTTATAATATCACCACGCTATTTTTAAATAAACATAAAGTAATTTTATGTTTTATTTTTTGAGGAGTTTATGAAAAAAACAAAAAAGAAAAAAAATAATTCTAAATGGATAGTAACAATATTCATATTATCTTTTATATTATCTGCTATATTTGGTGCTGTATCTAATACTATAACTAGTGTATTTACATTACCGTATGCAATAATAGCTTTACTTGTAATTATATTAATCGGTGTATTTTTCGATATAGTGGGAGTAGCTGTAGTATCTGATAAAGATCACTCGCATCATGCAAGAGCTACTAAAAAGCAAAAAGGTGCTAAAGAAAGTTTATTTATGATAAAAAATGCTGATAAAGTATCTAATGTATGTAATGATGTTATAGGTGATATATGTGGTATTATATCTGGAACATTAGGAGCAGTAATAGCTATTGATTTAGCAGCTAATACAGGATTTAATATAATAGCAGTGAGTTTAGTAGTTTCATCAATAGTTGCATCTTTAACAGTAGGTGGTAAAGCAATTGGGAAAGCTTATGCAATTGAAAATTCTAAAAATATAGTAGAACTAGTAGGTAAAACTATTAATGTATTTTATAAAATAGATAAAAAGTAGAACTTTTTATTTTTTTTTTGTTATAATAAATTTAGGAGGGTATAATGTATTTATATGAAATAGAAGATTTAAAAAAACAAATTACATATCTAGATAATTTGCTAGCAGAAAAGTTAGATAAAATAACTAAGAAAACAGAAAAGAAATATGGAAAAGAGATTAATTTACTTCAAAGTAAATTAGAAGAATTAACTTTAAAAATATCAGAGGAAATTAAATTAAAACACAATAGTGAAAATAGTGATGATCAAAAAATACTATCAGAGTTAAAAAGAGAGTATCAGCAAAAAGAAAATGAATATAGATTTGCACAAAAAATCAGTGTAAATGGTTATGGTTTATTGCTTTGTTCTTTATGCCATGTGTTTGTAAATAGAAAAGGAAATTTTGTTTCTCATGAATATTTAGTAGAAATGGATGAAACAAATTATACAAAAGATTATGTTGAACATATTTTGGCTCCAAGAGTGCCAGTTTGTCCAAAGCCTGGTAAAATCTATGTTCCTATATGGATGATGCATGAAATGGAAGATTTTCCAATAATTGAAAGTTTTTCTTCTGGAGCTAAAACAGATTATAAAGGAATATTTACTGAAGAAAATTTTGTTAATTTAATTAATACTATAGGTAATATATGGACTACAAGATATTCTGATAGAGATGAACACTTTAATGAAGACGAAGATGAAAATTTAATTAAAGTACTTTATGATAATACTTGGATTAGATTAAATAGTAATTATGATAACTTTGATTTAATAATTTATTATTTAAAAGAAATATTTTATACTAAATTAAGAGAAGGAAATATATATTTTGATTGGGCTGATTATGATAAGATTAGAGAACTTCATTCTATATATCCTGATGTGCCCTATGAGAAGGTAAAAAAATAATTGATATTTTATTACTAATATGTTATAATTTACTGGACCCAAAGAAAATAATCCGCTAGTATCCTCTATGATTATTGGTTAAAACATAAGAAAGGATGGTTAATTTATGAATTTAGTAGATAAAATTAACAAAAAACATATTCGCAAAGATATCCCAGAATTTAGAGTTGGGGATACTGTAAAAGTAGACGTATGGGTAAAAGAAGGAAAAAAAGAAAGAATCCAGGCTTTTGAAGGACTAGTAGTTGCTAAAAAAGGTGGAAGTGTTTCTGAAACATTTTCTGTTAGAAAAACATCTAGCGGAATTGGAGTAACAAGAGTTTTTCCAGTTAATGCACCTACAATCGATAAAATTACTGTTGTTAAAAAAGGTATGGTTAGAAGAGCTAAGCTTAACTTTATTAAGAACATGCGTAAAGAATATAAAGTTAAGGAAAGAAATTAATCTTTCCTTTATTTTTGGAGATAATATGAAAGAAAAGATAAAAGGGTTAATTCCATATATAATTATATTAGTAGTAGTACTTCTTATTAGAAGTTTTATTGCTACTCCTGTAAGAGTAAATGGAGAATCGATGGATGATACTTTAAAAGATGGAGATATTTTAATACTTAATAAAATGGATACTAATTATGAAAGATTTGATATAGTTGTTCTTGACAAATCTATACTAGGAACTCCAGTTATTAAAAGAGTAGTAGCCTTACCTGGTGAAACTTTATACATTTTAGAAGGAAATTTATTTATCAATGATGAATTAATAAATGATCCATATAATAGTTTTGAAATGCTAGATATGGATGCTATAACACTTAAAGATGATGAATACTTTGTCTTAGGAGATAATAGAGCAGTATCTCAAGATAGTAGAAGTTTTGGACCAGTAAGTAAATCAGATATAGAGGGAATAACTAGTTTAAGAATTTTTCCATTTAATAAAATAGAAAATGTAGATTAATGTTCTACATTTTTATTTGCATTAAATTAAGTTAAATTATATAATAAGTAAAAGGAGGAATTAATTATGAATATTATTTTATGTGGAGCATCAGGAGCCGGTAAAACTACTATAGCAAATGAATTATTTAAAGATAGTAATTATATTAAATATACATCGGTAACATCAAGAGAAAAAAGAAATGATGAAATAGATGGGGATGATTACTGGTTTTATACATCAGAAGAATTACTTTCATTAGTAAATAATAAAAAATTATTCAATTTAGTAGAATATGCTGGTATTTATTATGCAACAAAAGAAGAGTATCCTGAAAAGATTATTTCAGATAAAAATATTGTTTCTATAATTGTTCCTAAAAGAGCCATAGAATATAAATTATCAGATCCTTCTAATAACTGTATAATATATATATTACCGCCAGACATAGATACTTTATTAGAAAGAGGAGATGGGCGTAATATAAATAGACTAGCTAGTGATTTAAAGCAACTAAATTATGCTTATAACTTTGATTTTGTAGTAATTAATAACGATTTAGAAACTTGCGTAACAGAAATAAAAAAATTTATTTCTTTATTTAAAGAAAATCAAGTAAACAATTTAAATATAGATTTACTTGAGCAATTTAAAAATAGCTTGATAGATTCAAATAATGAATATGTAAGAGTTCTTAAACCTTTAATGCCAGAAGAAGAATACTTAATATAATATGATTATAAGTGTAACAAGGAGAACTGATATTCCCTCTTATTATGGCAAGTGGTTTGTTAATAGATTAAAAGAAGGGTATGTAATTACTCCTAATCCATATAATCCTACTAGATATTCTAAAATAATGCTTAATAAAGAAGCAGTAGATATTATAGTTTTTTGGACTAAAAATCCAATTCCTTTTATAAAATATTTAGATGAAATAGATAAACTAGGATATAAATATTATTTTCAGTTTACTATAACACCTTATGATAAAACCATTGAATCTAATTTACCCGATAAAAATACACTATTAAAATCATTTATATATTTAAGTAATAGATTAGGTAAAAATAGTGTTATATGGAGATATGATCCAATAATAATTAATGATACATTAACTGTTGATTATCATATTAAACAGTTTAAAGGAATGGCTAAAATATTAAAGGGATATACAAATAAATGCGTAATTAGTTTGGTAGATGATTATAAAAATGTTTCATACAGAATGGGTAAAAATCCTACTAGTTTTATGACTGATGAAAAAATATATGAATTAGCAGAGGCATTTTCTAAAATAGCATCTGAAAATGATATAAGTATATCTACATGTAGTGAGAAAATAGATTTAAGTAGATTTAATATTACTAAAAGTTCTTGTATAGATAAAGATGTAATAGAATCTATTTTAGGTGCTAAAATAGATGTTAAAATTGATAAAAATCAAAGAGAAGAATGTAGATGTGTAGAAAGTTATGAAATAGGAACATATAATTCTTGTGCTAATGGTTGCACTTATTGTTATGCACTAAAAAATGATACTAGCTCACTTGCTAATATAAAATCTCATAATCCTAATTCGCCACTTTTAATAGGTAAATTAAATGAAAATGCTATTATTACAGTAAAAGAAAGTAAGAGTGTAATAATTAAACAAATGTCATTATTCTAAATATATATTATTAATTTGATAATTAGAAAATATAATTGCCATTATATTTTTTTTATGATAAAATTATAAAGACTTTTACTTAGCAAAGATCTCTGTAATAAAGTATATGGAGGTGTTTTATTATGAATGAAAATTTTAAACAAGAAGAAAAATATTTAAGCAAAACCATTAGTAAAATAATAGATATTAGTGCTTATACTAAAAAGAGAATTGATTCATTACCTAGCTTTTATAAAGATAATCCATTTCAGTTGGCTGATTTAACTTATCAAATGGAACTTAAATTAAAACTACTTAATAATGCAAAAGAAAAGCCTTATTTTGCTCGTATTGATTTTGAAGACGAAAGTAAAAAAAATCATATTTGTTATATAGGTAAAGTAGGTATAAGTGATGATGATAATAATTTAGTTACTATTGATTGGAGAGCTCCTATTGCGTCTATATATTATGATTCTAATATAGGACCTACAAAATATGTTTCTCCTAAAGGTATAATTGAAGGAACCTTATTAACTAAAAGGCAATTTGATATTGAAAAGGGTAAATTAAATGGTTTTCAAGATGTTGATACTGTATCAAATGATGAAATGCTTAAACCTTACTTAAATGCTAGTGCAGATAATAGGCTTAAAAATATTGTATCTACCATTCAATTAGAACAAAATGAAATTATTAGAGAAAAATTAAATGAGAATTTAATTATTCAAGGAGTAGCGGGTTCAGGTAAGACAACAGTAGCTCTTCATAGAGTAGCGTATTTAGTATATAATAATATAGATAATATTAAACCTGAGGATTATTTAGTAATAGGTCCGAATAAGTTTTTTGTTAACTATATATCAGGAGTATTGCCAGATTTAGATGTTAATGGGGTATGTCAATTAACATATGATGAATTAGTAAAAAAAGCTTTAGGAATAGAATTTACTTTATTAAGTGATGAAAATAAAATAAAAGAATATTTAAAAAATAATAATAATGAATTGTCTAAGTATAAAACATCCATTAAATTTAAGAATATAATAGATAATTATATAGATGAATATAATGATAATTTATTTCCGGATAAAGATTTAGTATATTTAGGATATAAAATTTTATCTAAAGAGAAGATGCAAACTATATATAGTGAATTAGAAATAAATAGTGAAGTATTAAGTATTAATATGTATAAATTTTATCAAAGATTTGCTAGATATATTGAAGAACATAAATCTTTAATACAATATAACATTAGAGAAGAGTATACAATCAAAGGTGAAAATAAACCTGATACTTTAAGAAAAGTAATTAATGAAGTTAATAATAAATGTTCAACTATTATTAAAAATTATTATTCTAAAACAAAGCCTACTTTAATTAAAATATATACTGATATTTTAGAAAGAGAAAAAATAGATAAAAAAAATATAAATAATATTAAAAAGAAGTTAATAGATTTTGAAGATTTACCAGCATTATTATATCTACATTATAGATTTTATGGAAATGACGAGTTTAATCATTTTAGGCATACTGTGATTGACGAGGCTCAAGATTTTGGAGAATTTAGTTTCTACGCTTTAAATAAATTATTAAATAAATCTACTTTTAGTATATTTGGAGATTTAGCACAATCTATTTTTGAATATAGATCAGTTGATTCATGGAAAGAAGTATTACCACTATATAATAATGTTAATATAAAATATTTAAAGAAAAGTTATCGAACAACAACAGAAATTATGGATGAAGCAAATAAAATAATTCATAATTTAGATTATAATAAAGCAGAACCTGTAATAAGACATGGTAAAAATGTAAATTATATAAAAACAAGTAATAAATTAAAAAGCATATTAGATACTGTTCATAATTATAAAAATGAAAACTATAAAACTATTGCAGTAATATGTAAAGATGATATAGAAACAAATTTAGTATATGAATACCTATGTGATAATAAAATAAAATGTAATATGATTGCTAATAACGATAATTCTTATAAAGGCGGTATTTGTGTAATTAATTCTTATTTAGTAAAAGGATTAGAATTTGATGGAGTAATTATATCAGATGCTTCAAGCAATATATATAATGAAAATAAGAAAATAGAAATGAAATTATTATATGTAGCAATGACAAGAGCATTACATGAACTTACAATATTATATGAAAATAATTTGGTAAGTTATTTAACTAATTAAGATTATAATAAAAAAAACTCATTTTAATGAGTTTTTATCTTGTCTTAGTATATGAATTGTGATCTTCTAAATCAATACCTATATATGCATTATTCATATTTGTAAGTAATTTTAATATTGCTAGTGAAGTTGGTACACTGTGACCTCTATTTGTGTTAAATCCCAATGTAAATTTTCTTTTTTTAATTGGATTATAAGATAGAATATATCCATTTTCAACTTTTTTCATATGTAATAAATTAAATTCTTCATTTTCATTCCATTCATCACTTTTAAGGCATATTTCGTTTTCATTTACTTTACAGTCATAATCTCCTAAACGAACTTCCATGTTTTGTAAATAGTCAAATAATAAATCAAAACATGATAGCATGTTAGGATTAATGTGCTCACTGCTAAGCATTATATCTAAAGAATCACTTCTATTAAATATAGTTAAATACATGTCTCCATTGCCTGATTGGATAAAGTTAATTACTAAATTTTCAGCTCTTAAAACAAAATAATAATTACTTCCAAAGCTTCCGCCATCAGCTGATATTTTATCTACTTCATTAATTATATTCATAAAACCTCCTAAAAATAGTATAACACAGATAATATAATATGCTATAATAAATTAAAGAAAGCGTAAAAGAAAGAGGTTTATAAAATGAAAGTTAAAATATGTGCAACAAAAAATATAGAGCAAGCTAAAATGATTATAGACGCAGGGGCGGATATTATTGGTATGCTAGTTGGACAAGAGCATAATAGTCCAGATTTTATTACTAAAGAGGAGGCTAAAGAAATAGCTGATTATGTTCAAGATAAATGTGATTTATCACTTGTAACGCATTTAACAAATGCTTCAGATATTATTGAATTAACTAAGTATATTGGTAATAATATTATACAGCTTCATTCTAATATTTTAGAATCAGAAGTTTATGAAATTAAAAATGCTTTACCAAATGTAGAATTAGTAAGGTTAATCCATTTAGACGAATCAGGAAATGTAGTAAGTGATATTGAAAGTATGAAATATGTGGATTATTATTTATTAGATAGTTTTAATCTTAAAACAAATCAAGTAGGAGGAACTGGTATTACATACGATTGGAATAAAGCAGGAGAGTTAATTAAAAAGTTAAATAAACCAACATTTTTAGCAGGAGGGCTTAATCCTTTAAATGTAAAAGACGCAATTGATAAAGCTAATCCATTTGGTGTTGATGTAAATAGTGGATGCAAAGATGAAACTGGTGAAAAAAATAAGTGTAAAGTATTTATGTTTGTAGAAAATGCAAAATTGCAATAATAGGAAAGGTTAGAGAATTTATGAGATTAGTAGCAGCAAAATGTCCTAATTGTGGGGCTAAAATAAAATTAGATTTAGATAAAAAAATATATCATTGTCAGTATTGTCGTTATGATATTATACTAGAAGATGAGAAAGGAAATAAAACTACAGAAATACCTTACGATGAATTATTTGCTAAAAGCAAAAGTATAGGAAAAATATTAATTATACCCATAGTTATATTTGCTATAATATTTATTACTATTATGGTAATAGTAGTTTCTAATTTCTTTAAAATGGATGATGAACTTTTAGATAATTTTACAAATCAAGTAAGCGTTCAATCTTTTAATGTATACATAGATGAAACTGGTGTGCTTTATGGATCAACTATTGCTAATTTACTTGATCATGTTCAAAAGAATATGGAAAACTATGATAAACATATTACAATCGTATATAATGATGAAATAGTTTCAGGGGATGATGCGATTTTTGATTTAATAGTTGAAGTTGATTTAGATTCGTTTGCAGAATATACAATTAGAAACGATAAAGATGAAGATGGTTATATAAACAAAGTGATAATAGAAAAAGTATTGGAAAACTAATTGAATAATAAAATAAAACAGCAACAATAAATTAAAATTTTAAAAGGAGATAAAAAATGAAAAGATACAATGTAATAGCAGTTCTAGATAAAGATAAAGAAAATGTTCTTATGTGTTATAGAAGTAAAGAACCATATATTGGTTTATACAATTTAGTTGGAGGAAAAATTGAAACTGATGATTCTTTAAGTGAAGCTTATAGAGAGTTATTTGAAGAAACATCAATAGATAATAATCAGATTAAACTTGAACATTTAATGAATATAGAATATCCTGATAGAAATTATAAATTAGAAATATATTATGGCTTATTAAAAGAAAACACGGAACTTAAAGAAGAGGCAAATAAATTAGAGTGGATAAGTTTAAATGAGAATTTTGCAGATATGAATAAATTTGCTGGAGAAGGAAATATATTTCATTTTATTGAAAACATTAAATTAAAGGAAAAAATTAGATATTTAAAAAGGTAAATAATTATGGATATGCATCAAAAAAGAAAACAAAAAAAAGAAAGTAAAGAAAAAAATACTGAAGTAGTAGATAATAAAACCAACATTAATTGGGGTATCCTACTAAATGTGAATTGTACTATAAACCCTTATAAATAAAAGGTTTCTGCAAAAAAAATTTTAGGGATTTATAAAATAACATAAAAATCATGTTATAATAATGCTAATTTGTATAATGAATTAAATAAGAGAAGGGGGAATTGAAATGCAACAATTAGAAAAAAATAGTAAAAATAAAACTTTTGAAGATATAAAACATATTGATGAATATGGCAATGAATATTGGTATGCGAGAGAACTTGCCAAAGTGTTAGAATATAGAGATTTTAGCAATTTCATAAACGTCATCAACAAAGCCAAAATAACTTGTGAGAATAGCAAACAGAATATTGTAGATCATCTCAGTGACACCACTGAGATGATAAGATTAGGCAAGGGTGGCTCAAGAGGATTTCCCTCTTTCAAACTATCTCGTTATATGTGCTACTTAATAGTACAAAATGCAGATCCAAACAAAAAGATAGTTGCCCTAGGACAAACCTATTTTGCAATTCAAACAAGAAAGCAAGAAATTTCAGAGATGGAATATGATTTGCTTTCAGATGATGAAAAAAGATTTTATCAGAGAAAACTAACTAAGCAAGGAAATTACACACTTCAAAAAGCTGCAGCATCTGCTGGTGTTAAAAATATGGCTGAATTTCATAATGCTGGATATAAAGGTTTATATAATGGAGAAACAGCGGATGATATTTTCAAGAGAAAAAAACTTCGTTACAGAGAAGATATTTTAGATAATATGAATGAAGATGAACTTGTTGCAAATTTATTTAGAATAAATCAAACAAAACAAAAACTTATTAAAGAAAATATTAAAGGAGCAAAGGCGGCAAAAAATACACATTACGAGGTTGGAATAAAGGTAAGAAAAGCAATTATAGATATTGGTGGAACATTACCAGAACAAATGTCGACACCTAAAAAAAGTTTAAAAGAACTTGAAAAAGAAAATAAAAAGTTAGAACTTAACGGAGGTAAATAATTATGGATATGCATCAAAAAAGAAAACAAAGAAAAGAAAAACGAGATAATGGTACTGAGGTAGCAGATAATAAAACCAACATTAACTGGTATCCAGGTCATATGGTTAAAACAAAAAGACAAATTAAAGAAAATATTAATTTAATTGATATAATTTATGAAGTTGTTGATTCAAGGGTTCCGTATTCATCTAAAATAAAAGATATAGAAGATATTGTGAGAAAAAAAACAAGAGTTTTAATTATGACTAAAAAAGATTTATGTGATCTTAATGAAACTCATAAATGGGTTAAATATTATGAAAATAAAAACATTCACGTATTATTAATGGATTTAACTAATAATAAAGATTATAAAAAATTATTTGATTTAACTAATGAGTTAACTAAAGAACTTCAAGAAAGAAGAATTTCTAAAGGATTAAAAGAAAAAGAAATAAAAGCATTAGTAGTAGGGGCTCCTAATGTAGGTAAATCAACTCTTATAAATGCACTAGCAGAAAAGAAAGTAGCAATAACAGGTAATAAGCCAGGAGTTACTAAGCAACTTGTATGGCTTAAAACAAAAGCAAATATATTACTTCTTGATACTCCTGGAATATTATGGCCTAAACTAGAAGAAGAAATAGTTGCATATAACTTAGCAAGTATGACCGCAATTAAAGATACAGTTTTAGATACTGTTGATATAGCTACTCATATACTTAATAACTTAAAAAATTATTATCCGAATATTTTAACTGAAAAATATAATGTTGATAGTAACTTAGAAATAATTGAGTTATTCGAAGCGATAGGAAGTAAGTTTGGAATTAAAGCAAGTGATGATAACTTATATGAAAAAGTAGCTGAAAGAATATATAATGATGTAAAAAATGAAAAAATTAAAGGAATTACTTTTGATAGATGGAAGTAGATTTATTAAAGTATGAAAAAGAGTTATATAAAAAAGGATATAAATATATAGCGGGTACAGATGAAGCAGGTAGAGGACCATTAGCTGGGCCTGTAGTGGTTGCTGCAGTAATACTACCTGTTAATTTTTATGTGAAAGAAATAAATGACTCTAAGAAAATAAGTGAGAAAAAAAGAAATATGTTATTTGATATAATTATTAAAGAAGCAATAGCATATACTATTGAAGTAATTGATAGTAAAACAATTGATGAAATTAATATATATGCAGCATCTAAATTAGGAATGCATAATGCCATAAATAACTTAAATATTAAACCTGATTATATATTAAGTGATGCTATGCCACTTGATTTTGAAAATAGCATGGCTATTATAAAAGGAGATAGTAAAAGTATTACTATAGCTGCTGCATCTATTCTTGCTAAAGTAACAAGAGATAGATATATGGAAGATTTAGATAAGAAATATCCTCTGTATGAATTTTGTAAACATAAGGGATATCCTACTAAGAAACATATTGAAAATATGAATAAATATGGTATAATTAGTGAATACCGAATGACCTTTAAACCAGTAAAGGATGTATTAAATAGGAGTAAGTAAAAATGAAGTTAATTAAAGTAAATATGAAAAGCAAAATGATTAAAAACTTTTTGTTATTTTTTGTGACAATTCTTGCTTGTGAATTAATTTTTTCATTAGTATCTGGAAATAATATTTTTTCAGTATCAACTATAAGAATCATGGCTTTTGTAACAATGATTTCTTTATTGCTTTCATTTTTATGTTCACTTCTTAAAAAGAAAACAAGGAATATAATTAGTATTATTATTTTATTTATAATTGCTACATATATGGTTGCTCAATTAGGTTTTATTAGTTATTTAGGAGTTTATGCTAGTCTTAATGCAACAAGTCAGTTAGGTGCCGTTAAAGACTATATAATTGACTTTATCAAATCATTTGAAATTCAATATTTTACAATATATATTCCTGTGATATTAGCAAGTATTCTTATAATCTTTAATAAGGAAATGGAGCTTAATTATAGTTTACTTAGTAAGAAAACTAAACTATTTAATAATTTTAAGAAATTAAGTATAACATTATTTATATTCTTACTTATTTCAATATTTTATAATATTACATTAACATCAGAATTATTTAAAAATTCAAATCAAACTACTAGTTTAATAGATTTATTTAATAATCCATCACTTCCAACAACTTCAGTAAGTAATTTTGGAGTGTTAGGTTTTGCTTATACTGACATTAAATCTAAAGTGTTTGGTATAACTGAATCAACTGATATTCTTAATGTAGGTAATCCAAATGAAGTGGAGCCTACTGAATATCTTAGAACTTTTGATGATACAGCATGGCTTGATTTAATATCTACTGAAAAAAATACTACATATAATGCCATAAGTAATTATCTGATTAATAATGAATCAACATCTACAAATGAATATACTGGCTTATTTGAAGGTATGAATGTAATTTTTGTTATGATGGAATCTGTTAATGATATGATATTAATGGAAGAACATTATCCAAACTTTTCTAAACTAATGGATAATTCTTGGTACTTTGAAAATTTCTTTTCTCCAAGAAATAGTTGTCCAACAGGAAATAATGAATTTAGTGGTATGACTAGTTTATATTCTATATATAATAATTGTACTGCTAATACATATAAAGATAATATATATCCACAAAGTGTATTTGGTTTATTTAAAGATTTAAATTACAATGCAGTAACTATGCATAATTATACAGAAGGATACTATTATAGAAGAACAATACATACTAATATGGGTGCAGATATTCACTATAGAGTACAAGACTTAGATATAAGATATTCTAATATTTATCAAGAGTGGGCATCTGATGCTGACCTAGGTGAAAAATCTATGGAAATAATGATTAATGATCATAATGCATTAACTGAAAATTTTGTATTATGGCTTACAACAGTTTCTGCTCATCAACCATATTCAGTATCATCAATTGAGGGTGATTTATATTATGATTACTTTAAAACGTTAGGACATTCTGTTGATATGACTAGATATATGTCTAAAGTAAAAGTTACAGATGATATGTTTGGAATACTTTTAGAAGAACTTGAAACAAATGGACTTGCTGATAATACTGTAATAGTTGTATATAATGATCATTATCCATACGGATTATATGAAAAAGAATTAGGTGAAGTACTTGATAGACCTTTTGGGGATTATGATGAAGATAGAGTTCCGTTTTTAATATATCATCCAAGTATAGAAGGGGAAGTAATAAGTGACTATACAACATATATGAATATATTCCCAACTGTAGCTAATTTATTTGGTATGGACTATGATCCAAGATTATATTTTGGTAAAGATGTATTTTCTCCAGAGTTTGAATCAAGAGCAGTATTTTCTGATGGATCATGGATAAATGAATATGCAATATATGATGCGACAAATGGTGACATTGAATATTTAGCAGAAAAGGTGTATACTGAAGATGAACTGTTATATATAAATGCTGAAATATCAAACGAACTTAAGATGAGTTCTTTAATAATTAAAAATGATTATTTTAATTATTTATTCAATGCTCTAGAAAAGGAGAATTAATATGAAACTTGTTATAGTGGAATCACCTGCTAAAAGTAAAACAATAGAAAAATATTTAGGAAAAGATTATAAAGTATTATCTAGTAAAGGACATATTAGGGATTTATCTACTAAAGGTAAATATGGTCTAGGTATAGATACTGAAAATAATTTTACGCCTACTTATGAAGTAGTAACTGGTAAGAAAAAAGATGTTACATACTTAAAAAAAGAAGTTAAAGCAGCAGATAGAGTATATCTTGCAACAGATCCAGACCGTGAAGGTGAAACAATTGCATGGCATTTATTTGATGAACTAGGAATTAATGAAGAAGAATATGATAGAGTAGTATTTAATGAAATAACTAAAAAAGTAGTAGAAAATGCTATAGAAAATCCTGGTAAAATAAATATGGATTTAGTTAAATCAGGAGAAACTAGAAGATTCTTAGATAGAATTATAGGATTTAGATTATCAAAACTAATGCAAAGTAAAACTGGTGGTAAATCTGCTGGTAGAGTGCAAAGTGTAGCTCTTAAACTTATAGTTGAAAGAGAAAGAGAAATAGAGGCATTTGTTAAAGAAGAATACTGGACTATTGAAGCAGACTTCAAAGAATATAAAGCTGTTCTTGAAAAATATAAAGGTGAAGATATAAAAATACCTAATGAAGTAGAAGCAGATAAAATATTAGATGCTTTATCAAGTAGTTTTACAATAGATAATATTGAAGAAAAAGATAAAAATAAAGCTGCTAGAGAAGTGTTTAAAACTTCTACACTTCAAGCAACTGCTGCTGGTAAAATAGGCTTAGCGCCATCTAAAACAATGAGTATAGCTCAAAAATTATATGAAGGTATAGAACTTGAAAATGAAACTACAGGTCTTATAACTTATATGAGAACAGACTCTGTTAGAATATCAGATGAATTCGTTAAAAATGCTTTTGGATACATTGCTGGTAAGTATGGTAAAGAATATTTAGGTTATGTTAAAAAAGGTAAGAAAAATGAAAATGCTCAAGATGCACATGAAGGTATTAGACCAACTGATATAAATAAAACTCCTGAGGGTTTAAAAAAACATTTATCAGCTGATGAATATAAATTATATTCACTAATTTATTATAGAACTTTAGCATCACTGATGGCTGATGCTAAACTAAAAACAACAACAGTAACATTTTTAAATAACGATTATTTATTTAAAACTACTGGAAGTGTACTTACATTTGATGGTTATTTAAAAGTTTATAGTATGTATGAAGATCAAAATGATGTAATACTACCTGATTTTAAAAGTTATAAATCTAATATAGTAGTATCAGATAATATTGAAAAAATACAACATTTTACTAAACCTGCTCCAAGATTTAATGAAGCTAGTTTAATAAAAGAATTAGAGAAATTAGGAATAGGTCGACCATCTACATATGCTACAATAATTTATACAATTAAAGCTAGAAATTATGTAGTGCTTGAAGATAAGAAATTTGTACCTACAGAAATAGGCTTTGAAACTACAGATAAACTACAAGAATTTTTCTCTAAAATAATTAATGTAGATTATACAGCAAAAATGGAAGAAGATTTAGATAAGATTGCAGAAGCAAAAGAAAATAATATAAAAATACTTACTGAATTTTATGAAACTTTCGAACCACTTGTTAAACAAGCATTTAGTGAAATGGAGAAAAAACCTGCAGAAGAAACAGGAGAAACATGTCCTGAATGTGGATCTGCTTTAGTTATTAGAAAAGGTAGATATGGAGAATTTGTAGCTTGCTCAAATTATCCAGAATGTAAATATATTAAAAAAGAAGCAAAAGAAGAAAAAATAGTTATGGATTGTCCTAAATGTAAGGATGGAAAAATACTTGAAAGAAAAACTAGAAAAGGTAAAATATTTTGGGGATGTAAAAATTATCCTAAATGCGATTATGCTTCATGGTATGAACCTACAAGTAATAAATGTCCTACATGTAAAGAAAATTTAGTAATTAAAAACAATATGGAAGTATGCCCAAACTGTGATAAAGAAGAAAAATAATTCTTCTTTTTTCTTTTATTAATTTATAATATTTGTTATTATATTTATAGGAGATTAATATGTATAGTTATATAAAAGGAAAAATTGATGATATAAAAACAAATTATATTATCTTAGATAATAATGGAGTAGGTTATAAAGTATTTGTTCCTAATCCATTTAGTTATGAAACAGGAAAAGAGTATAAAGTTTATTTACACTCACATATAAGGGAAGATGAATATAGTTTATATGGATTTAAATCATTTGAAGAATATGAACTATTTTTAAGATTAATAAGTGTTAAAGGGTTAGGACCAAAAGTGGCAATGCCGTTTTTTGCTAGTGGTTCACTTGCAGGAATTGTTGATGCAATAAATAGAGAGAATATTTTATATTTAACTAAATTTCCTAAAGTAGGAGAAAAGTTAGCAAAACAAATAATACTTGATTTAAAAGGAAAAATAAATATTGAAACTGATGAAGTATCTACTGATAATAGTGATGATTTAGTAGGGGTACTTGAAAGTTTAGGATATAAGCTTGCTGAAATAAAAAAAGTTATTCCTAATGTAGATCATAGTTTAGATACATCAGAACAAGTAAAACAAGCATTAAGATTATTAATGAAATAATTCTAAAAAAATATTGACAAGTGTATTAAATACACTTATAATAAATTTAGGAGGATATGATTTATAATTAAGTAATTATAATTTAAGGAGAGATAATCATGGAAGTAAATAATCCACTATATAAAAATCAAGGTATACACGCAATAATATCAATTTATACAGTCGAAAATGGAGTAGTTAAGGTTTTACTTATTAAAAGAAAAAATAATCCTTATAATGGAATGTGGGGACTAGTAGGTGGAGCCGTATATAATAATGAAGATTTACTTGATGGAGTATATAGAGAACTAAAAGAAAAAGTTGGAATAAGTGATATCGATATCTACTTTTCTGCAGTGCACGGCAAAAAAGATAGATCGCCAGTTATGAGAATGTTAGCTACTTCTTTTATTGGTATTATAGATTATAAAAGTACTGAAATTATAAAAGAAACTCTTAATACATCAGATGCTGATTGGGTAGATATAAAACAAGTGCCAAAATTAGCATATGACCATAATGAGATTTTTGAGCATTCTTTCGAAACTTTAAAAAAATTAATCAATACAACGGATATACTTAAAAGTTTATTTAAAGATGGATTTACTCTACCAGAATTACTCAAAACATTTGAATCGATTACAGGTGAAGAGTATGATAGAAGAAATTTTAGAAAGAAGTTGCTTAATAGTAATCTTATTAAAGCTACAAATAAAACAAGAAACTTTGAAGGTAGTAAACCTGCAATAGTTTATATGTTTAACAAAATTCAAAAAAATCAAAGTGTATTTTAAATACACTTTAAAAAAGAAATGGCAAGTGTATAAAATACACAAGAAAGAGGTAAAAATGGAAATTTATGATTTATGGGGAAAAATAGTAATAGATAATAAGTTTAAAGAAATAGTAAATTCAAGAGAATTCAAAAATTTAAAATTAAAGAACCAGTTAGGATTAACTAAAGATTCTTCGCACACAAGATATGATCATAGTATAGGTGTATTTCACTTAGCAAAAAAATTAGTGGACCTTTGTAAAAAAAGATTTTCACATATAATAGATATCACAATCGAAGATGAAGAAGCCATTTTGCTTATGGCTTTAGTCCATGATATAGGTCATGGCGCTTACTCTCACGTTGCGGAAAGAGTTCTTGAAGGCTCACATGAAGAAAGAACAGTAGCAATATTAATAGATGAAAATAGTCACATACACAGCGCAATAGTAAATAATTTTTCTTATGATATATTAGAAAAAGTAGTGGATTTAATTAAATCTCAAAAGAGCATTAAAAATAATGATAAAAAAGCAAACAATGCTGGACTAGCATTTATACTAGGAAAATTATTATCTGGAGGTATAGATATAGATAGACTTGATTATATATCAAGAGATTCTAAAGAATTATTACATGAAGAAAATGATTATATTTCAATTTTAGAAGCAATAGATATTGAATGTATTAATGATTCTTTAGAAATAGTATTTGATGGAAGTGCTGAATATGCTATATCTAATTTTTTTAATAAGAGATTTGAAATGTATGATAATCATTATTTAAAAAAAGATACAATTGCTTTAGAAAGAATTTTTAGAAGTTATATTCAGTATAAAAATTATGATATTAAATGGACTACTAATCAAATAGAACTAGAAAATGAATTTCTAAAAGATTTAAATAGTAGTGATCCAATAATATCAAGATATGCAAAGCTATTACATTATAAAGAAATTGATGCAAGTGTGTTAGTGCAAGAATTTAGTGATGCTCTTGATTTCGTTAATTTTAAGAATAAATTAATTTCATTTGTTCCTGAAACTTCATTGTTAGCAGAAGCAGTTCTTGAAGAAACTAGAACAATAAATATATATAGTCCTAAAAATAAAATATATATGAGAAAAAATGGAATTATAACTGATATTTCTGAATGTTCTAAAATACTTAATTCAGAATTATGTAAAGTTAAACAAGTATATTCAATAGATTTAGAGTTAGCTGCAATTATACTTTCTAATAAGGGGTATTCTACAGAACAAATAAAAAATATATTAAGAAAAATTTTAAAATGTTATGAACCAGAAATAGAACAAGAAAAGAAATATGAATTCATTAGTGATGCATCAAGTGATGAAATAGCTGAAACAATATTTAAAATAAAAGAAAAACTAAATTTAGTAAATTCTAAAAATGATAATAATGAAGATAAATATTATGATGATGATAATCATACATTAGGGTTTAATTCAATTAATCTAAGAAAAAGAGTAGTAAATGGTATAGAAGAATTTACTTTAAAAAGAAAGATAGAAGATAGTTCATCTAATACAAAGAGAAGAGAAATACCATTTACATCTTTAGAAAATGCTATTAGTTATATTAAGCTTAACTATGAATTACCATTAAAAGAAATAAAAGAAACAGTAGGTATAAATACTAAAAGAGAAAAATATTTAATTGAATTATATGGTGGTTCTTATGAATTTGTTTTTGATTTATCAAGTTACTCTTTAAATGGTGAAGAAAAAGGGAATTTTATAATGATAGAGTGTGAACATAAATCTGGGAGTACAGTTGGTTTATATTTTATTAATCAATTATTACAAGAATTTAACGTACTTTTTGAAAGTAGAAATTCTAAACTTGATATAGCTAAAAAGAATTTAGAAAATAGTTACGTAAAAACTAGAAAATAAGTTAATTTATAGTACTTTAGATTTACATATAAATAATATTTAGATATAATTAAAAGGAAGGTGGTGAATATCATGAAAATCGGAATCGATATTGATAATACTATGACAAATAGTTCTCAGAAGGCTGAAGAATATTATATAAATTCTGAGTATAAAGTAAATGGAGTTAATTCATTTAGAGATTTACCAGAAACTGATAGAAGAAGCTTTTTAGATAAATATAATAAAAAAATTATGAAAGAAACTACTTTAAAAGAAGGTGTTAAAGAAGTTTTTGAATATTTAAATAATAAAGATCATGAAATTATTATTATTACTAGAAGAGGTTATAAAGAAGCGGCGATATTAAAAGATATAACTTTAGAATATTTAGAAAATAATAATCTTAAATATGATAAAATATATTTTGAAGCAAAAAATAAAGGACCAATTTGTTTACAAGAAAAAATTGATTTATTTATTGATGATCATTTATTTAATTTGGATGATGTTAATAAATATGATATTCCATGTCTCCTTTTTGGAATTAAAGAAAATGAGCATAAATATGATTATGTTACTACATGGGCTGAAGTACTTGATTATATTATAGAAAGAGGCTTTTAAATGGATAGAATAATAAATGGAGATTTAAAAGAAGAAGATATATTTGATAAAAATATTAGACCATCTTTACTTGATGAATATATAGGTCAAACAGAAATAAAAGAAAATTTAAATATTTTTATTAAAGCTGCTAAAATGAGAGGAGAATCTTTAGATCATGTTTTACTTTATGGTCCACCTGGTCTTGGTAAAACTACTCTTGCTCATATAATAGCAAATGAAATGGAAACTAATATTAAAACAGCTTCAGGTCCTTCTATAGAAAAAAGTGGGGATCTAGCAGCTATATTATCAACTCTAGAACCTGGTGATATTTTGTTTATAGATGAAATTCACCGTATGCCAGCTTTTATTGAAGAAATTTTATATCCGGCAATGGAAGATTTTGAACTTGATATAGTTTTAAGCTCTGATGGTAAAAGTAAAAGTATAAAAATAGATTTGCCTCCATTTACTTTAGTAGGAGCTACTACTAGAGCTGGAGATTTATCTGCTCCGCTAAGAGATAGATTTGGAATAATAAATAAATTAGAATATTATAACGATAATGAATTATGTGAAATAGTAAAAAGAACTAGTAGGGTTTTAGATGTTAAAATTGAAGACGATGCAGCAATGGAAATAGCTAAAAGAAGTAGAAAAACACCAAGAGTTGCTAATAGAATATTTAAAAGAGTTAGAGATTTTGCTTTAGTAATTGGTACAGGTAAGATTGATGAACAAATAACTAAAGAGTCTTTAAATAGACTTAATGTAGATAATCATGGACTTGATAATATAGACATAGAGTATTTAAATGCTTTAATAGGAAAGTTTAATGGAGGACCAGTGGGTGCTTCGACTATAGCAACAAGTATAGGTGAAGAAGTTACTACTATAGAAGACGTGGTTGAACCATTCTTACTTAAGGAAGGGTTTATTAAAAGAACTAGAAGTGGGAGAGTAGCAACTGAAAGAGCATATAAACACTTAGAAATAAATATGAATACTAGTTTATTTAGTGAGGAGTAAAATGAAAATATTAGATGGTAAATTAGTTGCACAAAATGTAACTAATGAAATAAAAGAAAGAATTAAAAGTAATAATTATAATTTAACTTTAGCTGTTATTTTAGTAGGTAATAATGAGGCTTCTAAAGTATATGTAAATGCTAAGAAGAAGGCTTGTGAAAATGCTGATATAAATTTTCATTTATATCATTTATTAGATAGCACAACTGAAGAAGATATCATTAAGTTAATAAATGAACTTAATGATAATAGTAATATAAATGGCATTTTACTTCAAAGTCCTGTGCCAGAAGGTATAGATTATAATAAATGTATTTCTTATATAAATAAAGATAAGGATGTAGATGGTTTAGGTATTCATAATGTATATAATAATTATATGAATAATAATGATGTACTTCCTTGTACAGTAAAAGGTATTATAAAATTAATGGAATATTATAATATAGATCCTAATGGTAAAAATATTGTAATAATTGGAAGAAGTAATTTAGTAGGTAAACCATTATCTTTAGTTTTATCAAATATGGGAGCAACAGTTACTGTTTGTCACTCTAAAACTAAAGATATAAGTTTGTATACAACAAGTGCTGATATAGTTATTAGTGCTGCAGGTAAGATTAACTTAGTAAATGAAGACATGGTAAAAGAAAATGTAACTATTATTGATGTAGGAATTAATAAAGTAAATAATAAATTATATGGTGATGTTGATTTTGAAAATGTAAGTAAAAAATCAGAATACATAACTCCAGTTCCTGGTGGTGTAGGGCCTATGACAGTAGCTATGGTTTTATCTAATTGCCTTGAGTTATATGAAAGGAATTTATAATGGATAAAATATTAATTGAAGCTTTAGAAAAAGAAACTAAAAGACAAAAATATAATATAGAACTTATTGCATCAGAAAACTTTGTGTCTGATGATGTACTTCAGTTAGCAGGCAGCATACTTACTAATAAGTATGCTGAAGGATACCCCTCTAAAAGATATTACGGGGGATGTGAATATATTGATATATTTGAATTAAAAGCAATAGAATATGCTTGCGAATTATTTAATTGTAAATATGCAAATGTACAGCCACACTGTGGTTCAAGTGCAAATATGGCAGCATATAGAGCTATACTTAATTTTAAAGATAAGGTTTTAGGAATGAATCTTTCTAATGGTGGTCATTTAACTCACGGTCATAATATGTCATTTTCAGGACAAGATTATGAAGTAGAACAATATGATTTAGATTTAAATACTGAGTTAATTGATTATGAAAGTTTAAGAAATCAAGCAATTAAATTAAAACCAAAATTAATAGTTGCTGGAGCATCTGCGTATTCAAGAGAAATAGATTTTAAAAAGTTTAGAGAAATATGTGATGAAGTAGGAGCCTATTTAATGGTTGATATGGCACATATTGCGGGTTTAGTTGCAGCTGGATTGCATGAGTCTCCATTTCCGTATGCTGATATTGTTACATCAACCACTCATAAAACTTTAAGAGGGCCAAGAGGTGGACTAATACTTACTAATGATGAAGAATTAGCAAAAAAAATAAATAAAACAGTATTCCCAGGCATACAAGGTGGACCATTAATGCATATAATAGCTGCGAAAGCTCAATGTTTTCACGAAGCTTTACAACCAGAATTTAAAAAGTATGCCCAAAATGTAATTACAAATGCTAAGGCATTTTCTGATGCATTAATTAAAGAGGGATTTAAAATAGTATCAAATGGAACTGATAATCATTTGTTATTAATTAACGTTAAAGAAAATTATAATTTAACTGGAAAAGAAGCAGAACATATGCTTGATGATATATATATTACTGTAAATAAAAATACAGTACCTAATGATGAAAATAGTCCGATGGTAACTAGTGGTATTCGAGTAGGTACTGCGGCAATGACAACAAAAGGATTTACCCAAGAAGATTTTGCTATAGTTGCTAATATAATTGCAAGATGTTTATCTAAAAAGGATACTACTGAAAATTTAAGAGAAGAAGTAATTAAATTAACAGAAAAATATAGTGCATGAAAAATAAGGTGGATTTAGAAAAAAAATATTTAGATATTAGCATTTTAGTATTATTAATTACTTTTGTAGTGGTTAATATATTTTGTAGAATTTTAACAATGTCTGGAACTTTAAATCTAGATTATGTACCTTTTTCTTTATATATATTTATACCATTTTCTTTAATAATATATTTAAGTTTAATAGTATATAAAAAAGTTAAATTTGATATATTTGATGTATTGATAGGATTAATATTCATCTTTGGAATAATATCTGTTATATATTCAGTAGATGTGCGAATGGCTATTTTAGGTTATCCTTCACGTTGGGAAGGTTTAGTTTCTCTTACAACATACTATTTACTATATTTAGTAGCTAAAAATTTATCAAATGAATATAAGATGAAATTTATATATATATTTTTATTTATAAGTATATCAACAGTTATATATAGTATATTACAAGTTCTTGGTATAGTAACGTTTTCAGATAAAGCCTTATATATACCGGGAGTATTTGGAAATGCGAATTTTAATTCTAGTTATATGCTTATGTGTTTAAGTTTAAGTGCTGGTTTATATTTATATAACCCTAAACATTCTAAATTAAGTTTGTTTTTTATCGCATTATTCTCATTTGCTTTATTCTTATCGAATTCAACTTCTGGATTAGTAGGTTTAGTAGCGGTTATAATATTTATGTTTCTTTCAAAATCTTATAAAAAAATATTAATTATTTTAGCAATAATAGCTTCAATGTTTACAATATATACAGTATTAGTAGAAGATGATTTATTTTATGATATATTTAAATTAACTAAGGAAGCAAGTGAAATAATAGATGATGGTGAAATATCTGATGAAGCTGGATCTTCCAGAGGATATATTTACAAAGAAACATTTAAAAGAGTGCCAGAGCATTTGCTTAATGGCATTGGTATAGATAATTTTCCTTATGTTGCAGAAGGAGAAATGATTAACTATAAAGGAACTTTAATAAATAAAGCTCATAGTGAATTATTACAAATATTAATTACACAAGGGATTTTTGCCTTACTTGCATATTTAACGCTTTATTTTTTAAATGTATATAAATATTTATTTAATAAAAAAACAATGGTAACTAATATAATATTTTTATTAGTAATTGGTTATTTAGCACAAGGGTTATTTAATATAAGTGTAATTTGTGTAGCACCGATATTTTTCATCTTTTTAGGGCTACTAAATAATAATGATTATACATTACAAAGTATTAGGGAGGTAATGAAATGGAAAAAAAATACGAAATCAAAGAACCTAAAGTAAATTTATTAGGTTACACTCAAACAGTAAACGGTGAAGGTCCTGAATCAATTGTGGCATCAGCAGCAAGACTTTGTTATTCAAAAGTTGGAGTTTCTGAAATAATGGAAAAAAATACTGATGAATCTAATGCAAAGTTTATAGAAATGTTGAGTAGCTTAGGGCACGCAAGTCCTTTTGAACATGCATCTTACACATTTGGTATTGAAGGCATTAGTAGAACATGTTCTCATCAAATTGTTAGACACAGAACGGGAAAGTATTCACAACAATCTCAAAGATATGTTGACTTAACTAGTTCTTTACAATTTATAGTTCCTCCGGAAATAGCTAAAATGGAAGATACAAAAAATTTATATATTGAATCAATATTAAATGATATGAGTAATTATGAGGCTATATATAATTCAATTTATGAGAATTATTTAAACTTATATGAAAATCCAGATAAAAAAACAAAATCATTATTAGCTAAAAAAGCATTAGAGGATGCTAGATTTGCACTTCCTAATGCTTGTGAAACAAAAATAGTAATGACAATGGATGCTCGTAATTTAATGAATTTTTTTCAAGTAAGACTATGTAGTAGAGCTCAGTGGGAAATAAGACAGGTAGCAGAGCAAATGATAGATTTAGTTTTAGAAGTATCTCCGAATATATTTGCTAAAGCGGGTGCATCTTGTGTATATGGAAAATGTAGTGAAGGGGCATATTCTTGTGGAATTAAACAAGAACCAAGACCAATGCAAAGGGTGAAGAAGTAATATGAAAGGTAAATTAATTGTAGTTGAAGGAACTGATTGTTCCGGGAAAGAAACTCAAAGTAACAAACTTGTTACTATTTTAGAATCAAAAGGTTATAAAGTATTTAAAACATTTTTTCCTTTTTATGATAGTCCTACTGGTAAAATGATCGGTGGACCATATTTAGGAAAAACTCATATATGTGAATCATGGTTTCCTGAAGGAGCTGCTAATGTTCCTCCAAAGGTAGCTAGTTTATTTTATGCAGCAGATAGGCTTTATAATATAAATGTAATAGAACAAAAATTAGAAGAAGGTTATATAGTAATATTAGATAGGTATGTATCTTCTAATATGGGACATCAAGCTGGTAAAGCAGCTAGTTTAAAAGAAGCTAAAGAAATAGTAAAATGGCTTGAAAAATTAGAATATGATTTAATAAAATTACCTAGACCTGATTTAACTATATTTTTATATATGCCATTTGAAGTATCTAAAATATTAAAAGCTAATAGAGAAGAATCTGCTGATGGACATGAAAGTGATGAAAAACATTTGAAAGATGCAGAAAAAATGTATTTATATTTAGCAGAAAAATATGATTATAAAAAAATAAATTGTGCCTTTGGTAATAAACCAAGAAGTATAGAAGATATAAGTAAAGATGTATTAACTGCAGTAGAGGATATTTTATAAAAATGAATACAGAAGAGTTTGATTATGAATTACCTGAGCATTTGATTGCACAAAGCCCATTACATAATAGAGAAAAGTCCAAATTATTAGTAATGGATAAGAAAAGTGGTAGTTTAGAAGAAAATATATTTTTAAATATTATTGATTATTTAGAAAAAGGTGATGTTTTAGTTCTTAATAATACTAAGGTATTACCAGCTAGAATTATAGGAGTTAAAGAAGATACGGGAGCAGTAATTGAATTATTATTACTTAAAAATATTGAAAATGATAAATGGGAATGTTTAGCTAAACCTCAAAAAAGATTAAATATTGATACAGTAATAAAATTTTCAGATAATTTAAGTGCTGTAGTGCTTGAGAAAAAAGAAGAAGGTGTAACTTTAGTTAATTTTCTTTATGAGGGTATATTTAATGAAATATTAGATAAACTTGGTACTATGCCGCTACCTCCTTATATTCATGAAAAACTTGAAGATAAAGAACGCTATCAAACGGTATATGCAAAAGAAATAGGATCAGCAGCAGCGCCTACAGCAGGTCTTCATTTTACAAAAGATCTTCTTGATAAAATAGAATCGAAAGGTATAGAAATTTTATATGTAACACTTCATGTAGGTCTTGGTACTTTTAGACCGGTTGAAGTTAGTGATATAACCAATCATAAAATGCATAGTGAGTGGTATAGTATATCAAAAGATGTAGCGATAAAACTTAATTTAGCTAAAAAAGAAAATAGAAAAATATATTCAGTAGGTACAACTACTCTTAGAACTTTAGAATCTAATATAAAAAAATATAGTGTATTTAAAGAAACTAATGAAGAAACTGATATATTTATTTATCCAGGCTATGAATTCAAGGCTATCTCTGGACTAATTACTAACTTTCATTTGCCAAAGAGTACTTTATTAATGCTAATATCAGCATTATCTAGTAAAGAGAATGTTTTAAATGCATATAAATTTGCAATTTCTAAGGAATATAGATTTTTTTCCTTTGGCGATGCAATGTTAATTAAATAAGGAGTAGTATGGAAAATATAATAGATAAAATATTTAATAACAGTGATGAAATTATGATAACATCGCTATTAGATTTTTTAGGCTCAGATTTTAATGTATTAATTGAATACATAAATCAAATAGATTATGAAAAATTATACCCAAGTATTATTCATGGGTATAATCATTCAATTAAGGTAGTTTTATTTTCTTATATTTTATGTAAGATGTATAACGTAAATAGCATTGATATGCAAATAGCACTTGATGCTGCTGCTTATCATGATATAGGTAGATGTAATGATGATGAAGATTTAATACATGGAGAAAATAGTGCTGAATTAATTGAGCCAGCTAATTTAAATAAATCTATAGTATATAATGACATTATTAATTTAAAATTGCTTAAAGCAGTTATTACAGCACATTCATTAGATGATAAAGATAAGGATTTAGTATATAGTAAGTACTTTAATGAAGATGTTTATTCAAGATATACAATTTTATGGAAAATTCTTAAGGATGCTGATGCTTTAGATAGAACTAGATTTATTAATGATAAATCTTCTATGTTAGATCCTAAGTTTTTAAGATTAAATGATTCTCATTTACTTATTAACTTTTCGGAACTTATTAATAAAAAGATTTATGAATCAAATAATATTACAAAGAAACTCGTTTAAAACGAGTTTTTAAATTTACTAAATATTATTTAAATGATATAATTAATTCGTGGTGAAATATAATGTTGGAATTTAATTTAGATTATAAAGATAATAAAACAAAAGCAAGATTAGGAACTATAACTCATAATGGTAATACTTATTTAACTCCTATGTTTATGCCTGTTGGAACGCAAGCTACTATTAAAACACTAGCTCCAGAAGAAGTTAGTCAATTAGGTGCTGGAATAATACTAGCTAATACCTATCATTTATGGCTTAGACCTGGAGAAGATATAGTTGCAAAAGCAGGAGGATTACATAAATTCATGAATTATAAAGGTCCAATGCTTACAGATAGTGGTGGCTTTCAAGTTTTTAGTTTAGCAAAACCAAAAGATATAACTGAAGAAGGTGTACACTTTAAAAGCCATATAAATGGCGATAAACTTTTACTTACTCCAGAAAAAAGTATAGATATACAAATGAAGCTTGGTGCTGATATAATTATGAGTTTTGATGAATGTATAGGGTATCCTGCGACATATGATTATGTAAAAAATAGTGTTGAAAGAACTTTAAGATGGGCTAAAAGAGGCAAAGATGTTTTTAAAAGTGAAAATCAATTGCTATTTGGAATTGTGCAAGGCGGAGAATATAAAGATTTAAGAAAGCATTGTGCAGAAAAATTAATTGAAATGGACTTTGATGGTTATTCTGTTGGTGGTACAGCTGTTGGAGAAGATAAACCTACAATGTATCAGATGGTAGAAGATACAACTCAGTATTTACCTGAAGATAAACTAAGATATTTAATGGGAGTAGGAGATCCTATTGATTTAATTGAAAATGTTATGAGAGGTATAGATATATTTGATTGTGTAGCTCCTACAAGACTTGCAAGACATGGACATGCTTATACTACTTATGGAAAAATAAACCTTAGAAATAATAAATATAAAGAAGATTTTACTAGTATTGATGATAAGTGTACATGTTATGCTTGCAAAAATTATACAAAAGCTTATATTAGACATTTAATTGTTGCCAATGAGACATTTGGAGCTAGATTGATTTCTATACATAATATTAATTTTTTACTTAGATTAATGGATGATATAAGAAGTAATATAAAAAAAGGAACTCTAGAAGAATTTAGAGATACTTTTAAAAAGGATTATTATGGAAATTAATAGAAATTATATTATAATATTTTGCACTGTAGTTATTATAATACTTATAGTGCTTATTCCAAGTATTATGATAGTTAGTAATGCATATAAAGACAATTTAGGAACTGTTACTGAAAAAAGAATAATAGAAGCAGCAGTTAAATGTTATAAAATGGAAATATGCACTACTAATAAAATAACTTTACAAATGTTATATGATAATAACTTTTTAGTTATTGAATCAGATCCCCTTACTAAAGAAATATATAATACTGATTCATATGTATTAATAGAAGAAGATAGTAATAAATTTATAGTTTTAAATTAATTATCTTCTTTTTTCTTTGATTTACCTATCATTGCACCTAAAGTAGAAGATGTAGTAAGCATAAGATAATATAATACTGAATTAATATTAAATTCACCTTTAAAAAAGAGTAAATTGATCAAAACTAAAATAAATAGTAGAACAAAAGCATTAAATAAACCAATTATGTAACCTTTTTTATTAGCAATAATACCATGATTAAATCCAAAGAAAGCAAATAATAATATATTAAGTATTAATAAAAGTATTGTAGTAATACTGCTATTAACCCCAAATAAATTAAGTAAACTAATTATTAGAACAATAAATAATTCACTCGTTAAAAATAAACCTAAGTTTTTTAAATAATAGTTATACTTTTTCATAAAATCACCTAATTAACTATATGAGTGTTTAAAATAAATATTAATGTAACATAATATGTGTAGGTGATAAAATGGATTTATTTCAAGTTTTATTTAGAACAGTATTTTTTTATTTTTTTATAGTACTAGTTTATAGGTTTATGGGAAAAAGAGAAATAGGACAATTAGGCATAGTAGATTTAATTGTATCTTTTCTAATAGCAGAACTAGTTGCAATATCTATTGAAAGAAGAGAAGAAGCAATACTACTCACTATAATTCCTATTTTAGTATTAGTATTCTTAGAAATAGGTCTTGCTTATTTAAGCATGAAAAATAAAAAGGTAAAACAGTTAATTGATGGTAATCCTTCATTAATAGTATGTAATGGAAAAGTTAATTATAAAGAAATGATTAAACAAAGATATAGTTTAGAAGATCTATTACTAAGCTTAAGGCAAAAACAGATAAAAAGTATAGAAGATGTTGAATATGCATTTTTAGAAAGTAATGGTAGATTATCGGTTTTTAAATTTGAAAATTATAAAAAAGTTTCTAGTTATCCAATGCCTATAATAATAGATGGTAGTATAGATGAAAATACATTGAAAAGAGTAAAAAAATCTAAATCATGGTTAAATACTGAACTAGGTAAAAGTAAAATCAAATTAGAAAATATTTTTTATGCATTTTTAAAAGATAAAAAATTATTTATAATAAAAAAAGAAGATTTTAAATAAAGTATAGAAAATATTAGAAAAATATATTATAATTATGTATAGATAAAGAGGTGTTTTCATGAAAGCATTAGTAATAGGGCATTCATCATATGATATTAGCTGTTTAATGAATGATTATCCACAGGAAAATAATAAGTATTATGTTACTGAAAAAAATGAAACTGGCGGTGGTCAGGCAGCAAATGAAGCAAGTTTACTTGCTAAATGGGGTGTAGAAACTTATTTAGCAGCAGCAGTAGGTGCAGATTCGTATGGCGAAAGAGTAAAAAAAGAACTTGATATGATTGGTGTAAAAAATGATTATATTGAAACAATCTTTGATAAATCTACTTCTACATCGTTTATTATAATTAATAAAAAAACAGGTGCTAGAACTATAATTAATATTGCTAGTAATGATATGTTGCCTCATTTAAAAAAAGAAGATTATAAAATAGATATTGATTTATTATTAATAGATGGTTATGAATATCATGCTAGTATGGCAGCATTAAAAAAATATAGTGATAAAAAAACTATTATAGATGCAGGTAAAGTAACTCCCGAAACTACTGAATTAAGTAAATATTGTAAATATATAGTTGCTTCTAAAAATTATGCAGAAGAGTTAACTGGTATTAAAATAAATTATGAAGATCCTAATTCGTTACTTAACTTATATACTAAGCTTAAAGAAAGATATACTAATAATGAATTAATAGTTACCCTTGAAGAAAAAGGTGCGCTATACATGATAAATAATCAAGTTAAAATTATGCCTGGAATAGCTGTAAAAGTAGTAGATACTACTGGGGCAGGAGATGTATTTCACGGAGCATTTGCTTATTCTATTTTAAATAATTATGATTTAGAAAAAGCAATTACTTTTTCAAATATAGCAGCAGGATTATCTTGTGAAGTTGTAGGTGGTAAATTATCAATACCAGCACTTAATAATGTTATAAACTACTATAACAGTAGATTAGGAGTAAATAATGAAGGAGCAAATACTAACCAGCAAAACCCCCCAGCTTGATTTGCATGGAGAAATAGTTAATATGGTTAATGCCTTAGTTAATGAATTTATAAAAGATAATTATTTAATGGGTAATAACTTAGTTAGAATAATACATGGAAAAAGTACGAATACACTTAAAAATGAAGTTCACTTTGTTCTTAAAAGTAATCCTTATATAATTAGATATAAACTTAATAATTTTAATATAGGAGAAACAATAGTAATCATAAAAGATAAATAAACTTTATAAGTTTATTTTTTTATGTTATATTAATGTAGAAAGGAAACTGATTAAATGGATGTAAAAATAAAAACAGAGGAATTAAATTTTGTGTATAGAGTTTCGGGTATAATTATACATAATAATAAAATATTAATACAAAGAAATTGATGCAGGTGGTATGATTGTATGGATGGGACTAAGTGAAGCATATGAAAAAATATCAAAGTGCATAAATACATTAAAAGAAAGTAAATATGAAAATATATATCATAGTAAATTTATAGTAACCAGAGATAAAATAATTTTAGAAAAATATAAAGAATTAAAGGACCTATAAAATAGGTCTTTTCTTATGATATAAAAATATAATTAAATATGAAGAAGATGGATTACTTATTATTAATAAGTGTGATTATATTATCAATATTTGGATGTATTATGATATATTCCTCAAGTTATGTATGGGCAGAATATAAATTTGATAATCCATATAGATTTGTCATAGCTCAAAGTGTATTTTTATTGATTGGAATAATTTCAACATTAATTATTTCCAAGATAGATTATAATATTTATAAGAAGTATAATAACTTAATTATTGGAATTTCTATTATTTTATTAATACTTGTTTTAGTACCAGGAATTGGAACAATACGTAATGGCTCTAGAAGTTGGTTTGGTATTGGGTCACTTGGTATACAACCATCTGAATTTGCAAAATTATCATTATTAATATTCACATCTAAATATTTAGCTAGAAATAAAATTAATGTAAATAATGAAATAAAAAATATAATTCCACTGTTATGTATAATTATTTTTACTTTTGGACTTATAATGTTACAACCTGATTTTGGTACAGGTGTGGTTTTAGTTGCAGCTAATATAGTTGTAATATTTGCATCTGGAGTAAAGGTGAGTTTTTTTGTTAAATTAGGTGTAACGGCATTAATTGGATTAATCGGTTTAGTAGTAGTAGCTCCATATAGAGTGGCTAGAATAGTATCTTTTTTAAATCCATGGAGTGATCCTCTTGGTAGTGGATTTCAAATAATACAAAGTTTATACGCAATAGGGCCAGGAGGCCTTTTAGGGCAAGGATTTTTAGAATCTAGACAAAAACACTTTTATCTTCCAGAACCTCAAACTGATTTTATATTTTCTATTATTAGTGAAGAATTTGGTTTTTTAGGGGTAATAATTGTTACAGGGCTTTTTTTATTTATATTTTATAGAATAGTTAGAATATCCTTAAGGCAAACAGATTTATTTGCCAAATATCTATCATTTGGTTTAGGGAGTGCCATTTTAGTTCAAGCGTTATTAAATTTATTTGTAGTAGTTGGTTTAGTACCAGTAACTGGGGTAACATTACCTTTCTTATCCTATGGTGGTTCTAGTTTACTTATATCACTTGCAAGCATTGGAATAGTTTTAAATATAAGTAAAAAGTAAACTAATTATGGCGATTTCGCCATAATTAGATTTTAAACTTGCTATTTTTGATAACTAAACTTATATTAAATACTTACTATCAAACAATTATGAATATAAACATATTGACTTTATTATAGGATATATGTTAAACTTTCTTTGTGTACCAATCGGTCGGTAAAGGGAGTTTTTTTATGGGAACCAAAGATAAATTATTTATATCAATGTATGATTTAATTGCAGAAGTAGGGTATGAAAAAGCTTCCATTAATCAAATATGTAATAATGCAGGCATAAAGAAGTCATCATTTTATTATTTTTATGAATCAAAAGAAGATTTATTTAAAGAGTTAATAAAATCTGGTTATAATAGTAAGGATGATGAAAAAATAAATATTATTTTGAATACATCTACAAAAGAAGAATATAAAAAAGAATTACTAAATTTGGGCAGTATTATTATAGGTGAATTTGAAACTGATTTAAAATGGAAAAAAGTAATTGCTGAAATAGAATTACAAGCTGTAAGAAATAATCAAATAAATTTATTACTAGAAGATTATGTTAAAGCGATTAAATCTGATTTTAAAAAAATTTTGCAACATGGAGTAGAAATAAAAGCTTTTAATATAGAATTTGATATAGAATTAAATATAAATATATTATATGTATTAGTACAAGGTATTGATTCTGTTCTATTAACGGGTGTTAAATTAGATGCTATAAAAATATTTGAAAAAATAATAAATGGGATGTTTTAAAGAAAGGGATATATTATGAAATTATTTCCAACTAGTTTTTTACTAGGTCTTGCTGGAATTGATCCAACAGGGGCTATAGTAATTATTGCTGCTTTAGCAATGGGAGTCAAAAAAAGTAAAATAATAATGTTTAGTCTTACTGTACTCTTATTTACAGTTATTACAGGTTTAATTGCGTCGAGTATAATAGTTAATTATAGTGTAGATTTCATAGCTAATCTTTTTAATTATATACCAGATTACTTATATATGATTTTACAATTTATAGTAGGTTTAATCTTATTAAGATGGTATGTATTAAGAACATTTTTTAAAGAAAAAGAAAATAACAAAGAAAAGAAAAAAGAATCTGTATTTACTAAATATATAAAAAAAGGACTTTTCTTTGTTGGTATTTTATTTTCTGTAACCGCGGTTTTTGATCCTTCTTTTTTAGCAGTTATAGCTTTAGTGGGGCAAAGTGATAATTTTGTTTTAAATATACTAGCTAATGTATCTTGGATTTTAATCAGTCAAATACCAATGTTTATATTATTGATAGCTGTTATCTTTAATAAACATGAAAAAATAATTGAGTATTTCAAAAATAAAATAGCTACTGGTAAAAGAGTTAAGTTAATAAAAAAAATTCTTTATATTACTTTATCAATCATAATACTGATAGCTGCTATGCTTTCTTTAACAGAAGCAATTTATTACTTTATAACAAACACTTGGTTGTTTTAACTAATAAGAGGAGTATAAAATGAATTTGATAGAAAAGAAAATTACAAAAAAATTAGGTAACTATGATGAAATAGTAAAATTTATGAAAAAATCATTTCCCAAAGAAGAATTGATGCCAATGTGGTTATTACTTTTAGTATCTAAATTTAAGAAATATAATTTTAATGCTTATTATGATGATAAGTTGTTTGTTGGTATAATATTTACAATTGAATCTAAGGAATCAGTATTTGTTTTTTATATAGCGGTTAATGATCAAATACAATCTAGAGGATATGGAACGAGATTATTAGAAATTGTATTTGATAAAAATAAAGGTAAATCAGTTTCACTTTTTATAGAAACTATGAGTAATAAAAATGCAAGTAATTTTGAACAGAGAATTAAAAGATTATCATTTTATGAAAGAAATGGTTTTAAACATACTGGATATTCTGCAGGTAATAAAGAACCATTTATAGATATATTATCTACGAATGATAATTTTGATTTAAAAGATGCAAAAAAATTATTGAAAATTATGCCAATGAAAATATTTGTAAATAAAAATCAAGATTAATTATCTTGATTGTGTTACTTTAGCTTTAACTACATAAGTTCCTTGTGATACTGATCCAAAGAAGTATTTTCCTTCAGAGTTAGTATAACAAGTGCTTCTTAATATAAGCGAACCTACAATTACTTCTTCATATAAGGAAACAATTGCATTAGGTATTGGGTTTCCATCGGAATTATAAACATAACCGTTTATAGTTCCTCTTTTATTTTCAACTATTTTAGTTAAATTTAAATTTTGTCTTAAGTTATTGTTATCTGTTACTTCTACATTTATAGATTGCTCAGGTAAATAATTTATTGCAGTAGCTGACAATGTATAATTTCCAGCATTAACTTTAGGTAATATATATTCACCATCTGCAGCACTTAATGTTTCACTTATTAAATTATTGTGTTCATCAAATAATTTAACAGTAGAATTATTTACTCCAACTGCATTTTCATCTAATACATATCCATATACATTTCCTTTAGTGTATGTGTCATCTTCTGTAATTATTAAATCACTTAGAACTATATCGTTACCTGTGTAATTTAAATCTCCTTTATTTGATAAGAAATAACCATCTTTAACTGCGTATACATGATAATGTGCATTACTAATTCCTTGGAATAGGTAGGCTCCATTTTCATCAGTAGTAGTATGGGTAATTGGATTAAAACTAGTATCAAATAACTTAACTGTTGCGTTGGTAACTAGATTTCCTAATTGATCTTTAACAACACCGCTAATACCACTAGTAACAATAACTGGAGCATTTTCTAAACTAATATTTTCAAAATGCTCTTCAAATTCTGCTAAAGTAATTCTTTCTGAAAAATTTAACTTATGTGTATCTTTTTGATTCAAAATAATATCTCCTTTTAAATATAATCATTTATATATAATATGATAAATAACTTATTATGTTAAATTAATAATAACTAGTAATATAAAAAGATGATATAATATGACTGGAGGTAGTATTATGGGGCTTACTAAAGGAACAGTTAAACTTGAAAACGATTATTCTAAATTTTTGCGAGAATATGAAAAAGAAAAAATAGAATTAAAAAAAATATTTAAGAATGAAGATATTACAATTGAACATATGGGATCTACTGCAGTAGAGGGGCTAGCTGCAAAGCCAATAATTGATATAGCTATTGGAGTAAATAATTTTAATAGTTTTGATTATTATTTGAATTTGTTTAAAGATTATCCAGAATATGAAGTTAGAAATAATATGGATATTGATGAAATATTAATTGTGAAAGGGGATAAAAGTTATACTTCAATACTAATACATTTAATGGAAATTAAAAGTGATAGATATATTGAAAGTATCTTATTTAGAGATTATTTAAGAAATAATAAACAAGCATTAGAGGATTATCAAAAATTAAAAGAAGAATTAGCTATAAAATATGCTAATGATAGAATAAGTTATACTGCTGCTAAAAAAGATTTTATAAGTAATATATTAAATATCATAAAAAAAACAAACTAATTTAGTTTGTTTTTAATTGCATAATATGTTTTTGTTTATTAAAATCCGTAATCGTAGTATACATCATATGGATCTATAGCAGAATTTGTATTAAATAAATCTATATCTCCACCTTTTTTAAGTTTATTATTTGAACTTAATGAAACATCAATTGAATCATAACTATCGCTAATAGTTCCTTCAAAAGTTAAATCAATAACTGATTCATTATTTGAATTTTTATTTATAAATATAGATCCAGTAGCATCTACATCAAGTTCACTTAAAATACTCAAATCAGTAATAAATTCAAATTTATTATCTTGTGTTTCTGTTATTTTAAAGTAAACATCAACATCAAAATCATCAAATTCTATTGTTCCTTCAGTTGTATTTCCATTAAATGATAGTGTCATTATTTCATCACCAGATATTTCTAAAGTTGTAACATTTGAATGTTTATTTACTCTATACTCTAGCAATAAATCAGCATCTTCAAATTCAATGTCATATCCAGCAAAAGTTTCTAATAAACCTTTTGTATAAATAGAAATTTTGATTTCAAAACCACTGTCATTAATTTCAACTTCATCTTCTAAATCTTCAATAGCATCAATAATATCATCTTTGTCAGTATCTGTAACTTTTGCTAAAATATCAAGTAAGTTTTCATCAGCTTTAGCACTATTTAAAAGACTAATAACCGTTTCTTCTAATATTTTATCATCAATAGTATATACATAAGCATTTACTTTTGTATCTTCATCATTAATTTTAATATTAGTAGATTCTTTAACTATATTTTCTTCTTTTATTGTATTTTGCACATGTACTGAAACGCTATTTATAATATATTTAAGATCTTCAGTAGTTAATT
>CAYJJQ010000005.1:344-9562 GCA_964370545.1 uncultured Muribaculaceae bacterium | reverse complement strand
TCTTCTGAAATTACATAAAATGTATCTTCAACAACTTGAAACATAACAGATTCTAGAGAGTCTCCATCATGTTTAATATCAACGTTTCCAGAAATTTCTTTTTCGCTAAAATGAGTTACTAAGTTATAATCTAATTCAAAAGTCCCGTTTAAAACATCGTTTAATTCATCCATTTCAAGTTTAGTATTACCTTCAAAGGTTATTACTTCTTCTGGGTTTAATTCTATTGTATTATCCTCTATAAATACAACACTATTTAAAGCCATATCAAATGTTCTTCCAATTGCATTTTTATAGATATTTTCTGGTGTAATAAATATAGCTTTATAAACTACAAATCCTACTACAAGTAAAGCTAAGATTACCAATCCTACTTTAATATAACTATTATTTTTTTCATTAGTTACTTTCTTTTTATTTGTTTGTGGTGCATTATTTTCAATTTTTACTTCATTATTATTTTCCATTTTTACTTCTCCTTCTTATTTTCTTTTTTTAGAATATCTCTAGCTGCAATTAATCCTGTAGCTGCAGCTGTAACTATATTACCAGCTTTACCAGCTCCATCTCCGATAAAATACATATTATGCTTCGGTATTTTCATATTATTATCAGTAGTAATTTCGTTACTAAAGAACTTAATTTCAGGACCATATAAGAGTGTTTCTCCATTGTTTACTCCCGGAATTATTTTATCTAATATTTCTAAACCTTCAAGTATATTAATTATAGTTCTATGTGGCATTACTAGTGCTAAATCACCAGCAACGACATCTTTTAAAGTAGGCTCGATAAAACCTTTTTTTATTCTACTATGAGTAGAACGTCTTCCTTCTCTTAAGTCTTTTAAAGATTGAACTATTGGTTTACCATCTCCTAAGGTATTTGCTATTTTAGCAATTGATTCACCATATTCTCTAGTGTTTGTAACTGGTTCAGTCAAAGTAACTTTTGTTATAAATGCAAAATTTGAATTTGCAGATTTAGTGTCTTTAAGAGCATGGCCATTAACACATATATATCCATTATAGTTTTCTTTTGCTACGTATCCTCCTGGATTAGTACAAAAAGTTCTTATCTGATCATTGTAAGTATTTGTTCTAATAAATATTGTTGGATCGTATATAATATCAGTAATAGGTTTTAATATTTCTTTTCTTACTTCAACTCTAACTCCAATTTCAATACTTTGTGATACATAATCAATGTTATAAGTGTCAGCAATTTTTTGTACCCATTTAGCACCAGTTCTTCCTGGCGCAACGATTACATGTTTTGCCTCATATGTTTTTTTATCACTAATAACTTTATAAGTATCTTTTTCATTTTTAATATCAATTACATCAATATTTTCTAAAATCTCAACATTTTTGTTTTTTAAGTAGTTAGTAAAATTAGTAATATGAGTAGGTAAGTGATCACTACCTAAATGTTTTTGTTTAATTATAAGTAAATTGCCTCCAACTTGAGAAATGCTTTCACTTATTTTTTTTGCTTCATCCATATTAGATGGATAAACTTCAGAATCCATTCCAAATTTATTGAATATTTCTTCGGTTTCATCAATTAGTTTATAAGCATCAGAAATTTCTAAATATTTAAATAAATCAGATTTTCCTAGTTTTGGTATGAAATTTAATTTTCCATCAGAAAAGGTTCCAGCGCCGCCATAACCAGATAATATTCCGCACGGCTCACAATTAATACATTTTCCACCATTAAATTTCATAGGGCAAGCTCTATTTTCAGCAAGCTTACCTTTGTCTAATAATAAGACCTTTAGTTTGTTATTGTTTTCGATTAATTCATAGGCTGCAAATAATCCTGCTGGACCAGCTCCTATAATAATTACATCATACATAATACCCTCCAAGCAAATTATATCATAAATTTATTATGAGTATAGTATTTTTATAATAATTAATTCATTGTAGCATCATAGTCACAATTATGATATAATAAATAAGCGAGGGAATTATGGATGTAAAATTAATAAATAAACTAATAAAAATTATAGAAGAAGATTTAAAAAATGAAGAATATTCAACAAATTTCAAATCTGATTTATATACAGTTTTAAAAACAATTGAGAATAGTCAATTAGTAGTAGACATACTTTCTAATTTAGTAGAATATAAAAAGAAAGAAACTGAATTTTTAACATTAAATAATGATGCTAGTGTTTCTAATGAAATAAAAGAGAAGCAAAGATTAATATTAAATGGAATAACTTTATATTATTTAAGAAATTTAATTGTATCTAGAATGATCAATACAATTTACAAAAATGATATCATATTGTTTAATAAGAAAAATGAAAACTATTATTTAGTGCTTAAATCTTTATTTGAAGAAAATAATATTAATAATAAAGAAGTAATAATAAAGTAATCTAGTATACTAGACTTTAAATGCTAATTTTGATAAAATACAAATATGAAAAAAAGGACGTGGAATAAATGAGAGAATTTACAGAACAAGAACAAGTAAGAAGACAGAAAGTTGATGTATTAAGAGAAAAAGGAATTGATCCTTTTGGATATAATTTTAAGCCATCTATTAATTCTGCTGAAATAAAGAAGCTGTATGATGAAAAAACAAAAGAAGAATTAGAAGGCATGAGTATTAACGTTGCTGTAGCTGGAAGAATTATGACTAAAAGAGGAAAAGGTAAAGTAGGATTTTTTCATATTCAAGATAAAGAAGGCCAAATTCAAGTATATATTAAATCTGATACTGTTGGAGAAGATACTTATGAAATATTTGATAGTGCAGATTTAGGTGATATAGTTGGTATTACTGGGTCTATTATGAAAACAAATATGGGAGAGTTAACTGTTAAAGCAGATAATTATATTCATTTAACAAAGGCTCTTAAACCGCTTCCTGATAAATATCATGGATTAGCAGATCCGGAAATTAAATTAAGAAAAAGATATTTAGATATAATTATGGACCCAGAAGTAAAAGATATTTTTATTAAAAAACAAAAATTTTGGGCTACAATTAGAAACTACATGATTGAAAATGATTTCTTAGAAGTTGAAACACCTGTTTTAGAAAATAGTGCTGGAGGAGCAGCTGCAACTCCATTTGCAACACATCATAATGCACTTGATTTAGATGTTTATTTAAGAATCTCTATGGGAGAATTATGGCAAAAGAAATTATTAGTTGCAGGTTATGAAAGAACATTTGAAATTGGTAGACAATTTAGAAATGAAGGTATGAGTCCTGAACATCTACAAGATTATACACAAATGGAATTCTATTGGGCTTTTGCAGATTATAAAGATGGTATGCAGTTTGTAAAAGAAATGTATCGTAGAGTAGTGAAAAATGTTTTAGGTACATCTAAATTCACTATTAAAGATTTTGAAATAGATATTGATGATGAATGGAAAATATATGACTTTGAGACTACTGTTAAAGAGGGTACTGGTATAAGTATTTATGAAGCAACTAAAGAAGATGTAATTAAAGTTTTAGAAAAAGAAAATGTAGAATTTGATCCTGAAATGCCTTATTGGAGATTAGTAGATGCATTATGGAAAATAGTTCGTAAAAACTTAGGAGGACCTGGATTCTTAGTAGGACAACCAGTACAACTTAATCCACTTCCTAAAAGATTAAAAGAAGATCCGAGAAAAGTTGCTCAGTTCCAGATTATTTTAGGTGGATCTGAAATGGGTAATGGATATTCAGAACTTAATGATGCTGATGATTTAGAAAATAGATTCTTAGAACAAAGGGAAATGGCTGAAGCTGGTGATGAAGATGCTCATGAACATGATGAAGACTTTATTGAAGCTCTTGAATATGGTATGCCACCAGCATTTGGATTTGGAGTATCAGAAAGATTATTTTCTACACTTATGAATAGACCTATAAGAGAATGTGTAATGTTTCCATTGATGAAACCTACAAATAATGATTAAACAGTTTAACTGTTTTTTCTTGCACTAAAGTATAAAATATATTATAATAATGAAGTAAATGAAAGAAGGATATTATGGCAAAAAACGTACATGAAATAGAAGTAAAATATGAAAAAGAATGGGTAAAAGCATTAGATGATGCATTTAAAAAAGTATCTAAAGAAATAAAAGTAGATGGCTTTAGAAAAGGCGCTATTCCAAAAGAAATGTTTATTAAAAAATATGGAATAGAAGCATTATATGAAGAAGCTTCAAATATATTAATGGAAGAAGCTTTTCAAAAAGTATTAAAAGATAGTAAACTTGAACCAGTAGCTAGACCTGCTGTAGATATTACAGGTATTTCTGATACTAATGTAATTTTTAAATTTAAAATTATAACTAAACCTGAAGTGAAATTAGGAGAATATAAAAATTTAGGAATAAAAAAAGAAACAGCTAAAGTAACTGCTAAAGAAGTAGATGAAGAAATAGAACAAATTAAAGGTAAAATGACTGATACAGTTGCTAAAGAAAAAGGTAAACTAGTTAATGGTGATACTGCAATAATTGACTTTAGTGGTAAAGTAGATGGAGAACCTTTAGAAGGTGGAGATGGAACTGATTATCCATTAGAACTTGGTTCTAATTCATTTATTCCAGGATTTGAAGAAAAACTAATTGGAAGTACTAAAGGAGATAAATTAACTTTAGAACTTACTTTTCCTGAAAACTATGTTGACCATTTAAAAGGTAAAGATGTAGTATTTGAAGTTGTTATTAAAGAAATGAAAACTAAAGTAACCCCTGAACTTAATAAAGATTTTTTTGAAGATTTAGGATATAAAGATATGAAAACTGTTGAAGAGTTTAAAGCTGAAGTTAAGAAAACTCTTATAGAACAAAAACAAAAAGAATTAGACGATAAACATATAGATGCTTGTTTAGAAAAAGCTTCTAAGAATATGAAAATATCAATTAATGAAGAAATAATTGAAGAAGAAATTTCTAGAATGAAAGATCAATTTAATCGTCAATTATCAATGCAAGGTATGAATTTAGAAACATATTTTAATATGACTGGTACTAAAGAAGAAGATTTAAGTAAACAAATGAAGCCTGAAGCTGATAAAAGAGTAGCTTTTAGATACTTAATTGAAGCTGTAGCAGATGTTGAAAAAATAGATTTCACAAGTAAAGAAGTTGATAAAAGAGCGAAAGAAATGGCTGAAAACTATGGTATTTCTGTAGAAGAATTATTAAAAGCTTATGGATCAAACGATATTATTAAGTATGATATGAGAATGCATAGAGCATTAGAAATCATTAAAGAAAGTAACTAATAAGTTGCTTTTTTTCTTGTCTAAAATTTCCATTAAAAATTTAGTGTAAACTTTGTGTCATTTCATTTACAAAGGCAAATTAAAAATATATAATAAATTTTAATTGTTGGAGGAAGTATGAGTATGAAAGATACAATATGTGAATATAAAGTTTTCATGTTAAAAGACTTAGTGCTTCTTCCGAATCATGAAGTTAAATTAGATGTGATATCATCTGTAAGTAAAAAAGTAATAGAATATGCATGTAAAGATGAATTTAATAAATTACTTGTAGTGGCACCTATAACTAACAAAGAAGAAAGCCCTAAAGTAGGTGATTTACCTAAAATAGGAGTTATTGCTAATATAAAAAGTAATATTGAACTACCTAATGGTAATATTAGGTTAACTTTAAGAGGTGAAAATAGAGTAATAGTAAATAAATATTTTAATAAGCAAAATAGCAAAACATTACTAACAGCAGAAACAAAAATATTAAATTTACCTAAAATTACAGATGTTGAGATTAATGCAACTTCTAGAAAATTAAAATCACTTATTAAAAAATATATAAAACTTAATCAAGAAGCTTCAAATTCAATTATAGGAGCTTTAGAAAAAACTACTGATTTAAGTAAAATGACAGATTTAATAACTGTATTTTTGCCATTTTCTAAAACTAAAAAACTTGAATACATGCAAGAAATTAATCCAATTAAAAGGGGCAAAAACTTACTAATAGATATTAGTGAAGAAATAGAAATATTAAAAGTAGAAGAATCTTTAGAAGAAAGTATTAAACTAAAATTATTAGAAAAAGAAAATGACTATTTTTTAAGAGAAAAACTTATAGAAATACAAAAACAATTAGGTGAAGTAGATTTAAAAGAATTGGATGTTAGAAGATATATTGAAATATTAGATAAATTATATTTACCTATACAAACTTTTGAAAAATTAAAAAGTGAAATAGAAAAATATAGATTTTCTGTTTCTACATCTCCAGAAAATACAGTATTAAGGAATTATTTAGAAACGGTTTTATACCTTCCTTGGAATGAATCTAAAACAGAAGAAAAAAATTCTGAGAAAGTATTTGAAAAACTAGAAAGTACCCATTATGGATTACATGAAATTAAAGATAGAATAATTGATTATGTGAAGGTAAAAAAAGTATCTGATAAAATTGCTGCGCCAATAATATGTTTAGTAGGTCCACCTGGAGTGGGTAAAACATCCATTGCTAAATCGATCGCTAATGCTTTAAATAGGGAGTTTGTAAAAATATCTGTGGGAGGATTAAATGATTCTAGTGAACTTATTGGTAATAGAAAAACCTATTTAGGAGCTGGTCCCGGTAAAATAATAAGAGGTATTAAAAAAAGTGGTATAAATAATCCATTAATATTAATAGATGAAGTAGATAAAATGGTTAGCGATTATAAAGGAAATCCTGCAAGTGTATTACTTGAAGTACTTGATCCTTTGCAAAATAATATGTTTATTGATAATTATATTGAAGAACCATTTGATTTATCTAAAGTAATATTTATATTAACTGCAAATGATGAAAATAATATACCTTATGCTCTTAAGGATAGATTAGAAATAATTAATTTAGAAAGTTATCATATCTATGACAAAATTGATATTGCAAAAAAATATATTATTCCTAAAATACTAAATAACTATAAAATTAAAGATAGTAAGTTAACAATTAGTGATAGTGTCCTAACAACTATTATTAATCACTATACTAAAGAAGCTGGAGTAAGAGAATTAGATAGAGTACTAGATAAATTATTTAGAAAAGTAATTATTAATGAAGAAAAGCAAATTACTATAAAAGTAGTTAATAAATATTTACAGGAATTTAAATATTTGACTGAAGAACATAAAATTGAAAATATACCGGGAGTAGTTAATACCTTAGCTTATGCAAATAGTACAGGTGTAATAACTAAATTAGAGGCTTTTAAATATAAAGGAGATGGACAAGTAGAATATACTGGTAACTTAGGTCCAATATTAAATGAATCTGTTAAAGTAGCTCTTAGTTATATAAAGATTAATTATAAATTAGATATAAAAAATTATAATATACATCTCCACCTGTTAAATGGAGCTGTATTTAAAGATGGGCCTTCAGCAGGAATAAGTATTACAACAGCATTAATTTCAATTTTAAAAGATAAAATAGTACCAAATAATATTGCTTTTACTGGGGAAATAACTCTTAGTGGTTCTATTCAAAAAATAGGGGGTTTAAAAGAAAAAATAAGTGCTGCTATCAATAATGATATTGAAAAAATATATGTTCCTTATGCAAACAAAAATGATCTAAAAAATATTCCCGATAAATACCTGAAAAATATTAAAATAGTTTATGTCAAAAATTATAGTGAAATATATAAAGATTTATTTGAAAAATAAAATAGTTTGTACTATTTTATTTTTAATGTTCATATATATTTTATAGGAGGAATAAATTATGAATTGTATAATACCTTTTACAAAGGATATTAAATTTAAAACAACAATAGGTGAAATTACTAGTATTAGTTTAGAACATGAATACAATGTTAATAGTAGTGCTATACTTGGTAATTTTGTAATAAGTGGATCATATAAAACTCATGAACTTAGTGTTAATACTGATGATTTTTCATTTGTAATACCATTTGATGTATCACTAAGTGAAGAAACTATAGAAGATACAGTAGACTTTAAAATAGATAATTTTACATATAAGGTTATTAATAATAATACACTTAAAGTAGATATAGATTTTAAGGTAGTATCTGATGAAAGAGAAAGTGCTCCGTTATTTGAAAATGTGCCAGAAGAACTTGAAAATACAGTGTTAGAAGAATTACCAGAATTAAATGTGCGTGAAGAAATAATTGATCCAGTAGTATTTGATAATATACCAGAATTACCTAAAGAACCAGAAGTAATTGAGTTAGAATTAAAAGAAGAAAGTAAAAATATATCAAATGTAGAAAAGAACGCTATAATGAATTTTGCTAGTTCAAATGCTGAAACATTCATTACTTATAAAGTACATATTATTAAAGAAGGAGAAACATACGAAAGTATAAGTAAGATGTATAATATAGATGAAACAGATTTAGCAGAATATAATGATTTAAGTAAATTAAATCTGAATGATAAAGTACTAATACCAGAAAATGGAAACTAACATACTTCCGTATAGATATACAATTAAAGGTAAAACAACAATAGTAGAAACAAATGAAGGAAGTTTTGTCTTAAAAGAAAATAGTAATACAAATATTAAAGGATTATATACATATTTAGAAAGTAGAGATTTTTATAATTTTCCAAAACTAATTGATAGTCAAAGAAATGATATGCTCGTATATGAATATTTAGATGATTTAAGTATGCCGTTAGAGCAAAAGGGTGAAGATCTTGTGAATATAGTAGCTTTATTACATCATAAAACTTGCTATTTTAAAGAAGTAAGTGCTGATAAATTTAAAGAAATTTATGAAAATATTGAAAGTAATATTATATATTTAAAAAAATACTATAGTGATTTATATAGTTCAATATTTAAAGTAAAATATATGTCACCTTCACAATCTTTGTTTATGCAAAACTATTATAAAATAAATGCTTCGTTAATATTTTGTGAAAAAGAATTAGAATCTTGGTATGAATTAGTAAAAGAAGAAAATAAACAAAGAGTGTGCGTCCTGCATAACAACTTATCAGTAGAACATTATTTAAAAAATGAAAAAAACAGTATTATAAGTTGGGATAAACATACTATTGATACTCCCGTCTTAGATTTATATAATTTTTATAAAAATGATTATTTAAAATTAGAATTTATAACTATATTAGAAAAATATCAAGATAGATTTCCTTTGCTGGAACATGAAAAAAAACTCTTCTTAATTATGGTTTGTTTGCCTCCTAAAATTGAGTTTATATCTACAGAGTTTAATAA
>CAYJJQ010000005.1:0-334 GCA_964370545.1 uncultured Muribaculaceae bacterium | reverse complement strand
TAGAAGGCAGTTAGATTATGTTTTTAAAACAGAAAAACTAACAAAACCAAATTATTCTAATAATGAAGAAATATAATATCATTAATTCAAATATTAATATAGCTACATTAAATCTGAAAGGAAATAACAATGTGATAATGCATTGATAAAATATTAAACAAGATAAAACAAAAATCATAAATATAGCAAAACCAGGTCCGAAAAATCTTCTCATATAACTCCTTATATAGTAGTATATGTTATATAAATAAACTAGGTCATACTAGTTTTTTCTTGATTAAAAATCTAGTATAGTTTATACTTATTATAAATGATAATATGAAAAGTAATAATA
>CAYJJQ010000004.1:0-63372 GCA_964370545.1 uncultured Muribaculaceae bacterium | reverse complement strand
ATGGATCTATAAAATCTTTAGGCGATAATTTAGAACTTGATTTAAGAGTATCAAGTTTACCTATTACTGATGGTGAGAAAATTGTTATAAGAATACTTGATTACAAAATGAGTTCATCTGGTATAGACAAACTTGGTTTTATACCAAAGAATTTAGAAAAGATAAAAAAATTAATAGCTATTCCAAATGGAATTATATTAATATCGGGAGCTACTGGTACTGGTAAAACTACTACTTTATATTCTATGCTTCAAGAACTTAATACTACTACTAGAAATATAATAACAGTAGAAGATCCTGTAGAGATGAAAATAGATGGTATTAATCAAGTACAAGTAATGAGTGAAATTGGTTTAGATTTTGCTTCTACTTTAAGAAGTATATTAAGACAAGATCCTGATATAATTATGATTGGAGAAATAAGAGATGATGAAACAGCTAGAATAGCTGTTAGAGCTTCTATAACGGGTCATTTAGTACTTTCTACTATTCATACTAATAATTCACTTAACACTATTGAAAGACTACTAGATATGGATATAGAAAGGTATTTACTTGGAAGTGCTATATCAGGTATTATATCTCAAAGATTAACTAAAAAGTTATGTCCTAAGTGTAGAACCCAAAGACCTACTACCCCATTTGAAAAAGTATTATTTAAAGAAGTTCTTAATATAGATCAAGATGCTGTATATATGCCTGCTGGTTGTGATGATTGTATGAATGGTTATAGAGGAAGAATATCTCTTCAAGAAGTTCTTGTAATTAATAAAGAAATTAAAGATGCTATATTATCTGGTATATCTAATAATGATTTAAAAAGTATAGTATATAAGAATGCTGATATGGTATCACTTCTTGAAGATGGACTTACTAAAGTACTTGAAGGTGTTACTAGTATAGATGAAGTAATGAGAGTTATAGATGTAGAAGAAGATTTAAAATATGAAACTGACACACTTAAAAATGCTTTCTTAGGAAAAAGAGATATAATAATAGATTTTGAAAATATATAGACCAACAGTTGTTGGTTTTTTTCTGATAAAAAAACCAACTAACGTTGGCTTAATTAATTATCTGTTTAAAGTTTTTATTACTACATCATTTAGTTTATCTACGCTAAAAGGTTTAGCTAGCATATCTACTATTGGATAAGTAAATGCTTTTGCAATAGTTTCTTGACTTTCATCACCTGTTATAATTGATACATTTATAGAGCTAAATAAATTATTTTCTTTTAAATAATCAAGTATTTCAAATCCAGATATATCTGGCATATTTAAATCAAGTAATAATGCTTTTACATTATGAGTTTTATTAATTAATATATTCTTAGCATTAATACCAGAATTTTCAATTACTAAATCATATGTATTTTCTAAAGTTTTTCTTATAAGTTCTGTAATTAAAGTACTATCATCTACTACTAAAATAATTGGTTTAAGATTAGATATATCTCCTAAAACTTCTATTTCTTCTTCAGTACTACCTTCTAAATAAGTTTTAGCAATATCAATCATGCTATTTACCATTTCAAGTAAATTATTATAATTATCATCAATAAATTTTTGATTATTTTCTTTGCCTGCCATTTCATGAGCAAGAGCCACTTCTGCTACTGTTGTGAATCCTAGATATCTAGCATCACTTTTAATAGAGTGAGCAAAAACACCATAGTTTTTTAAATCTACTGTAGTTTTAGAATTTTCTAATCTTTCTTTTTTTATATTTATACCATCAAGAAAATCTTTCATGGTTTCATTATATATTTCAATATCTCCAAATAATTTAACAGCATCTTCTACATTAACGCCATTTTCTTTTAAATATTTAATGTCTTTCATAAGAACCTACCTTTAAAGTAATTATATAACAATTAAGTACTTATTTCAATAAATATATTAGTTTCTTTTTCTATCTTCTCTATTGTTGTCTCTTCTTCTATTATCTGATCTTCCACTACTTCTTCTATCTCTATCGCCATTTCTTCCACGATTTCTATCAGAGCTATTTCCTCTTGAATTATTTCTATTAAAGTTTCCTCTATTACCTTTAGTACTTTTTTTATTAGAAAATTCTACATTGATTTCTCTTTCATTGAAATTGTTTCCTGGAAGTGTATTAACAATAGTCTCTCCATCAGTTTTATTTACATCTATAAATGTAAAGTTTTCAAGTATTTCTATATTAGATACACTATCTTCTATAATATTTGCTTTAGTAACTAATAATTCTAATAAACTACTTTTTCTTAAACCATCTTTTTTACCAATATTTAAAAATAATCTAGTTTTATCATCTGCAATAGTTCTAACACTTCTTTCTTTAACAGAAATATCTTTTGTTAAATCTGCTTTAATACCACTATTAATGTTATGTTTAAGTAAAGCAGCTGCAAAATTAATTAAATCAGCTTTATTTAAATCTCTAACATAAGTAAGTTCTTTACTTAAATCTTCATCTTTTAATCCTTCTGCTTTTTTAATAACTTCCTCATATTTAGCATTAACTATTTCTTCTTTTGTAGGTATACTTTTTTCTTCTATTTTAGCATTAGTATATTTTTCTAATCTTTTCATAAATTCTCCTTCTTTATGTGTAACTAAACTTGTTGCTTCCCCTTTACCATTAGCTCTTCCCGTTCTTCCAATACGATGTATATAACTTTCTTTATCAAATGGTAAATGATAATTAACTACTAAATCTATATTATCTACATGTATTCCTCTTGCTGCAACATCAGTAGCAACTAAGATATTAAATTCTCCATTTTTATATCTTGCTAAAGTTTTAATTCTTAAACCTTGCGTAACATCTCCATGTATTAAATCAGCATTATATCCTTTTTCTTGTAACTTCTCAGTTAATTCATCACAATCATTTTTAGTTTTACAAAATATTAAAACTTTTTCTAAAGTTCTTACATCAATAATTCTATATAATACTTCATTTTTTTGCTTACTATTTACTACATAATAATTTTGATTAATTAAATCTGCTGTTTTACTAGTTGATTCAACTTTTATGTGTTTATAATCAGATCTTAAATAACTACTTATTAATTCCTTAATATCTTTAGCCATAGTTGCAGATAACATTATTACTTGTCTATCTCTACTTGTTTTACTAAATATTTCTTTAATATCTTTAATAAATCCCATATTAAGCATTTCATCAGCTTCATCAAGTACAAAATAATCAAGTTTAGTTAGATTTAATTTTTTTCTTTTTAGTAAATCTTTTACTCTACCAGGAGTCCCTATTACAATATCAGGATTATTTCTAAGCATATTTATTTGTCTTTTAATATCAGATCCACCATATACTGAGATGATATTAAACTCACGATTATTGTCTAAAGTGCTTATTTCTGCTGCTATTTGTAGTGCTAACTCTCTAGTCGGACATAAAACAAGCGCTTTCACACCAGTTTTATCTTTTTTTATGTTTGTTAAAATACTTGCTGCAAAAGCAAGTGTTTTTCCTGTTCCTGTTTGAGCTTGCCCGAAAGTATCAGTTCCAGATAAGATAACAGGTATTAATAATTCTTGTATTTTACTAGGCTGTGTGTATCCCAAATGATCGATTGCATCAATAACATTTGTAGATAAATTTAAGTTTTTAAATAAGTTTTCCATATAACTCCTAAACACATAAGTGCAGTTAATAATAACATATATATATTAAATAAGCAAATGAAATATTTTTAAAGTAAAAAAAGAGTTTTTTTAAACTCTTAATTAAAATATTTCATCTGATCCATTACTATCAAATGGATTAGTAATTTCTAAGCCATCATCTGTAACTTCATATTTTGCTAAAAGTGGTTTATCAGGTGATGTATAGTAAGTTAATACTACATAACCTTCTGTAATTTCATAAGTACCATCATTAGAAATTGATGTACCAGATAATACTGATGTTACTTCAAATTCAGTTTTGCTAGTAAAATCAATATGATATGTAATAGCAGTTGTTCCTAAGAATGTATTATATGTATATCTAGTATTATCTACCATATCAACATACTCATTTTCTTTATCACTATCAAGTGCATTAAGCGCATTTTCTTCTGCTTCCATTAATGTATTATATTCTTCTTCATCAATGTCTTTACTAATATCTTCTAAACTATCAAGTTTCTTAATATCTTCGCTCTTAATTTCAATACCTTTTCCATAATCATCAAAGTCATCTAAAGTAATTACATTACCTTCTTCTAAATCTTTTTCAGTTACATCAAATACTAATGCAATTTTAAATTCTTTTTCAGCTGCTATATCTTCAATAAATTCAGCATGGTAATAACCAGTCTTATTAGGTGTATCAGTTTCAATGTAAGCATCATATTCATTAGTATCATTTACCATAAGGCTAAAAGTTTTAGATGATAATTCAATATTTTCTTTAGCATTAACTGTTAAAAATACTACTACTTGTTTTAAGTCATCCTCACTTTCATAACTTTCATTTACATATACTCCATCTACTTGAATGTAATCATTAGATAAAGCATCTGTTCCAGAAAATAGATTTACAATTATTACTACTAATAAAACCACAACTACTAAAGCAATAATCATATTTTTTTTGTTTTCCATAAGTTTCTTCATTTCGCATCTTTCCTTTCTTTAAACATGGATTGTTTAACTAAATTTAGTATATCATTTTATTTTTTTTGTTTCAATATTATCGACACCATTTTTTTAATTAAATATTTCTTTTCATATAATGACGCTCTTGCTTCATAATAGTCATCACTATATACTAAACCATTATCATTAATATAATCATATAAATGTAAATATTCATGAATGTTTTTAAGTAAACTAGATTCATCTGTTATATACGGAACTATAATTAAATAACTATTGTTTTTTAATATAAATGAACTTGGAAATGTATTATCATGTAAAAATCTAGCATTGCAAATATAAGCATTAAATATGCTTTCCTCATATATATCTAAATTAATTAACACTTCTTTAAAATATAAATACATAATTCCTCTTAAAGTTATTATATAATAAAAAGAATAGATTGACTATTCTTCTGTTATGTTTTTAAAACAAGTATTATCTTCAATGTTTGGATGAGTATCAGGACATAGTGGTCCAGGATCTTTTACTGGTTGACAAGAACCTGCTACTAAGGTTGTATTTTCAGGGCAACCTACTACCCCTAAGTAATTACTTGATGATGGATTATAATCATAACATATTCCTAAATTATCATCCCATTTTGTATTACCAAAATTATTAGTACAATTGTCTTTATTATAATCACCTATAGCTATCTTATAGCAAACATTACCATTAATATTTACATATTTATTTTTATAATCGGTATTAGCTTCACATGCATAAACTCCTAAATTAGATTCAGTAGTAGCTACACATTTATTTAAAGATTCGTTATATGTATAGCTAATGCTATCTGTATTATGTATATCACAATTTGTCATAGCAGTAGGTTCTATGTATTCTTTGTCTTCTGTATTTGGAAGGTCTTCTGGATCATCCATAGTTCTCCAGTTAGCAATTAAAGTAATGTCTTCAGTAATCTTCACATATTCATCTATTCTTACATCATCACTAAACCAACCAATAAATTCATATCCTTCTTTTGTAGGATCCGGGGGAAGTGTAATCAATCCTTCTTTTTTTACTGCCCTTGGAGCAATTATATTACCTCCATTTGTATCAAATGTAATTTGATAATATATCTCTCTAGTATTATAAAAATAAAATAAAAGTATAATAAATGCTATTAAAGTTATTGATATTAATACTAAAAATAATTTTCTGTTTTCATAAAACTTTTCTTTTGTCATAAGATCTCCCTATTTATTCTAACTATATAACTTATTATATCAAATTATGAATATAAAAAAAAGAAGAAAATTAATTTTCTCCTTCTTCTAGCATTGTTGTAATAAATAATCCATATCCTGTTACTGGATTATCTACTATAACGTGGGTAACAGCACCAACAATTTTATTATTTTGAACTATTGGAGACCCACTCATTCCTTGAACTACGCCACCTGTTTTATCAATTAAATTTTCATCAGTTATTTCAAATACTATATTCTTAATATCACTAGTTTCATTAATAGCTGTAATATTAATAGCATATTCAATAATTGCATCTTCATTTATTACTGTATATATTGTAGCAGGCCCTATTTTTACTTCATCATTACTTGCTACTTTAATAAGTTCATAATTACTTACATCTAAATTATATTCACCATATATTCCATATTTAGTATTCTCTCTAATTGTGCCAAATGTGTTACTATACATAAAACTTGCATTTTTACTTCCTGGAGAACCTGGATTACTTTTGGTAATAGATGTAATCTGATTTTCAAAGATTGTACCAGTTTTTATTTCTACTACACTATTTGTATTAGATTCTATAATTTCGTGTCCTAGAGCCCCGTAAATCATTGTTGTAGGGTCTATGTAAGTAAGGGTTCCTATACCTGTAATACTATCTTTTACATATAATCCTGTTTTATATATACCAGATGATTCTACTAAAGTTAATACTGTAGTATATTCTTTATCGCCTCTTCTAAAGTTAATAGTTACTTTACCATTAGATATATTATTTTCTATAGTATTAGTAAGCTCTTCTATAGTGTTTATATCTATACCATTTATCTTATATATATAATCACCTTCTTTGAGTTCTACACTACCTTTATTATAGCTTCCATTTACTTTATAAAAACCTACTATTAAAACTCCATCAGTTTTAACATCGATTCCTAAAGTATGCCCACCAAGTATTACTTCATCTGAGTAAGCAAGTACATTAAGTGGCATTAATAATAACGTTAAATAAATTACAATTTTTTTCATAATACTCCTATCTAATAATATTATGGATAAATATTTAAAAAATAAAAAAACAATATTTGGTAATACCCAAATATTGCTAGTTTATTATAATTCTTTTATGTATAAAATTCTTTTACCTCTAGTTAGATTTAATTCTCCTTTATTAGTAAATTTTAATTCGTCTAAATTTTGACTAGACCAAATATTATCAGGATGAACTGTTCCAACTGCCAATTTATATTGTTCTTTATAATAATTATTTAAATAATTTAGCATTTGAACAAGTAAATTATTACCTCTATATATTTTTTTTACAAAAGATGTAGCATATGTAATTACTTCTCCTTCTTTATATCCATCTAAACAAAATTTTTTTATAGCATGCGCTGTAGTAGGAAACGTAAGTGCCGAACATACAAAATCTTTATCATGATACCACGCCCATAAGATTCCTTCGTTATCAATTATTTCTGATAATTCTTCTTTATCAAAACCACCTAACCAATCTGGTGATTCCATACCATCTCTAATTATTTCTCTTTCTTTAATATAATCTTCTATTGATATTTCTTTTAAACTCAAATTCTCAAGTTTCATATTCTTTCTCCTAATAATAGTATAACACACAATAAAAAAACAATAAATTAATATTGTTTTCCAAACCATATTTTAACACTAGCATCTTTTCCACAAACAGCGCATTTTCCATTAGGCTCTTCTTCTGTTATACATCTAGATTTAAGAGTAGTATCTTCTTTGATTTTTTCTTCACACTCAGTATCACCACACCAATTTATTTTTATAAAGCCTGGTTTAGTTGAAGCAATTTCTTTAAATTCTTTGTAGTTTGCAGCTTCATGCAACATTGAGCTAACTCTTTTTTCTGCAGCTTCAAACATTTCTTTTTGCATAACTGGTAATGTATTTTTAATTTCTTCTACTAAAGATTCAAAAGGTACTTTAATTTTTTCTAAAGTATCTCTTCTAACAATTGTTACAAATCCTTCATTTAAATCTCTAGCTCCAAGTTCTATTCTTAAAGGATAACCTTTTACCTCTGCTTCTGCAAATTTAAATCCTGGAGATTTATTTGTATTATCAGTTTTAAATGTTATACCAGCATTTTTAAGTTCCTTTTCTAGAGTAACTAATTTATCTTCTACTTCACCAATAGGTATTATACATACTTTAAATGGCGCTATTACTGGAGGCAGCACTAATCCTCTATCATCACCATGGGTCATTATTACTGAACCAATCATTCTAGTAGATACTCCCCAACTAGTTTGATATGGATTTTCTTCTTTATTTTCTTTATTTAAAAATTTAATATCAAATATTTTAGAAAATTTTTGCCCAAAGTAATGAGTTGTACCATTTTGAAGTGCAACACCAGATTGCATCATTGCTTCAAGTGTATAAGTTACTTCTGCTCCTGCAAATTTTTCTTTTTCAGTTTTCTTTCCTGTAATAACAGGTAATGCTAAATAATTTTTTTGAAAATCAGTATATATATCTAACATTTGCAGAGTTTCGCATCTTGCTTCTTGTTCACTTGCATGCATAGTATGACCTTCTTGCCATAATATTTCTCTACTACGTAAAAATGGTCTAGTAGATTTTTCCCATCTAACTATAGTACACCACTGATTATAAAGTTTAGGCAAATCTCTATAAGAATTAATTATCTTCTTGTAGTGTTCACAAAACAATACTTCACTAGTAGGTCTAATACACATTCTTTCTTCAAGTGCTTCAGAACCTCCCTGGGTAACCCAGGCCACCTCTGGTGCAAATCCTGCTACGTGGTCTTTTTCTATATTAAGTAAAGATTCTGGTATAAACATAGGCATTTGTATATTTTCATGACCTGTATCTTTAAACATTTTATCTAATGCTTTAACCATTTCTTCCCATAATGCATAACCATAAGGTCTTATAATCATTGAACCTTTAACAGAAGAATAATCTACTAAATCAGCTTTTTTACATACATCCGTATACCATAAAGCAAAATCGACATCTCTATTTGTAATATCTTTAACTTCCATTATTTCACCTCTAAATCTTTAAGTTCTCCATTAGATGCTAATATTTTATTAACTTTTTCTGTAGCGGCTTCTATTTTGCCTGAAGCTAATTTAGCAAGTTTCATCGCTTCACTATACTTTTCTATTGCGTTATCTAAAGGTACATCCCCTGCTTCTAATTCTTTAACTATAACTTCTAATTCTTTTAGTGCTTCTTCAAATGTTTTTTCTTTTTTCATTTTACTATCTCCTTTACTGTGGCGTTTATATGCCCTTTTTTAAGTCTTATATTTATTATATCATTAACTTTAACTTTACTAGCATCGTTTATTACTTTATCATTTGTCTTAACTACAGAATATCCTTTTTCTAAGATATCAAGTGGATTTAAATTTTTTAAACTTGCAAGTATTAAATTTATTTTTTGTTTTGATTCATCAAGTAATTTATCTGGATTTCTTAAAATGTATGATTCTTTAAGTTGATCTAAATTACTCTTCTTAGTATCTAATAATACATTTGTATTTTTTTCTAAACTATCTATTAAATTATCTAATTTCTGAGTTTTTATTTCATAAATACTCATTGGATTTTTAAGTATATAGGAATCTTTTAATGTTCGAAGTTTTATATAATTTGTATTTACTGTATTTTTTATATTCTTATTAAGTCTTATTTTATACTGATCAATTATATTAAGAGTATCAGTTAGTGTAGGAACTGCCATTTCTGCTGCTCCAGTTGGTGTTGGTGCTCTTAAATCTGCTACATAGTCAGCTATTGTAATATCAATTTCATGACCTACAGCTGATATAATTGGTACTTTAGCATCAAAGATGGCTCTGGCTACTATTTCCTCATTAAAACTCCATAAATCTTCTATAGAGCCACCGCCCCTACCTACTATAAGAACATCTAAATCATAAGTATCTGCTATTTTAATTTGAGATACAATGGAATCAGCTGCTTCTTTTCCTTGCACTAATGCTGGAAATAAAATTACCTTAGTGCTAGGAAACCTTCTATTTATTGTAGAAACTATATCTTTAATAGCGGCACCTGTAGGTGCTGTTATTACCCCAACAGTTTCTGGATATTTTGGTATTGTTTTTTTATATTCACTACTAAATAAACCTTCAGCTGCTAATTTTTTCTTAAGTTTTTCAAATTCAATATGTAAGTTACCTATTCCATCTAATTCCATTTTATTTACATAGATTTGATAAGCACCTGTAGTTGGATAAGATGATACTCTACCTTCTAAAAGAATATTCATTCCATCTTCAGGATCAAACAATACCTTTTTAGCGTCCATAGCAAACATTACAGCATTAATTCTAGAACCTTCATCTTTTAATGTGAAATACCAATGACCAGTTGTATGTTTTTTTAAATTGGATATTTCCCCTTTAAGTAATATTCTAGACAAAAAACCATCTCTTTCTAAGACAGTTTTTATATAGTTATTTAAGCTGGTAACTGTAATGTAATCTTTTTCCATATTAACTTTCTCTAATTAATTTATCTAATGTTGCATTTATTATTTTTCTAACAGATTCATCAGAATACTCTTTAGATAATTCAACAGCTTCATTAATAACAACTATTTCAGGAGTATCAGTATATTTAAGTTCATAAATAGCCATTCTCATAATTTCAGCTCCAGTTTTATCAATTCTATCAATAGACCATTCTGTCATATATTTATTAGCAACTTCATTAAGCTCATCATGTTTTTCTATAACACCATTTACTACAGTTTTTACAAACTCATTATCTATTTCTACATTTTCTTTTATAACATTATTGATATCAAAATCAATATTTTTTTCTTTATAAATATTTATTTGATATAAAATAATCATTATTTTTTTTCTTAATTCACTTCTTGTCATAGAAAACACCTCACAAGAATTATAGCATAAATTATTCTTAGATAAAAGAAAAAGAGATATGTTTTATATCTCTTTTTACTTATTTGTTTTATTTACAAACGTAGTCTAAACTTTCAAGTGCTGTTTTAAATTCTTCATATGTTGTTGCATCAATACTTTCTTTAGAAAGTAAAAATGCTTTAGTAGATGTTTCATTGTCTACAGTAATATTATATGTTGAATATACATCATCCATATCTGGATTTTCAACTGTAGCATTACATGTTAAGCCTTCATATAATTCATACGCATCACAAACTGAATCTGCATAACTTTGACCAAAACCTGTATTTGAACCAAAAGACATTTCTGAGCTTACTATTTTGTCTTCTTCAAACATGATTTCAACAGAATTTTCTTCAGATAAAAATTCTGCGCTTAAAGTACAAGATAATGCTTTTGTATTATCGTCAGCTTCTTCTGCTCCACATCCTGTTAATAATAAGCCAGCGCACACAGCTATTGCTGCAAATTTAATTATTCTCATCACTCTACATCCTTTCTAATTTTAGAATATCAAAATTATAAAGGTTCTGTCAATTCATTTGCTATAATATTACATAATTATATACAGTTTATAAATAATTAATTTTTAAATATAATTCGACAGTATTTTTAGTAATAACCATTTATAATAACTAACTGGAAGTTTTTAAAGTTAAGTGTCTGCCTTCACCACTTCAGGGGGACCTCGAAGGGAGGCTTAAATATTATGAATAGAAAAGATATTTTAATATTATTTTTAATCATATTACTTATTTTATCGCTGGCCTCTATTTATAAGCTAGCATAAAAAAAGGCACTTAATTCTAATAGATCTGAATTAGGTGCCACCCAAAACGAAAGGTAGGCGCTTAAAACCCTCTTTAAACGCTTCCTTTTTTTATTGTATGTAATTTCTTACTTACATATTCATCTTAACATAAGAAATTGTTAATTTCAATAATATTTAAGTATCAAAATCGAGTTTTAATTATTAATAATTACGGCTTGTGCTGCTGCAAGTCTAGCAATTGGAACTCTAAAAGGTGAACAAGATACATAATTAAGTCCTAGTGTGTGACAGAAATACACTGATGAAGTTTCCCCACCGTGTTCTCCACATATCCCAAGCTTAATATCTTTTCTTTCTTCTTTTCCTTTTTGAACAGCAATTTTCATTAATGCTCCAACGCCTTCAGTATCTATTTTAGCAAATGGATCAAATTCAAATACTTGCTTGCTATAATAATCTTCTAAGAATTTAGAAGCATCATCTCTAGAAAAACCATAAGTCATTTGTGTTAAGTCATTTGTTCCAAATGAGAAAAACTCTGCTTCTTTTGCAATTTTATCAGCAGTAACTGTAGCTCTTGGAACTTCAATCATTGTACCTATTAAATACTTAATTTCCATTTTTTCTTTTTCAAATACTTCATTAATAGTTTTAATAACTATTTCTTTTATATAAGAAAGTTCTTTAACATCTCCTACTAAAGGAATCATTATTTCCGGTTCAACGGTTTTACCCTTCTTAGTTACATTAATAGCTGCTTCAATAACTGCTCTTGTTTGCATAACAGCTATTTCAGGATAACTAATACTTAATCTACAACCACGGTGTCCCATCATAGGATTAAATTCTTTTAAGCTTTCTACTCTTTCTTTTAATTTATCAAAAGATATATTAAGAGCATCTGCCAAAGTTTTAATATCTTCATCAGCATGAGGCAAGAATTCATGAAGTGGTGGATCTAGATAACGAATAGTAACTCCATACCCTTCCATTTCTTCAAATAGTTCTTCAAAGTCTGCTCTTTGATAAGGTAAAATATTATTAAGAGCTTCTTCTCTAGCTTCTTTTGTTTCAGCTGTAATCATTTTTCTAAATTCAAATATTCTTTTTTCATCGAAGAACATGTGCTCAGTACGACATAAACCAATACCTTCTGCACCAAATTTTCTAGCAGTTTGTGCATCTTTTTTATTATCTGCATTAGCTCTTACTTTAAGTACTCTGATTTCATCAGCCCATTTCATAAATGTTTCAAAATTTCCACTAATAGTAGGTTCTACTGTTTTAATATTTTCTCCGTATACATTACCAGTTGATCCATCAAGTGACATATAATCACCTTCTTTATATACAGTACCATCTTTAGTTGTAACAGTTTTAGCTTCTTCATCTATTTTAAGTTCACCACAACCAGATACACAACAAGTACCCATACCACGAGCAACAACTGCTGCATGTGATGTCATACCACCTCTAATTGTAAGCACTCCTTTTGCAACTACCATACCTTCAATATCTTCAGGTGATGTTTCAAGTCTAACAAGAAGTACATTTTCTTTTGTTGTTTCACTAGCATGCATTGCATCTTCAGCAGTAAAATAGATTTTACCTGTAGCTGCTCCTGGTGATGCTGCTAATCCTTTAGCAATTACCTTTGCTTTACTAAGAGCATCTGTATCAAACATTGGATGAAGCAAATGATCAAGTTGTTTAGGTTCTACTTTTAAAATAGCTTCCTCTTTTGTGATCATGCCTTCATTTACCATATCCACTGCTATTTTAAGTGCTGCTTCTGCAGTTCTTTTTCCATTTCTAGTTTGCAGCATATAAAGTTTACCATTTTCTATAGTAAATTCCATATCTTGCATGTCTTTGTAATGATTTTCAAGTATATCACATATTTTTACAAATTCATCATAGCAATCTGGCATTACATCTTTAAGTGTATCTATATCATTAGGAGTTCTAATACCTGCTACTACATCTTCACCTTGTGCATTAATCAAGTATTCACCATATAAATGTTTATCTCCTGTTGCTGGATTTCTTGTAAAAGCAACACCAGTACCAGAATTATCCCCACTGTTTCCATAAACCATTTCTTGAATATTAACTGCTGTTCCCCATGATGCTGGAATATCATTAAGTCTACGATAAGTATTGGCACGCTCATTGTTCCATGATCTAAATACAGCTTTAATTGATTCAATTAATTGTTCTTTTGGATCACTAGGAAATTCTTTACCTGCGTGTTTTAAATATTCTCCTTTAAATACTGCTACTACATCTTTTAAATCATCTGCTGTTAAATCAGTATCATATTTAATATTTTTTTCTTCTTTAATTTTATCAAATAGTCTTTCGAAAGATGATTTAGGGAAACCCATTACTACATCTGAAAACATTTGAATAAATCTACGATATGAATCATATACAAATCTTTCATTATTAATTTTTTTACCGTAAGATTCTGCTACTTCATCATTAAGTCCTAAGTTAAGAACTGTATCCATCATTCCTGGCATACTTGCTCTAGCACCAGATCTAACTGATACTAATAAAGGATCGTGTAAATCACCAAACTTTTTACCAGATATACCTTCAAGTTCTTCTAACTTTGAATATATTTGCTTTATCACTTCATCACTTAATGTTTCTCCATCTGCATAATATTTATTACATGCTTCTGTTGAAACTGTGAACCCTTGAGGTACTGGAAGGCCAATTGAAGTCATTTCAGCTAAATTAGCACCTTTACCACCAAGTATTTCTTTCATTTCTTTTTTACCTTCTTTAAAGGCATAAACATACTTTTCCATATTTCCTCCTATACTTTTTTATTATAACAAGCATAAAATATAATGTCTATAAAAGAGTAAAAAAAAAGACACTTTTGTGTCATTTAATTTATTCCATTAACCCTGCAGCTATAATAAATAGTATTAATTTTACTAACCATAAAAATTTATATAATTTTGGACTACTCATTGCAATTTTATCTTTAACTTTATTTAAAGATAAAATTATAAGTATAGCCATTAGTATAGCAGGAACTATTAAACCTTCTACTAAGAATGCAATAAATGAAAGTATAAAGAAGATATCCACTATTTTAGTTAATATTTTCATAACTTTAGTTGGTTTTTTTGTTTTAGTTTCTTTTTCTGAAACTACTGCTATAGCACTACCTGCAAACAAACTTCCAATACCGCTAAAAAATCCTGGATTCTTAACTTTTTCTTTTTTTATTTTTTCAGTTTTTCCTTCTGCCTTTGATTCTTTTAAAGTATCAAGTTCTAACTGATATTGTTTCTTTTTTTCTTTATATTCTTTTTTAGGCCCTGTTGGCATAAAATATGCATTTTTCTTACCCATATCATTTAAATATATATTAGATTTTAAAATTATATTAATTATTGTAATACAGTTTTCAAGTACAGTTTTTTTCAATTCTGCTTTTTCTATATGATTAAATAATTTTTCATATGCTGTTAAACATTGATCAAGGTTATGAATAAATTCTTTTAAATCATTTAAGTAAGTTGTATTTTCTCTTTTAAAATTAATTGCAAATTTAGTTAACACAGAAATTGCAAGTATAGTTTCCATTATTCCAACTTCTAGTTTAGTAGGATCTTTTTCTAATTTAGAAAAAGTATTAAATCCCGAAATAATCGAGTTAATATCAAAGTTCATATAATTAGTAGTCATTGCTTTTGTAAGACCTTTTCTTAGAGCTGCTACTGGTATGTCAGAATCAATTTCTAAAACTTTAATATATGCTGCATATGCTTCATCATAATCACCATTTTCATATGCTCTATTAGCAAGTTTTAGTAAATTATCAACTTTAGGTAAGTTTTTTACTTCAACTTCACCAGTTAATTCTAACTTATATTTTGCAATTGCTTCATCTACAAGAATATCATATCTACAAAATTCACACGTTGATTTTTTTAGTTCCTTATCTAATTTTAATTTTGCCCCACAGTTAGGACACTTTGCCGCTACAAACTTCATTTTTTATCACCTAAACATATTATAACCTAAAAAAAGATTAATTGCAAAAATAATCTTTGGTTTCATTTATTGCTTTCGCACAATTATACGCTGTTGAAAAAGCAAGAGTTAAGTTATAACCGCCTATTGGACCATGTATATCTAAAGCTTCTCCTATATAATACATATTTTTTACTGTTTTAGATTCAAAAGTTTTAATATCAATTTGCTTTAAACTAATACCTCCTCCTGTTACATAAGCTTTTGCTATATCTGTAACTCCAGAAATATTTATTTTATCTTCTTTAATTATATTTACTAAATTAAGTATATCTTTTTTATTAATACTTTTTATATTTAACTCTTGATTAATATTTACTTTAGTTAATAAATAACTACTAAATTTTTTAGTAAATAATTTATTTAACACATTTGTTATATTTTTATCTTTATTATCTTCTAAATATTTTAAAACATCAACCTTCGGAACATAATCAATAATAATTTCTTTTATATTATTTAAATATACATGCTCACTTATTTTCATAATAGATGTTCCGCTCAGCCCAGTATGGGTGAATATAAGGTTACCTGTATATATTTTTTTATTTAATTTTATTTCTACTTTATCAAATGCTGTTCCTGCTAAATAATCTAAATTATTTACTAAAATTGAAGTTTCCGCTGGAAATACAGGAGTTACTTCCTGATTAAAATTTTCAGCAAATTTTAAGTGATCTCCGCTACTTCCTAAATGAGGATAAGAACAACCTCCTGTTGCTATAACTATTTTATGAGATTTATATTCCCCTTTAGTAGTAACTACATTAAAAACATCATCTATCTTTGTAATATCACTTACTGTTTCACTAGAATTAATATTACATTTTTTATTATTAAGTAAATAATTAAGAACATCTCCTGCTTTATCTGATTTGGGAAATATTTGATTATCTTTTTCTTCTTTTAAAGGAATATTAATATAATTCATTATATCTTTAGGTCCAAATCTAGTTAAAGCTGAATATAAATATTTATGGTTATATTCAACATTTTCTAAAAATTCTTTTACTTCTTTATTATTAGTTAAATTACATCTACCCCCACCAGTAATCATTAACTTTCTTCCTGGTTTATCATTTTTCTCCACGATTAATGTTTTAAAATCTTTATCTATAAAATTAGAAAACATTAATCCAGCAGCTCCTGCTCCCACTACAATTACATCATAAATCATATTATCCTCTTATATTTTTTCTATGTTTAAGTCAATATAATAATTTTCTAAATCATTTGGATCAATTAATAAATCAACTTTACCATCATCATCATAAAGTAAATCTTTAAATCGAGGATAGCTTTCAAGATTAATTAAATTACCATTTGGCAGTTTTACACTTATAATAAATTTTTTTACCCTTTTTCCTCGCACAGTATAATTGGAATTTTCAATTCTATATTCTACATTCTTAAATAAATCACCATGTTTAGCTAAATATTTTCTTTTTCTTAAAATTTTAAAATATGAAACAACTGAAATAAGGCTACCTATAAAAATAAATAATAAAAGTAATAAAAATATACTATAAACAGATAAAGATGCATCTTCATCGGGGATGCAGTCGCCAGGATTAGAAGATACATAATGAACAGTTTTATTACCTAAATCCGGTCTTGAAGAGGTAATAAATAATCTGTTGCAAATATATTCTTCACCATCCACTTCATAAATATATTCAGCTTGATAAGTTAATTCATCTCTATCAAAAACATCATCTCCAATTTGATAAACAATAATATCTTTGGCTTCTGTAGTACTATCCATTGATTGTTTTTTTATTGGACCTAAGAAAAACACATATGAAAAAAGTGCTATAAAGAATATTGACACCAAACAAAAAGCTAATGGAAAATAAAGTGATTTTTGAATATTTTTATTATTTATTTTATACATTACAAACTCCTTTTTATTATTTTTCTCTCGGATGAGTCTTTAAATAAACTTCTTTTATTCTATCATTTGATACATGAGTATATATTTGGGTAGTACCTAAACTTTCATGTCCTAATAAGTTTTGTACTGTTTTTATATCTGCACCACTATTAAGTAGATGAGTAGCAAATGAATGCCTTAAAGTATGCGGGCTAATGTTGTGTTTTAAGCAAACTTCTTTAGCACTATTTTTAACTATTTTTTCTATCATAGATTTACCCAATGGATTACCAAATTTATTTATTAGTAAATATTCACTAGTTTTATTATTTAATAGTATGCTTCTAGAGTTATTTAAATATAATTCTAAATACTTAGCTACATATGCTCCATAGTATACTACTCTTTCTTTAGAACCTTTACCCATTATTTTTATAGATAGGTCACCTTTATTTATATCTTTTAATTTAATACTTATTACTTCACTTAATCTAAATCCACTAGAATAAATTAATTCTAATATTAACCTATTACGAACCCCATAAATAGTATTAGTATCTATACTATCAAATAAAGTTTCTATTTCTTCATAATTAAGTACTTTAGGTAGTTTCTTTTCCACTTTAGGATTGCTTATAGCACTAAATATATTTGAAGTTATATAATTATTTACAAGTAAATAATCATAGTAGCTTCTAAGAGAACTTAATTTTCTGGCGATAGTTTTATTACTTAGTTTAAAACTATCAAGGTATTTTAAGTAATTTCTAATATTATCTTTAGTTAGTTTTAAATAGTTATAATTATTTTCATTTAAATATTTATTAAAGTAAATTAAATCTATTTCATAATTTTTAATAGTCTCACTTGAATAGTTTAATTCTTTATCTAAATATGTTAAATATTTAAATACGTTTTCTTCCATCTACTTGCTTTAATTCTGTATGACTATTTAAATATTTTTTTAGCATACCTTTTTCTATATTGCACTCTTTTATTTCTTCTTGAATATCTTGTTTATGACCATATGATGATCTATGGCTTAGTTCACTTAGTTTTACTTCTAAAGAAGTCAATTCTGCTTCTAAAGCATTAATTCTAGTTTCTAAGATAACTTCTAGTATATTATGTTTAAGTAAACTTGGATTAATTGATAAAATATCTTCAGTATTATATTTTTTTATAATATCTTCTAAAGAATTGTCTGAAGAAACTGGAAATTTATTACCTATGAATTTTTTAATTAATTTAATAAATAATGATTTTTCAAGTTCTGAAAATTCATTTAATGAAAGTAACTTTTCTATTTCTTCTAATGCTTTGCTAATATTTTTAAAATATAAATCTTTTAAAAATATTGCAAAATCTTCTTTAGTAAGATTTATTTTAGTATATTCAAAATATTTAACTAAAGTTTCTTCAAGTTCCCCATTTGTTATAGAAAGTATATCATTAGTAGCATTTTCAAAAGATACTAATATGAAATGATTTACTAATTTAGCATATTTAGTACTTTCTTTAAATTTATGTTTTTTTTCTAATCTTTGAAAATATTCAAATTCTTTAGTAAGTAAACTTCCATGATCTTCAAAGTATTTTTGAATACCTGAATTCATAAATAGTATTAATTCTTCTTCTAATGGTTTAAATGGTCCCATCATCATAAGTTCTTCATCATCATAATCTTTAAACTCTTCTGATAACCTCATATCAAGTATTTCATCAGCAGTAGAAGATATTTTATTATTCTTACATGATTCTAAGTACTTAATTAATATTTTTACTGGTAAACTTATATCACTAATTTTTTCCTTTTTATTATCATAAAATTGTTCATAGTTACCTTTAAAGTTATTTAAATTTGTTTTCACTACATTAAATTCTTCAGTAACTATACTTTTAATAGTTTTAGACATTTTTACCTCACTTTATTTCATTTTATCAAATATCATAAAAAAAACAAAGCATTTTGCTTTGTTATTTCATATTTGTTTTATCTGCTATGAAATCAGATGCATCCGATACAGCCATTTCTAAGTATGCTGCTGCTTTATCTCTAGCTTTCTTATTTTTCATTAGATACATGGCTGTACCAGCAGCGGCTGCTGCTGCCATACCACTATAAACAAGAGTACTTTTTTTCATTTTAACACCTCAGTAATATTATGGAATATTAATTACATATTATACTAATAAGTTTTTCAGTTAAACTAGAGTTTCTTGTATCTGCTTTATTATTTCTAACACCTTTAGAAAAAATTTGGGGATCTCCAAGTAGTATTAAAGATTTTTTTGCTCTAGATACACCTGTATAAAGTAATTTATTATACATCATTACAAAGTAATCTTTTACTATAGGTATAATTACATGATCAAATTCACTACCTTGACTTTTATGAATTGATATTGCATAAGCATGTTTAATATTTTTTAAACTTTTTTTATCTATATGCACTATAGTATCTTCGAAATCAATAGTAATATTTCCTTTAACAGAGTTATCTATATTTGATATATAACCTATATCACCATTAAATATATTATTATCAGGATCATTAGATAGCTGTATTACTTTATCTTTTTCCCTATAAGTAATATCATTAAATAATATTTCTTTTTTCTCATAATCTCTAGGATTATAAATATCCCTTAGTAATAGATTTAAGGAATCTATACCATTATCACCTTTATACATAGGTACTAATATTTGCATGTTATCTTCATTTATTGCTTTTTCTTTAGCATTTAAAGTAACCATTTTAATCATATTTCTTAAATTTGTGTTATCACACATAATAAAATTATAATCATCTTTTTTAGAAAGTATTTCTTCATCAAGTTCTACATCTTTTATTTGTTTTGCTAAATAAGGTATAAATGAATTATCACTTTGTCTATATATTTTTGTTAAGTTTATAAAATTAAATAATTCACTTTTAATTAAATTATTAAGAACTTGTCCTGCTCCTACACTTGGGAGCTGAAATTCATCTCCCACTAATATAATTTGCGCATCATCTTTAAGAGCTGATAAGAGTGCTGAGAATAACTTTAAATCAATCATTGAAGCTTCATCTATAACTACTAACTTTTGACATGTTTGATTATATTCATTGTATGTAAATGTATCATTTTCTTTAAACCATTTTAAATATCTATGAATAGTATATGCACTATAAGTAGTAGCGCTAGACATCTTTTTAGAAGCTCTACCTGTAGGAGCTACTAGAGCAATATTACTAATGACATCTATTGGTCTTAATTTATTTTCTGATACATATAACTTTATTATTGCATTTAAGATAGTTGTTTTACCTGTTCCAGGTCCTCCTGATATAATTGATACATTACTGTTAAGAGCTGTCTTAATAGCTTTTTTTTGTACATCATCATAGGTAATATTAAGCATACTTTCTAAGTTATTTATTTTATTATCAAAATCTTCTATTTTAGGTATTTCATTAGATAATAATGATTTAAGTTTATAAGCAATTGTTTCTTCTGCTTCATAATATTCTTTTAAATATATTTTATCAGACTCTATTATTATTTCATTATCCTCAAGTAAAATATTAATAATTTCTTCATAAGATTCAATATTAAGCGATATATTATATAAACTTTCTAAATATTTTATTATTATATTATTAGAATAATATATATGACCTTCACTAAAAGAAATATATTTCATTACCTCTAGTATTAAATGGTATAATCTATTCTTATCATCTTTACATTTAGTTTTTAAATATATATTATCTAATTTATTAAAATCTATTATTTCTTTTAGTGCATAAAAATCAGATTCAATAATATGTTCTGTTTTATCTTTATACTTATTAATTATTTTAGATATATCTTCAATAAGAAATCCTGTTTTAGTAAGTTTTTCAATCAAATCTTTTTGACCATCATATTTAATCATAGATGAATGTATTTGATTAGCCTTCTTTTCATTAATTCCATCTACTTTAAGTATATTAGTTATATCTTTAATAGCATTTAAAGTATCTTCTTTATATAACTCATATAGTTTTTCAGCTGTTTTTTTACCGCAACCAGTAATAAACGAACTTCCTAGAAAATCTATTATTTTTTCTTTAGTTGTAGGCAGTATATATTCATAACTATTTACATCAAACTGACTAGATGAATATTTTTCATTAAATGTAAATTCACCAGTAATACTTACTTGAACATATAATTTAATATCATAAAAATAACCCACTATTCTTAGTGATTTAATATCTTTAAATTCTTCTGTTGGTTTAAAAAGTGCTACTGTGTAGTTATTTTCTTCATTTTGATATATTATTTTAGTTATTTTTCCTGTTATATTTTCCACATGAGTCTCCATATAGAAAATTATAGCATTTATTAAGCATAAAAAAAAGCATTTTTAAAGTTATTAAGTTATGAAATAAAATATTGACTTTTTGTAGTCATTATGTTACAATTATAACAGTTAGGGGGAAAAATAACTATGGAAACAAATTTAATTTTAGATCCAATATTTGCACCATATGAAAGTTTAATTACTAGTTCTAAAGAATTAACTAATTGGTTTAATATAAATCAAGATCAATTACTTTTTTTTGGATTTGTAAGACCATCTTATAAAAATTGGTTTATTTGTAATGAGACTGCTGATGCTTATTTAAAAATATTAGCTACAATGTCAGCTGATTGTTTAATTTCATTAAGTAATGATGAATTAACTGATGAAGAAAAAATCTCTACAGCAATATCTTCTATGGATTATACTTTCCAAAATAATCGTCATCTTTTAGTTGATAGATTACAAGAAAGTTATTCTATAATAGAAAACAGTGTTATTACAAACGGAAAAGTAAGATAATTAATTAAAAAAAGCGATTTACTCGCTTTTTTTGTGCTTTTCTTTAAATAAATTAAGTGCTATGTTTAAATCTATTTCATCATCTAACCCTACATAGTAATCACTTACTTCTTTTCTTATACATATTTCATCTGGGTTATCAACCTTTGCAAAATATACATAAGTATGTATTTTATCTACAATAAAATATTCTTTATTATCATCTAAGATTACTTTTTCTACTTCAATAGTTTCCATTATAATCCTTTCTTAGCGTTATGCTCATCTATAATAAACTTTTCTGCAAATTTACTAAACTCTTCTTTATCATTCGCATAACCATATTCTTCATATAAACTTTCTACTACAGCTTTAAATGATTCATATTTAGGAATAGTTTCATTATTTACTAATTTAAATACTTCTTTAGTCATTACATCCATATTTGTAAGACCTTCATGTTCATATGAATACCCATCTATAAACTGATCACTTTTATAGATTTCCCATAGTAAGTCAATTTTAGTTAGTCTTCCTTCTTCTTCAAGTTTAGCTACTATTTCTTTAGCTATATCTTCAAAATCAAAGTATACAGACGGAGCACCTGAATGCATGGCATCATAAGATGCTATATGCTTATTATCAATTACCATTTCTTGCATATCTTCATATGCATCTTTTAAGTCAGATCCATGATCTACTAGTTTAATTACATCGTGCACACCTTTTCCAAACGATGCTGCTAAAAAGACACCTGTAGCAATTAATATTGCTACTCTTTCTTTTTTATATTTACTTTTTGTTTTTCTCACTCTTTTATTTTTAAGTGAATTACTACTAAGATTACTTCTAAGAGTTTCACTATCATATTCTTTTTTCATATTAACCTCTACTATACTATACCATATTTATAAAATATTTTCTTTATTTATCGTAATATTTACAATATCATTAACATTATAATTACCATTTATTTTTACTTTTATAAAATTACTTGTATGACCTATATAGTAATTATCTTTTTTAGATTCTATAAGTACATCAAATGATTTACCAATAAATTTATTTTTATAAGATTTTTCTAATGTATTATTAAGCTTTATTAACTCTTTACTTCTTAATTTCTTATCTACGTCACTCACATGATTTTCCATATTGTATGCTGCAGTACCTCTTCTTTTAGAATAAGGAAATACATGTATTTTAGCAAAGTTTAATTTTTTACAAAACTCTAAACTTTCTAAAAATAATTCTTCTGTTTCATAAGGATGTCCTACTATAACATCAGTAGATATATAAATATCTTTTCTAATACTTCTTATTTTGTTTATTATATTTTCAAAATACTCTTTATTATATTTTCTATTCATTTTCTTAAGAACAATATTACTTCCCGCTTGCAGAGGTATATGAAGACTATTACAAAATACTTTATTATTTTTAAGAAGATTGAAAAAATCTTCTGTAAGTTCTGTTATTTCTATTGAGGACAACCTAATATTACATATACCTTTTATATTACTTATATCGTTTATTAAATTCACTAAATTAGGATAACTACCAGTATGAATACCTGTAAGAACTATTTCTTTAAATCCTTTAGAAGCTAGTTTAGTAGCTTCTTTTATTACTTTATTATAATCTTTAAATCTTATATTACCCCTTACATAAGGGATGATACAATATGAACAATAATTATTACAGCCATCTTGAATTTTAATGTATGCTCTTACTTGTTCAAAAGAACTAAGTTCCATATCTTCAAATTCTATATTAGAATTATTACATATATTTATATATGTATCTTCTTTATATGCCATAATAAATTCATATATTTTACTTTTATTATGAGTTCCTATAATAATATTAGCTCCTGCTTTAGTAAACTCATCATGACTATTTTGAGTACTGCATCCACATATTATTAATATAGCTTTATTATTTTCTTTTCTTAAAGATTTAGCAGTTTTTAAACTTTTATTATCAGCAGTATTAGTTACTGAACATGTATTAAGTATTAATACATCAGCTTTAGATATTATATCAGTTTCAAAGAAACCCTTATTAATAAGAGTTTCTTTAATATAATTTGATTCATAAGTATTAACTTTACAACCTAAAGTTTTTATATAAAATAACATTATTTCCCCCTAGTTAAGTAAATTTTGCAAATTTTTAAGTGTCTGTAAAAATTCTTCTTCTTTCTTATAACTAATAACTCTTACAGTAGTCATTGGTATATCATTTGTAGTTTCATGAGTTAGATTTTCTAAATCAACTTTTTTAACCATTATTCCGTCTACGTCTATTTCTTGAGTATAATTAAGATCATAATTTTTATTTTTCTTAACTAATTCTTCATAACTTATTATTGCTTTATCTTCTTGTTCTTTTTCAAAAGAATTAAAACTTGATTCAGCTTTTTTAGTTTCGCTTAATAGTGCTTCATTGATAATTTCAAGTTCACTTTTAGGTCTCGAAGGCATTAATACATCTTCATTTACTTTAATAAAATATACAAGAGATACTATTAAAACAAGTAATAATATAACAGCAAAAAAGAACAAAAAATCAATAATTGTTAAAGTATTTAAAAATGCTATTATACTATCAACTATAGACATATTATCTCCTATGACTTTATTTTATCATAAACTAGTAATATTTTTATCATAAAAATATTACTTTACATGTTTATTACATAAGGGTTATCCTTAGTACCTTCACCTGTAATTACTACATTACCTATTACATTTATAACTGGTCTAATACCTTTAAAAGATGTTCCTATAACACTTGTTTTTATAACTCCATCTTTACTTACTACAAATGGATAATAACTATTTCCACTTATTGAAGCAGGACTCATTAAATAAAACTCTTCAGATAAATCAGCATTATTTAAGTAATACTCACTAGCACCAGAATTATATGATGCACCTGCATATAGGACTTCATCTATAGTTAAAAGTCCTATTTTAAGATTATGCGTTTGTCCTAAACAGCTATAAGTAGCTACTTTGCTATCTACTGCTCTATTATAAGCAGCATAAGTATTAAGCTGTGAATTAACTAGTGTATTATCTTCACAAAAGTTATAATTAGTAATTATATCTGAATATGTATTTAAATTATTTTGAAACCAAGAATCTAATTCTAAGCTAATTTTACTTTCACTATATGAATACGATTCTCCGCTTATATAATAACTTGATATTACATCTATATTATTATCAAGCACTAACTTAACACTATTATCTTCATTTATTCTAACAACTCTCCATGTATAATCTGCAAAACTCACATAATTATTAGTTACATTACCTCTAAAATAATAAGTAGTTCCATCTTCCGTATATTCTTTAATTAAGCCCTCATCAGTATTACTTACCTCTTTACCTATAGTAGTTAAAGGCTCTTCTTTAGGAGGGTTATTTTCTATTAATAAGTCATTAAAATTAACTTTATTATTATATATATTTTTTACTTCTATTATTCCATTAAGAACATATTTTTTTTCATACTCTATATTTAAAACATACTTTTTAGTATCTCCTGGATTAATAGATATTTTCTCAACTATTGTTCCATTTTTTACTATTCCTTCATAAGTATCATCATCTGACTCTAATACATAAGAAAAATCTTTAGTGGTTTCTATTCCATTAAAGGCTATATAATAATATTCAATTTCAGAACCACTATTAGTTACTGTAAATTTAACATCATCGTAGTTATTTTCACTAATTTTTTGACTATCTTCATAATTTATAGAAAGCATATTTTCTACTACTATTTCGCTATTATTTATATATTGCATATATAAATAATAAAGTCCAATAAATATTCCTACTCCTATAATTAAAAACGATATGAAAGATAGCGGTATTTTAAATCTTTTTCTCATACATTACATCACTAAAATAAGTTTACAACTCATTATACATTTTGTCAATTAAATTGCTCTAAATTATATTTATTTCTAGGACCATGAACTGTATGTAAAAGCTGATGAGCTTTTTTACCTCCAGGTTTACCCAAATATTCTAAATATATATTTTGTAAAATAGGATTTTCATGACTCTTTCTATATTCAGATTTTTCATCTATATCATATAACACTTTTGTTCTAAGAGCTTTTACATCATACTTAAGTTTTAAATCTGATGAAACAATCGGCTGCCCTCCACCCATTACGCAGCCGCCCGGACAGGCCATAATTTCGATAAAGTTATATGACGATTTACCTTCTTTAATATCTTCTAATATTTTTCTAGCATTTCCTAAAGAAGATGCAACTACTACACTATAATCTTTTTCATTAAAATTAACTGTTGCTTTTTTAATACCTGCTTCCCCTCTTACTTCAACAAAATCAATATTATAATCTTTTTCTCCTAATAAATCTTTTGCAGTACGAAGTGCAGCTTCCATAACTCCACCAGTTACTCCAAAAATAGCACCTGCTCCAGTTGCTTCTCCTAAAGGATTATCAAACTCTTCATCTTCTAATTTATTAAAATCTATATCATGTAATTTAATTAATTTAGCAAGTTCTCTTGTAGTGATAACTGCGTCTACATCATAATGATTATTAAAACTATTACCATCTCTAGTTATTTCAAATTTTTTAGAAATACATGGCATAATAGACACAATATATATTTTTTTAGGATCAATATTCATTTTTTCGGCATAGTAAGTTTTTATTACTGCGCCTAACATTTGGTGAGGTGATTTACAAGTTGAAATATGAGGAAGTAGTTCTGGGTAATTCATTTCAATAAATCTAACCCACGCTGGGGAACAAGATGTAATCATTGGTAATTTACCATTATTTTGAATACGATTTATTAATTCATAAGCTTCTTCCATAATAGTGAAATCAGCACCAACATTTGTATCAAAGACTTTATTAAATCCTAATAATTTTAAAGCTGCCACCATTTTGCCAACTACATTAGTTCCAATTTCTAACCCAAATTCTTCTCCTAAAGCCGCTCTTATAGATGGCGCTGTTTGTACATAAACAAGTGTATCTGGATCTTTTAATTTAGTCATTATTTCAATATAATTTGTTTTTTCAGTTAATGCTCCTGTAGGGCAGTTAATAATACACTGCCCACAGTAAGTACAGTTTACATCTTTAAAAGATTGATTATATGATGTAGAAATTATTGAATCAAACCCTCTTTCAATAACACTTATCGCATCTATATTTTGAATATTTTTACAAGTTGCTATGCATCTTTTACAAAGTACACATTTATTTGAATCTCTAACTATGGATACACAATTAGTATCTTTATCATATGTTTTTTTTATACCCTTAAAACCAGGAAGTTCTATTTCCAATTTATTAATCAAATTTTTAAGTTCACACTTACCTTCTCTTGGACATACATTACATTCAAAGTGATGATTAGATACTATTAATTTAAGTAATTCTTTTCTTCTAGAAACTATATCATCATCTTCAGTTGTTATTTCCATATCTTTAATTACTTTAATAGAGCAAGCAGGCACTAATTTATCACTACCATTTATTTTAACAATACATAATCTACAATCAGATGTATTATTTACGTTTTTAAAAAAACACAAACTAGGAATATAAATATTATTAAGTTTAGCAGCTTCTAAAACTGATATGTTTTCATCAACTAAATACTGTTTATTATCAAATTTAATATTAATCATATATACTCCTAACTAATAGCCTTAAATGGACAGGCTTTAATGCAAGCCTTACATTTAATGCACTTACTATCATCAACTACTCTTATTTGATCTTTTTCTCCTGTTATAGCATTCTTAGGACACACTTTCTGACATAATCCACATGCCTTACATAATTTTTCATCTATACTAACTTTAGATGAAGAACACTCTCCTGCTGGACATATATTATTTTCTATATGATCTATATATTCACTTCCAAAATATTTAATTGTACTTATTACAGGATTCGGAGCACTTTGACCTAAGCCACATAAACTTGTTTTAGTAACAGTTTCTGCCAAATACTTAAGATTTTCCAAATCCTCTTTTGTAGCACTAAAGTTACATATTTTTTCTAAATATTCAAATATTCTTTTATTACCTATTCTACAAGGTGTACATTTACCACAGCTTTCACTTACTGAAAAATCAATATAAAACTTAGCAATAGATACAATACACTTAGTATAATCAATTACTATAAAACCTCCTGACCCCATCATAGAACCTAATTGACTTAAAGTATCATAATCTATTTTTGTATCTAAATGTATATCTGGTATACATCCACCAGATGGACCTCCTGTTTGAGCAGCTTTAAATTTTTTACCTCCAGGTATTCCACCACCTATATCAAATATTATTTCTCTTATAGTTGTTCCTATAGGAACTTCAACAAGACCAGCATTATAAACATTACCACCTAAAGCAAATACTTTTGTACCTGCAGAAAAAGTAGTTCCTATTTCTTTATACCAATTACTTCCATTTAAAATAATCTTTGCAACATTTGCTAAAGTTTCCACATTATTTATTACTGTTGGTTTCCCCCATAAACCCTTTACTGCCGGATAAGGAGGTTTTAATCTAGGAACCCCTCTTTTACCTTCTATTGAGTTTATTAATGCAGTTTCTTCTCCACATACAAAAGCTCCAGCTCCTAATCTTACTTCTAAATCAAAATTAAAATCTGTTCCTAAAATATTTTTACCTAATATATTATTTTCATAAGCTATTTTGATAGCTTCTTTAATTATTTTAACTGCTAAAGGATATTCTGCTCTTATATAAACATAACCTTTACTAGCTCCTACTGCGTATGCTGCTATAATAAGACCTTCTATAACAGAGTGAGGGTTACCTTCTAAGATATTTCTATCCATAAATGCTCCTGGATCGCCTTCATCAGCATTACATATTACATACTTAGCATCACTAATTTCATCAAATGCAGTTTGCCACTTAATACCAGTTTTAAAACCTGCTCCTCCTCTACCTTTTAAATTAGAGTTAGTTATTACATCAATAACTTCTTTAGAAGTCATACTTGTAAGAACTTTAGATAGTGCGTGATATCCATCATAAGCTATATATTCTTCTATTTTATATGGATCTATTATACCATTTAAACCTAATACTATTTTCTTTTGTTTACTATAAAATGGTAAATCATTTAATTTTTCTAATTCTCCTTGTTCTAAAGATTTAGATTCTATAATAATATTTTTAGATAGCTGAGATTCTATAATATTACTTATATTTTCTTTAGTTATATTTTCATAATAACTATTATGTTGCTTGAATAAAACACTTATACCTTCTAAGTTATCTTTAAATAGATCAGTTTTAATTACTCTAGCATTAGTTATATTTAATCTAGCTAACTCTTTAGTAAATAATTCTATTATTTCATCAAATTCCACTAATAAACTATTATCACTTAAACATACTAAAATATCAACTTCAGTTCCTAAGTTTTTTTTCTTAAATTCAATATATTTATTTTTTATATCAATTAAGTCTTTTACTTCCATTTTAACTCTCTTTTCTAATACTAGAAATAACTTCCTTTATTAACTTTTCATCTGCTTTTCCATAAACTTTATCATTAACCATAAATATAGGAGCTAAACTACAAGCACCTACACACCTCGCATCTACGATGCCAAATAACTGGTCATCAGTTATTTCCCCTAGTTTAATATTTAGTAAATTTTCAAGATAACTAAGTAATTTATCTGCACCTTTTACATAACACGCTGTACCCATACATACACATAAACTATATTTTGCTTTTGGTTTTAAAGTAAACCTTGAATAAAATGTAATAACTCCATATATTTCTGCTAATTCTACCTTTAAATAATTACTAATAAATTCTTGCATGTTTAAAGGAATATAACCATACTCTTTTTGAACTTCATGTAACATTTCGATTAAATTATAATTTTTTGGTTCATATTTTTCTTTTAAGCTATTTATAAATTTTAAATTACTATCTTCCATATAATACTTCCTATTATATTTAGTATATCAAAAAATAATATAAGTTTCTACTTAAAAAAAACATTTATTTCTAAATATTTTTAAATAGTACCAAATAATGTCAGTCATTATTAAATATAATACACTCATACTACTAATGAGGAGGTATAAACATGAATAAAGCTAAATCAAAAGCAAGAAATCAAATGAAAAATAATAATTCAAATAGTAGTTCTTGTAAAAATAACTCGACTGCGAGAAATTGTTAATTAAAAAGAATTAACTATGCATGCGGATGATTAGAATAATCATCTGCTATTTTTTTGTTTTGTAAGTGAGCATATATTTCAGTAGTTACTAAATTTTCATGACCAAGTATTTCTTGAATTACTCTTAAATCAGCTCCATTATTTAAAAGATGGGTAGCAAAAGAATGTCTTAAAGTATGTGGTGATACATCCTTGTCTATACCACTTTTTTGACATAACTGTTTTATAATTTTAAAAAATCCTTGCCTAGATATAGGCCCTCCTAAATTATTTATAAATACATATTCACTACTCTTGGTTTTAAGAATATATGATCTATATTCTTTAATATACACATTTAAATAATTTAGCGCAAAACTATTAAGCGGAACTATTCTTTCTTTTTTTCCCTTCCCCATTATTTTAATACTGCAAGATACTGGATCTATTTGAGATAATGTAAGAGTACACAATTCTGTAATTCTAATACCTGTTCCATATAATACTTCAAGCATTGCTTTATTACGATAATCTATGGGTTTAATTAATTTTATATCAAGCAATTTATTTGTTTCATCAATACTTAAATAGTTAGGTAATTTCTTTTCTATTTTAGGCATTTTAATTCCTGCTACAGGCGATTTATCTATTTTACCTTCTGTTATACAAAAATTATAAAATGAATTAATCACAGTTATATAATGCGCTTTAGTTTTAGCACTTAGCTGAATACCATATAAATAATCTTTAATATCATCTACTTTTAATTTAAGTATATTTTGATTTGGAAAATTCATATTAAACTTTTTTAGATTATCTTTATATGATTCATAAGTATTACTTGACAATTTTTTTTCATACTTTAAATATGATAAGTAATCTTCTATATTTTTATCTAAGTTAAATATTTCTTTTTTCATAATGCCCTCATAGTATAATTATACATCATTTTTTTAGTTTGGTATAGTTAATGATACATAAGTAAATCCAAAAGTTGAATTTGACAAAAAGTAAAGTTTTTGATAAGATGAATTTGTAAGAAATACTTACATAAAATAAAAAGGAAGTACTTAGAATTCAAGCTAAGCACTTGCCACTTTTGTGTTAGCACTTAATTCAAATACGAATTAAGTGCTGTTTTTATATTATATAGCTTTGTATAAAGAGGCTATTAGTAATATAATTATTATAATTAAAAACAATATTAATATATCATTTCTTTTCATAATATCAGCCTCCCCTCGAGGTCCCCCTGATGTTGAAGGCAAGCACTTAATCTAAGTCTTCCAAATTAACTATAACATTTTAATTTACTATTAGTCAATTAAAATACAGTTTATTTATAAAAATAGTTTTATAGATTTTTCCTATGAAATTTGATACAATATTTTTGAAGGAATCATATGGAAATATTAGCAGATAAATTAAGACCTGAAAAATTAAAAGACATTCTAGGTCAGGATCACTTAATTGGTGAAAACAAAATATTAACAAATTTAATTAAAAATAAAAAACTATTTTCCACCATCTTTTTTGGTAAACCAGGAACTGGGAAAACAAGCATTGCTTATGCTCTTGTAAAAGAGTCAAAAAAGCCCTATAAGTTTCTTAATGCAACAACTCATAAAAAAGATGATTTTGATTATGCAATAAACGAAGCGCGAATGAGCGGTGAACTTATTTTAGTTATCGATGAAATTCATAGAATGAATAAAGACAAACAAGATTTGCTTCTACCCTACATTGAAAGCGGATTAATAATATTAATTGGCCTTACTACATCTAATCCTTATTTCAAAATTAATCCAGCTATAAGAAGCAGATGTCAAATATTTGAAATTAAACCTTTAAAAAAAGAAGATATTATTAAAGGGTTAGAAAAAGTAAAAAATGTATATGATAATTTTAAAATTGATAATAAATCTTTAGAACATATCGCTAATTTATCAAATGGTGATTTAAGATTCGCTCTTAATTTAATTGAGGTAGCTTACTATGCTTCCAAAGACGGAGTAATAAATATAGAAATTATTAAAACAATAAATAGTAAGCCAGCGCTTATTGGAGATGCCAATGAAACTGGACATTATGATTTACTAAGTGCTCTTCAAAAATCTATTAGGGGCTCGGATCCCGATGCCGCAGTTCATTATCTTGCTAGATTAATTGAACTGGAGGACTTAGATTCTATTTATAGAAGACTTGGAGTAATAGCCTATGAAGATATAGGACTTGCTAATCCAGGTATAGGAGCAAGGCTTGATAGTGCTATTAATCACTGTGAAAGAATAGGTCTTCCAGAAGCCAGAATTATTTTAGGACAAATAGTACTTGAAATGGCTATATCTCCTAAAAGTAATAGTGCTTATTTAGCAATTGCTAATGCAATCAATGATGTTAAAAAAGGTTTTACTGGTGATATACCAGAGAATATTAAAATTAGTACAACTACATACTTATATCCACATGATTATCCTAATAGTTATGTAAAACAAAATTATATGCCCGAAAAATTAATTAATAGGAAATATTATGTACCTAAAAATAATAATGTAGAAAATAGTTTAAATAAATTACATAAAGATATGAAGGATGGTAAAAAATGAAAATAACAGTTATTGGTACTGGAGTATACAGCTTAGCTCTTGCTCATGCCCTATCTAAAAAAAATAGTAATAAAATCATTATGTGGACTCATGATAGTAAATTAAAAGAAGAATATAATAATACTAAGAGTTTAAAATCTATCATAGATTATAAATTTGATAGTAACATTTCTATAACTACAAGTTTAGAAGAATCTTTAGAAAATACTAATTTAATTATTATTGGTGTTGCATCTAATTATTTTAAAAACACTATACTAAACATGCAACCTTTTTATAAAAAAGAGATACCTATATGTATAGCTACTAAAGGTCTTGATGATAAATCTAAAGATTTCTTATCAAATATCCTTTCTAATCATTTAAAAACTAAAAACGTTAGTGTTTTATCTGGTCCTACTTTTGCAATAGACATAATAAATAATGAACCAGTTGCTTTAGCTCTTGCATCTAGATCAAAATCAAATGTTGAAGTTGTTAAAAAAGCATTAGAAAATGATTCTCTTAAATTAAGAGATAACAAAGATATTATTGGAACACAAATATGTGGGTCTATTAAGAACGTTATTGCAATAGCTGTTGGAATCATTAATGGACTTGGTTACTCAAATAGTACTACTGCTTTTTTAATTAACGAAAGTGTTCATGATATAAAAAATACTATCTATTATTTGGGAGGAAGTAAAAAAACTATATTATCTTTTGCAGGTATCGGAGATTTAATATTAACCTGTACTTCTACAAAAAGTAGAAATTATAGTTTTGGATACACCATTGGTAAACATAAAGACAAAAAAACTAGTAATAATTTTTTAGAAGATAATACTGTTGAAGGTTATTATGCTTTAGAAACATTTAAAAACTTACTTAAAGACAATAAGATAAAAGTACCTCTTATAAATATTATATATGATATTGTCTATGAAGATAAGAATCCAGAAGAGTTAATAAAGTTTTTAATTACTAAAAGTTAATGTGTTATAATTAAATTAGGGAGGATTTATGAGTTATAAAAAAAAGAAAAATAATATAGAAGAAAAAATAAAAATATTAGATATGTTAAAAAAAGAGTTTGCTAATATTCCTTTAGATGAATCTAAAAGTGAAGAATTTAAGAAGATTGAAAAAATGATTACTATTAATCAATTTAATGATTACTTAAAAATAGAATATGAAAAGCTAATGGAATTATGTAATATAGAAGAATATAATATACTTATTGATATACAATATAATAAATATATATGGAAACAATATTTAGCTGGTTATTTATCTTTCTTTTTAGGGCCATTAATAGGCAATATAGAAAATGTAGCTCTTTCTACATCTATTATAATTATTCAGTATATTCATTTAATGATTAATCATATTAATACTATTCAATCAAGTCATGTATTTAAAGAAGGTATTATTGCTGATTCTAAAATTAGATTACTAGAAACTGATACTAAAATAAATAAATTAAATTTGACTATAAAAGGTAATCAAGAAAATACTAATATTAGTGATTTAAATATCTATAATGATGATTTTTATGAACCGGTAAATTCACTAACATTTAACGTATATGATTTTAATGATGAATTTATAAGAACAAAGAAAATTAGGAATTCCTAATTTTTTCTTTGACAAATTATAGCAAATAAGGTACAATATAATTCTATTAGGGGGATAAGGGTTATGATATATAAGTATAACGATGCTGTTAGTAAGGGATCTAAATCTTATAATATGTTAGCAGACACTATGCCAGTTACATTTGAAAAAAATTTTACTCCATTATTTTTTAATAATTATGGAAATGTTTTTTATGGAGGTTTTGAAGATAAATCTGCTCAACCTAATATTGAAATAGCTTTACTTCTTAGAATGTTAATTAATGATATACTTCCTCCTCAAAGAATGTATTATAAACCTGAAGAATTGTTAAAAAGACTTAAATTAATTAGATTTCACGATCATACAGCACTTAATATTAGTGATTATAGTAAATTAATGAATACTACTGCTCTTATAGAAGTATCTAACGATTTTAGTATAGATGCCATGAATTTTTATAACAGTGTTCAGGAAACAAAATATAATATAAATCAAAGATTTTTATCTTTAGTAATTGCATCAAATAATAAAGTTGAGATGCTACTTAATTTATTTAAACTTTTAAACAAAAATACTTCTAGTTTACCTTTAGAGAAGTTAGAATTTAAACCAGGATTTGATAATACGTCTTATAACTTTAATACTCGTTTATGGGGAAATATGATTATGTCCATAGCAGTTGATGTTCTAATAATGATTATAGGACTTGATAAAATAGAAACTACTGCTTCTAAAACAATAACCACTAACAAAAGAGATATATATGAAACATTTTATAATTATATGATTATGGGATTTGATGTTAAAACTCTTCCTAAAATAATTTATAATCCTCAAGATAATGATTTTCATTATATTGAAAATAATTTAGGATTTAATTATATAAGTTCTACGGAAAAGGAATATAAAGAAGAAATAGAATTAATAAGACAAAAAGTACCTATTAATGATAGATATAAATATTTAAAATAAAAAGGACAACTATTACTAGTTGTCTTTTATTATGTCATTTATTACATAGTATGCAAGTAAATTACCTGCTGCTAGTGGAACACTTATCATAGAGGTAATTAACTGACTTTTAAGTGGCACTTCCTTACTTGCTACTACTGGAATATTTAAAGTTATGTTTTCTTTTCTAAGAAGGTTTCTTAACCTTTTAGATAAAGGATCATTTTCTGTTTTAGATAACTTAGTAATATATACTTTAGAAGGATCTAATCTATTACCCATACCCATAGAACTAATTATATTTATATTATTAGTAATAGAATATTTAATAAGTTCTACTTTAGCTTCCATACTATCACAAGCATCTATTATATAATCGTATTTTTCTAAAGTATTTATATTAGATTTATCTATAAATAAATCTAATGATTTTATATTTAAATTATTATTTATATCTTTATATCTTTTTACAGCTTCTAATGTTTTTTTATTACCTATATTAGAATTATTAGATAATATTTGTCTATTTAAATTACTTTCTTCAAAAGTATCAAAATCTATAATAGTTATATTTTCTACTCCACTTCTTACAAGACATTCAAGTGCTACTCCACCTACTCCACCAATACCTACTATTAAGATATTTTTAGATTTTATTTTATTTAAGTTAGTAATTCCTATTAATTTTTCAATTCTTTCAAACATAATTTCTCCTATAAAAAAAGCCTAAAGATGGGTCCCTAGATAAAGCCCGCTCACGCGAGGTGGTAGAATACATATATAGCTTCGGATCCTAACACACTTAATGGGTCAGTATTCAATGCCTACTATATAATTAATTCCCCGATTATCTATATTAGTCGGTTTATTGGGATTTACCATCTTTAGACAATTTAATTATATCATATAATTTTTATATTAAGCAAGAATTATCTTATATATTTTTTCTCTTCTTCCCACTTATCTTTTAAATCACTTAGTTCAGCACTTTTATAAAGTGAATATAATTTTTTAGAACTATAATCAAGTTTTATATTATTTTTAACATATATTTCACATGATTTAAGTTTAAGATCTAAATCATGGAAATAAGTTAAATAATTTACTTCAGTTAAATTATTTAAAATAAATGATAACAGCAACCATATTGCATCACTATCTTTAAAGTCAGAAAATAAATTCGTTGCATGATGTACTGCATCATCATAACTTTTAGGAACATACTTAAGTTTATATAAAAAATTTTCTCTAAATGTTATATCATCACAATTATATTTTAAATAACTATACTTACATTTATTTTCTTTTTCTTTTTTATAACAGATATATATAGATTCGCATAGTGTAGATATTACATCTTCTTCTAGTTCATTTACTAAATAACCTAGAAAATTATTTAAATCATCACTTACAAATCTATCATTATGGAAATAATAGTAAATAAATAAATCAACTATACTAGAATCTATATTATTTTCATCTTCTAAAGCATAATTCTTTTTTATAAAATCAAATTCTTTAGAATCTTTACATTTATCTTTTATTACATCTTTAAACGCTTTGTTTATTATATTATATATTAAATCAAGCATATAAACTTTATTTGTAATATATGTATCTTCTCCTACTTTAAAAATTGATGCAATAGATGCATTATTATTTATTGCATTATATACAATACTTTTAATAAAATTTTTATTTAAAGTATTTATATACTTATTATCACTTAAATTAAGGTTTATCTCTGGAAATATTAAAATAGACGAACCACTTTTAAGAAGATCTTTCATTAACATAGCATCATCAATATTTCTTACATTTTTAATCCCTAAACTAGTAACATATTCCATTAGTTCTTCTTTTACAAATACATAACTTACATCAGGTATAGCTAAATAACTTTGTAAAAAGTTCTTATCATATCCTATATATGTAACGCTTTGAATATTATTATCTTTATCCTTAATTAAATTAATCTTAGTACCAGACTTAAATAATAAAACTCTTTTATTGAATTTTAAAAGTAAATTTCCTACTTTTTTTAAAATATAATTTTCTTTCATAATTATCCCCTATTAATTGGTATATATAATACCTTTAAAGGGTGTATTTGTCAATAAATACTATATTTTATCTTGCTTAAATCTTACTTAATTTTATTAAGCAAGATATTTATATCAATAAAAAAACTTCCTTTCGGAAGCTATTTCATGCAATTTTGGTGCAGGTAGAGGGACTTGAACCCCCATGGAGTAATCCACTAGATCCTAAGTCTAGCGCGTCTACCAATTTCGCCATACCTGCATATGGTGGACCTCGTAGGACTTGAACCTACGACCGCCCGGTTATGAGCCGGATGCTCTAACCAACTGAGCTAGAGGTCCACTTGCTTTTTAATTTTAGCATATTTTTTGGTTACATGCAATAATAATTTACTTTATTTTGCTATAATGCTATAATTTTTATAGAGGTAAGATATGAAAAAACTGACTTTTGCTTTATTTTTAATATTTTCTTTTATAAATGTATATGCTTTAGATATTAATTCTGAAAGCTATATTTTATATAATTTAGAAGATAATACTATAATAATGGATAATAATGCTTATGAAAAAGACTATATAGCAAGTTTAACTAAAATTGTTACTGCTATAGTAGCAATTGAAAATATAGATAATTTGAATGAAAGAATAACAGTTACCAGTGAAGATTTAGAAGGTTTAGAAGCAGCTAATGCTTCTGTTGCTAATTTTAAACTAGGACAGTCTGTTACTTATAATGACTTATTATATGGTTTAATGCTAGAAAGTGGCGCAGATGCTGCTAATACGCTTGCTAGAGGCATATCAGGAAGTACTAATGAGTTTATTAAACTTATGAATGATTTAGTAGTAAAGTTAGAACTTAAGAATACTAATTTTACTAACACTACTGGACTATATGATGAAAATCATTATTCTAGTGCTTATGATATAAGTCAGTTATTATTATATGCTTTAGAAAATGATACATTTTATAAATTATTTACTAGTAAAACTTATTTAACCAGTGATAAAAATATAACCTTTTCTCCAACTTATACATTATTAGGAAGTTATCATAATATAGATACTAGTTTAATAGCAGGTGGTAAAACAGGTTATGTAAGTGAAGCAGGATTATGTTTTGCTAGTATATCTAGAAATACTGATATACCCTATTTACTTATAACACTAGGAGCTAACCATTTAACTGGTAAAGCTTATCAACTAATAGATGCAGTTAATATATATGAGTATGTAGATGAAAACTATGAATATAAAACTATTTATGAAGAAAATGAAATATTATACTTCTTAGATACTACTAATAGTACTGTTAATCAGTACAATATATTAGCCCCTACTACATTTAAATATTTAATGCATAAAGAAGAAAACCCAAACTCAGTTACATATAACTACCACGGAATTAATATCATCGATCCAACAGATGATATTAATGACCTCGGAACGATAGAAGTTGTCTATAATGATAAAGTAATTAACTCATTTAATGTTACATATAATAACTCACTAGATATATCACTTATAGGTAATTTAAAAACATATTCTGTACATATAGTATTAGGAGTAATATCTCTAATAACTATATTAATAATCATAAAAAAACTTAGAAAGAATTAGCTTTCTAAGTTTTATTTATACAAAATATTATTATTTATCTTGTAACATATTGAGTAAATCAATTTTAAACATATCTTTTGAAGCATTAGCTTTACTTATCATAATACCTTTATAAGTAGTAAGTTCTGATCTATGACCTTCAAGTAATATATGCTCAGGTGTTATAGTATCAAGTATAACAGTTTTATCTTTTTTAAATACTGTATATACAAGTGTTACATCACCATGTATTTGAGCAAATGTTTTATCACTTGGAAGTTTTAATTCATATGTTTCACTACCCTTTTCTTTATTCTTAGAAATAAGTTCTCCAATAGCTTTACCAGCTCTTAAAGATGGGTAATATTCAAAATTAAGTTTCTTAAAAGCAAGCATATTATACTTCTTTAAAGCTCTTTCTAATTTTCTAAATTCATTTTCATCAATATAATCTAATACATAACCTTTCATATTGTGTACCCCCTAAATACACATACATTATAGCATACGTGTTACATTTTGTCAAGTATACATCTTACATATTTAGATTCGCTACTTAAATACACCATTTCTTACATACTTTCTTTCATTAACTACTATAAAAGCATGTTTATCATTATCTTTAATTATTTTTATAAGTTCACTTAAACCTTTACTCTTAAGCTCTATAAATAGCATATCTTTCTTCTCTTCTTGCATTTCTTTTTTAAGATTAACAACTGATACTCCATAACCTTCTTTTCTTAAATCATTTATTAAATTATCATTATCTTTATAAGTAGTTACTTGCACTCCTATAAAAGCATTTACAAATTTATCAGTAATAAATGATCCTACATATGTACCTACTGCAAAACCTCCAGCATAACTTATTGTAACCCATATACTATCCGCTGCATTATTAAGTGCCTCTCTTGCTATTAGAAACCATATAATTACTTCTACAAAAGCAAGTAATGCAGTTATTTTTCTTTTTCCTCTAACCATTAAAATAGTTCTTACTGTCCCAATAGAAACATCTAGTAATCTAGCAAAAAAGATTGTTATACACATTATAAACATATTATACTCCTTTTATATTATTTACATTTTATATTTATTAATACCCTATTATAAATGGATCAGTTTGAGTACCTGTTCCCGAAATATAATATACTGATTCTTTTAAATATAATGTAGGTCTATAAGTCCATCCAATAGTAGCATTTGCTGCTCCTATTGAACCAATTTCGTTAATATAAAAGATTTGTGTTGTATCAGATATATCAGGAGTAATCATCATTTCTTGAAACGATGATGATAACCAATTAGCAGCAGCACACGTAGTATTACTATATGCACTTAAATCATATCCTGAATTCCAGCATGAATATTGAGCAGCATATGCAAAGTCACTTACATACATTAATCCTATATTATCTATAGAACTAACCTTAGAAATAGATGATACATTAGAGCTTCTTTCATAACTGTAAAATTCTGAGGCGTTATAACTTGCAGAAGTTCTTCCTCCTAGATACCATGTTGATGATTGAATCATGTTTCTAGCCTCTAAATCTAATCCGTTTACTTGAAAAAAAGCATTCGCATGATTCCAATCTCTTGAATTATAATATAATGTATTTAGGTACATATTTATATAGGCCTCCTCGCCATCAGTCAGTTCCCAAGCATTGCGAGGTGTAGATGAACCGTCTGAGTTTAAAAAAGAACCATAGCTGCTAAAAAAATATTTTTCATTAATGATTTTAACTAAATTTTGATTAGCATTTCCATGAGAATTTGAATTAAAAACTCCTATTATTCTCCACAATTCATCATTATAGTAAATATAGTTATTTGGAGCTAATCCTGTATATCTATATTCAGCATTATTTGTTCTATAAATTCCATTTCTACCTGCCGTATTTGCATATAATGTATTAATAACATAATTTGACATAGTCGTAGATGCTGATGTTTTGGTAGTAAAGTTCACATTACATTCAGATGGGCCATTTATTTCAGCGAATTTTATTCCTCTAATTTTATGATCCCACGATGCTGTTGCATTATCACAAGTAACTGTTACATCATAGTTTCCAGAAAGAGGAAAACTATTTTGACTTATGCCATCAACTAATATTGCATAATTTATTAATTCTTCTGAATCACTGCTATTATTTATATATGTAACTATAAAAACAAATATAAGAATTATTGCACTACATATAGAAATTGTATATTTTTTTTTCATATTTGTTTTCCTTTCTTTTTAATTAATAATATATGGATCTATTAAAGTACCATTACCATCAATGTATTTAGCATCAGCAGTTAAGTGCAAGGTTGGGTATGTGTTATACCAACCATTATTTGCAGAATAATAATCCATCGAACTATCATAACCAACTATTTCTGTTGTAGTGCCATACTCGCCAGAAAAAGTTATTGTTTTATCATTTTTTTCTAAAAACCAATTATTGGCGCAATAATTATTATGTTGATAGCCAAATAGATCAACACTGCTAGTCCAACATGAGTATTCTGACGCGTAACCCATATCGCTTAAATATGCTAGTCCAATATACGCATTTGTAGTAGAATATGTACCGCTGGTAACAGTGCTGCTGCGTTCCATATTATAAGCACCTAATGCAGTAACACTCCCACTAGTATTGATAGCTCCTAAATACCAAGTAGTTTCAGCAGTTAATTCTCTTTCTTTTGGACCTAAACCGTAATATGTAAAATCACAACTTCTTTTTGCAGTTGTTCTATCAGCAGAACAACCTGTATAAGATGTACCATTTGTACTGTTATAATAGTATGTATTATAAAGAGTTTTTAAAGTTGCTCCTCCCCCTGAATCGGCCCATGAATTATCATTTCCTGTATCAAGTACATATGTAAAAGATTTTTCGTTGACTATCTTAACTAAGTTTTCTCCAGTTTGCCCATGAGAATTATCATCAAACACACCTATAATACGCCATAATTCATTATTAAACCAAATAAAATTATTAGGATTTAATCCTGTATATCTATATTCTGAATTATTTGTAAAATATATACTATCAGTTCCATTAACACCATTATGTAAATCAATAATATAATCTGAAAGATTAGGTGTATTATTGATTGTAACAAAACTAATAGAACAACTCACTTTATTTGTTACGTTTTCAATACTATATGACCATTCATTATAGTCCCATTTAACATCAGCATTAGTACATGTTGTATCTACTCTTAAATTATCTGACTTAGCAGGTATAGAAGAAACTGGCACACCATCTAAAGTTAAACTTGATAAGTAAATATCTGGTGGATATTTAAAATAAACAAAACACTCATCAGAACCTGTTAGTGATACAAAAACTCCGACTCCGTCCCAAGATAACTCTGAACCATATGTACAGTATGATTTTGTTGCATTAAAGACGTAATCTGTTGGCCACTCTGTAACTTCTGTATAAGTATAGACATTAGAACCTTCTGTTGATTCCAAAAATACTGAAAAAAGTTCATTTTCATTAGTTGCATCTGTTTTTAATATATTTTTAGAGTTTGCTACACTAAAAAGAGTGTAACTAAGTGTTACAATCAAAATTAATATAATACACAACACAATATTTCTTTTTGTTAGTGCCATACCCTATATCCTTACTATAAAAGTATATCATAAATAAAGATAACCCACAATAATACTTATTTAAGTTATAATGATTTTTAACCAAAAATAAAAACCGCCTGCCGGCGGTTTATTTGGTTCTTTCTTTCTCTTTTTATCCTACTATGAACGGATCAGCTTCGCTTCCCGTTCCTCCTAAGTATACCGAAGAAGATTTCAGATACAAGGCTGGCCGAGAGGCATAGCCGTAGAAAACGTTGTTGTTGTTCACGTTGCCGTTATAGCTCACAATCCCCACACGGTTCAAGTTAGTGGAGCTGGCTGTTAGTGTAAATTCATATTGGTTTTCTAAAAGCCAATTATTACCTCCACATGCAGCAGTATTATAACCACTTAAATTTGTTGTCAAACAGCTTGCTGGTGCTGCATATCCATAATCACTTGCATACATTAATCCTATATTTGCTGTTGTGCTGGTATATGTTCCACTTGATACAACACTTCCTCTTTCATATCCATACATTACGCTTGCTGTTACTCCTGTTGTAGAATGTGCTCCCAAATACCACGTTACACTTTGCACCATTTCTCTTGCTTCTACATCTAATCCTGAGTTTTTAAAATCACATGACTTTGTTATTGTACTTGAATATCCCCTACACCCTGCATAACTTGTTCCATTTATACTATTATAATAGTATGTGTTATATAGAATATTAAGTGTTGCTCCTCCTCCAGAGTCAGCCCACGAGTTATCATCTGCTGTATCAAATGCATATGTATAGCTATCTTCGCTTATTATTTTTACTAGATTTTCTCCATCTCTTCCATGGGAATCTTTATCAAATACTCCTATTATTCTCCATAGTTCATCATTAAACCATATATAATTATTTGGATTTAATCCTGTATATCTATACTCTGATGAGTTTGTATAATATATACCATTTCTACCTTCAGTACCTGCATATAAAGTATTTATAATATAATTTGACATAGTAGTTTTACTTGCTGTACTTGTAAAAGTAACTGCACATTCAGTCGGACCAGAAATACTAGTGAATTTTACCCCAGCAAGTTTATAATCCCACTCTCCTACTGCATTATCACAATTTACACTAACATCATAATTACCACTTGAAGGAAAAGTATTTTGACTCACTCCATCTACATTGATAGCATATTTTACAGAAGAAGAAAACTCATTTTGTTCATTATTACTATTTTTAAAATAATAGATAAAACCTATAGTTCCAATCACAAAAAATAAACACACATACATAATTTTCTTTTTCATAATTACATTCCTTTCAATTTTTTTAATAATGATACTATCAATACATAATTATTATATTTATTACTACCTTCTATTTTCATATCAATTATATCAAAATTATCAAATAATATAAAGTCAAAATTAACTTTTTTTAAATCTTCTTTAGTTTCTATCTTTAAATAATATAAAATCATTTGATCTATACCAAATGATTTTATATTATTCTTTTTCTTAAAAACTACTAATTTATTCTTATATATAGTTTTTAAGAAATCATATTTATTTTTCATTACATCACCCCTAGAAAATAGACTAATCCTTTCTTATTTGCAATTATCATTTAGGAAAACCCAGGGATAATTTATGTTTATTAACTCTTGTAATTAAAGGCTTACCCTTAATTAAACAAAATCAATAAGCTAAAGAAAAAGAGGCATTGCCGTTGTTAGCGTTGTTGTTGTTCACGTTGCCGTTATAGTTCACATTCCACACATTGTTCGAGTTAGTGGAGTTGGCTTTTTCATAAAAAATTACCCATATTTTTTTATTATTTTTTTCACTTTATTACTTTTACTAAATTTGAATCCATATTTATATGTCATTGTAGTGCTAAAATAACTATTAATATCAATTTCATTTGTTTTATATTCATATTTTCTTTTTTTTAAATTATATTTTATATTTTGTCTTGACTTACTACTTAATTTGACTATTAACCTATTGTTATCCTTCATTATAAACTTATATCCTAAAAAGTTAACTCCGTTTGAAATGTGATTGATACGTGTTTTATTTTCATTAATTTCTAATTTATAAGTGCTTAAAAAATTAATGATTTCCTTTTTACATCTTGATAAATAGTCTTTATCTGGACAAATAATTACATAATCATCCATATAATTAACAAAATACTTAAGTTTTTGTTTATGAATTAAATAATGATGAAATTCATGTAAATAAAAAATTGCTAAAAATTGGGAGGTCATATTTCCAATAGGCAAACCCTTACCATTATCATATAATGGTAAATTTAAGTTGTTTTTTTCATTTATTTTTACAATTTTATCATTAACATAAGAATGATTAGTGCTATCAATTATATTTTCAATAATTCCATATTCAAAAGAATCTAGTTTATCAACAAGTAATTTTTTTAACTCACAGTGATCAATACTTGGAAAATAATTTTTAATGTCTAATTTTAGTACATATATATCATCATATTCAAACTTTAATTTGTTAATGTACTGCATAAATAATTTTATACCATAACTTGTTCCCATGTTTTTTCTTGTCGCAACATTTCTTTTATCCAAGTACTTTTTAAGTTTTTCTTCCAGTATATGTTTTGTAACATAGTGATTTATTATTTTATCTATTATTGATTGACTCATTATTATTCTTTTTTTAGGATATTTTAAAAGAAAAATATTATATTTCCCTCCATCATAACTACTATTCAAAGTTTCTTTAATATGATTTAAATATATCATTTTATTCTTTTCAAATAAGTATAATGAATTTTTATTCTTAATATTTTTACTTAGAGATTCATAAATCTCATTTATATCAAATATATTAACTTTTTTCATCTTCCAATTTTTTTAACCAGGACACTGTCATTTTATAAATTTCACTTAAAAGCTTTGCATGTTTTTCAAACTCTTTTTCAGAAATATACTTGAATTTTAAAAATAATTCCAAATAAAAATCAATAATTTCTAAATTTCCTTTTATTATTGATAAATATTTTGTTTTGGTTATATCATTATTAGCATAATATATATTCTCCAAAGTTCTGACTAATACTCCCCTATATTCATCGCGATATACATAATCACTTTTAGGTATATTATTAACTAAGGTTTTAGAACTAATTATATATTTTTTCATTTTAACAGCAATTAAAAACTTATTACTACTAATACTCATTTATAAACTCAATTACTTTAAGAACATCGCTTTGTTTCATAAATTCAAGTTTTTTTAATGCCAATTCTAATTTGTTTTCAAATGATATTTTTTCTTTGGCCTCATCATAATATTTATCATAATTATTTTGTTTGTATAATTTTCTTTTTACATCTTCTCCAATTTGTGTAATTTCATATGATATTTTAAGTTCATCAAGTTTTTGTGTAATTTTTAACAAAGCAGTTTTAGGAAAACCAACCTTATTACCCTCAATTATTTTATAATTAAATAAATTATTCATAATATACGCATCTTCATTATATACATGACAAAAAGAACCACGATTACCAATTATAGATAATTTTGTTTTTATTATACATCACCTCTATATTAATCATACCCGCACATTTACATATTGTCAACTTTTTTTATTTGAATTATAAATATAATGTAAACTTTTCAATTGTTTAATATTAGCACATGATTATATTTTTATTAAAAATATAACCGCCTGCCGGCGGTTTGTTTTATTCTATCTTCTCCTTTTTATCCTACTATGAACGGATCAGCTTCGCTTCCCGTTCCTCCTAAATATACCAAAGAAGATTTCAGATACAAGACTGGCCGAGAGGCATAGCCGATGTAAACGTTGATGTTGGTCACGCCGCCGTGATAGCCGACACTCCACACAAAGTTCGAGGTAGTGGAGGTGGCCGTTAGTGTAAATTCATATTGGTTTTCTAAAAGCCAATTATTACCTCCACATGCAGCAGTATTATAGCTACTTAAATTTGTCGTTAAACAACTAGGTGGTGCTGCATATCCATAATCACTTGCGTACATTAATCCTATATTTGCTGTTGTGCTGGTATATGTCCCGCTTGATACAGTACTTCCTCTTTCGTACCCATACATTACGCTTGCCGTTACTCCTGATATAGAGTGCCCTCCCAAATACCACGTTACACTTTGCACCATTTCTCTTGCTTCTGCATCTAATCCTGAGTTTGTAAAATCACATGACTTTGTTAATGAACTTGAGTGTCCACGACACCCTGCATAACTTGTTCCATTTGTACTATTATAATAATATGTATTATAAAGCGTATTAAGCGTTGCTCCTCCTCCTGAGTCAGCCCACGAGTTATCATTTGCCGTATCAAAAGCATATGAATAAGTATCTTCACTTATTATCTTTACTAAATTCTCTCCATCTCTTCCATGAGAATCTCCATCAAATACCCCTATTATTCTCCATAGTTCATCATTAAACCATATGTAATTATTTGGTGCCATTCCTGTATATCTATATTCTGATGAGTTTGTATAATATATACCTTCTGTTCCATCAGTACCACTATGAAGATCTATAATATGCTGCGCTACTGTAGGAGGATTAGTTACATTCGTAAAATCAACACTACAGTTTACTTTATCAGTTACATTATCTACTTCTAAATACCAATCTTCATAATTCCATTTACCTGTAGCATTAGCGCAGCTTACACCTACAAACATAGTGTCAGTTTTAGTAGGAATACTTGATGTAGCACTTCCATTAAGCGTCATGCTTGCTAAATAAATATCTGGCGGAACCTTAAAATAAACATAACATATATCTGAACCTGATAAAGATACTGCTACTCCAGTACCATCCCAAGATAACTCTGAACCATATGTACAGTATGACTTTTCCGAATTAAAAATATAATCTGCTGGCCACTCAGTAACTTCTGAGTAGTTATATACATTTGTATCATATCCTGTTTCTAAGAATACTGCAAAGATTTCATTATCGTTATTATCACTACTTACTACTAATTCATTATTATTTAAATAAACTGAAAAAAGAAAGTAGCCTCCTACTAATAATATAATTACTCCTAAACTAATTAAAATACTCTTTTTATTTAGTTTCATCTTATAATCCTTACTATACTAATTTTAATAAAAAATAAGCATACTGTCAATAGCAGTTATGCTTATATTTATATATATTACACATTAATATACTTTTCAACATATTCATCATATGTCATATATTTATCTTTATAAGTTCCATCATCTTTTATTTCTATTAATCTATTAGCTGTTGTATTAATAAGCTGCTGATCATATGATGTAATTATAAATGATGAATTATATTTAATTAAACCATTATTAAGAGCTGTTATAGCCTCAATATCAAGATGGTTAGTAGGTTCATCAAGTAATAAGAAATTACCCTTCTCTAACATCATTTTAGCTAGTACACATCTAACTTTTTCTCCTCCTGATAAAACTTTAACTTTCTTAAGAGCATCATCTCCAGAAAATAACATTCTTCCTAGAAAACCTCTAACGAAAGATTCATCTGTATCAGATGAATACTTCCTAAGCCATGTAACCATATCATCATTATTATCAAATAGATAATCATGATCTTTGGGAAAATAACTAAAAGAAGTATTAACCCCTACTTTGATAGTTCCACTATCAGGGGTTATCTCTCCTTTAATTATTTTAAGGAGAGTTGTTTTAGCTAGTTCGTTAGTACCTATAAGGGCTATTTTATCATCTTTATTTATATATAAAGAAAAATTTTTAAGTATATCTTTACCATCTATACTATAATTAATATTACTCAAATGTAATATTTCCCCAGTTAATCCTTTTTCTACTTCAAAGTTAACAAAAGGATATTTACGATTAGAAGGTCTTATTTCATCTAGTACTATTTTATCCAGTAATTTTTTTCTAGAAGTAGCTTGTTTAGATTTAGATGCATTAGCACTAAATCTAGCTATAAATGTTTGTAATTCTTTTATCTTCTCTTCTTTTTTCTTATTACTATCTTTCATTTGTTTAAGTATTAATTCACTAGATTCATACCAAAAGTCATAATTTCCTACAAAAGCAGTTATTTTTCCATAGTCTATATCCACAATATGAGTACAAACTTTATTTAGAAAATATCTATCATGAGATACTACTATTACTGTATTTTCAAAATTAATTAAAAATTCTTCTAACCATAACTTACTTTTAAGATCTAATCCATTTGTAGGCTCATCAAGTAGTAGTATATCAGGTTTTCTAAATAAAGCCTGCGCAAGCAGCACCTTTACTTTATCTTTATCTGGTAACTCTTTTAAATGTAAATAATGTGTATCAATATCTACCCCTAAATTAGAAAGTAATATTGCTGCATCACTTTCAGCTTGCCATCCATTCATCTCTGCAAATAAAGCTTCAAGTTCTCCTGCTTTTATACCATCTGCATCGGTAAAATCTTCTTTTTGATATATTTCATTTTTTTCATTCATAATATCATATAATTCTTTATTACCCATTATAACTGTATCTATAAGAGTATACTCATCATATAAATTATGATTCTGTTCTAAAACACTTATTCTTTCACCTTTACCAGTAATAATTTCCCCTTTAGTAGTTTCAAGTTTACCACTTAATAATTTAATAAAAGTGGATTTACCTGCTCCATTAGCACCTACTAAACCATAACAATTATTTCCAAAATCTAAATTAACATTTTCAAATAAAGTTTTAGTTCCAAATTTTAAACTTACATCTATTACTTTAAGCATAATTCACCTCATAACTATGTAATTTTATCATAAAATATATATTTTGCATATATAAACATAAAAAAAGTGTTTTATTGTTAATCATAAAACACTTTTTTATTACTCTATTATTGAGTTAATTTCTTCAATAGGCATCTGAGTTATTTTAGAAATTGTTTCTAAATCAAGATTATTTTGATGCATCTTTAAAACTAACTCTTTGGTGTTCTCTGCTTTGCCTTCCAGTATACCTTCTGCTTTACCTTCCAGTATACCTTCTGCTTTGCCTTTTTCATGACCTTCGCTTAAAGCATAGTCTAGTTCTGCTTCTTTATCCCATTTATCTTTTTCTTTTTGCCAGATATAGTCTCTATACTCTGGATCTGCATTTATATCTTGTACTAACTTATATGCTTTTTCAAACTTATCATTTACCCTTGCCATATCACTCATCTCCTTACTACTTTCTAGTGTTATGAACTTTAATAATCTTATAAAATCTTCATCAAATCTTTTATCTTCTTCTACTTGTTTCAAGTTTATAACATACATTGTTCTATTATCATAAGTTTTCTCTAAGTTAAGTTTATCGCATATTTCTAATTTTGTAAACATTTTATTAAATTCTTCACTGTTATAATTTAAAAAGAATATTCCATATACACTTTTCAAGTTCTGATACTTCCCTGATACTTGCATCTGTTCTGTTAACACTCTTGCTAAATAAAAATCCATTCTATTTAATAATTCTTTTTGTTTAACATTTTGCATTTCTATATATACTACTTTCCCTCCTGGTAATTTTACTCTTAAATCAAATCTTGTTATTTTATCATCTATAAAATTTCCCTGAGTTTCTGTATCTAAAAACTCTATACTAGCCTTTTCTATATCTATACCTATTACTTCTTTTATTACTAGATTTAACATCTCTCTATTTTTCTTAAAAAATATTTTAAATACTATATCATTTGTTGGCCCTGCTATCTTTGTTTCAGTTTTTATCATTTACTTTTTCCTTTTCTTAAGTTCTCTAGTATATACACTTTATTTTTCTTGTAAATACTTTCGACAAACCTTCTTATTTTTTGACAAAAAAAATACGGTTATCCGTATTTAATTTAATCTATATAAGTTGCTGAACCAAAAGCTAAGATAGGAATAAAGATATAAGGAAAGAAGTATAACCCTAAAGCAGTTCCTAATCCTCTATTAAAATTTATAGCAATATTATAATACATTATAAATAATATTACTACATTTACAACTGGAATAAGTAGTACTAGTACCCAAAAACCAGACATTTTAGCAATTCTAAACATTACTATGTTGCTATAAATAGGAATAAGCGATGCCCATCCAGGCTTTCCTGCTTTTGTAAATATTTTCCAATTAGCAATTATAAAGAATATTGTTATTCCTAACCACAGTAATATTACATTAGATGTAAATATTCCAGCTACATAATCTTCTAATAACATAAATTTTTATCTCCTATCTATCTAATCCCATAAGTTTTTTCATAGTTTTATATTTTTCTTTTGCAATCTTTTTAGTTACCTTTTTACCATTATCTAAAACTTCATCTAATATATCACTATTTATAATTTCTTTATATTTTGTTTGTATAACTTCTAATCTATTAACAACAGTATCTGCTACAACTTTTTTGAACTCTCCATAGTTTTTACCATTAAACTCTAACTCTACTTCTTCAACAGTTTTATTTGTAAGTGAAACCAGTATATTTATTAAATTAGATATCCCTGGTTTATTTTCAGGATCATATTTAACTAAACAATCACTATCAGTAGTAGCACTCATTATTTTTTTTCTAACTAATTCTAAGTCATCAAGCATAGCTATAAAACCTTTAGGGTTATCATCAGATTTACTCATTTTTTTACTAGGATCTACTAAATCCATTATTTTAGTTCCTTCTTTAGTCATTTTTACATCGGGAACTTTAAAAGTATCTCCAAATCTATTATTATATCTTTCAGCTATATTTCTAGTAAGCTCTACATGTTGTTTTTGATCTATTCCTACAGGTACTAAATCAACATCATATGTAAGTATATCTGCAGCCATTAAGACTGGATATGTAAGTAATCCTGTTGAAAAACTTTCATTTTTATTAGATTTGTCTTTAAACTGAGTCATTCTAGTAAGTTCTCCATAAGGAGTAGTACACTCTAATAACCACGATATATTAGCATGATATTTATTTTCTGATTGTAAAAATATTACATTTTTTTCTGGTTCTATACCACATGCTAAATATAAAGCAAGTAACTCTTTAATATTTGCTTTTAAAGCTTCCGGATTTTGAGGAACTGTTATTGCATGCATATCTGCTATAAATATAAATGATTCATAATCATTTTGCATATTTACCATTTGCATAATAGAACCTATATAATTACCTAATGTAATACCTCCTGATGGTTTAATTCCTGTTATAATTCTTTCCATATAAACTCCTATAAAAAAAGGACTTATAAGTCCTTTAGAACTCTAGTTAAAGTTTAACATAAACTTTAATAGTGTGTCAATCTTATAACCATACTCCGTAGGTTATCGCTAGCATAGCAAGTATTAAACCAATTATCCAAAATAATTTAACTATATCTTGCTCTGGCCAGCCCATTTCTTCAAAATGGTGATGAAGCGGAGCTTTCTTAAATATCTTTTTCCCAAACTTTCTAATTGATATAATCTGCATTAAACTGGTAAGTGTCTCTATAACAAATACCCCACCAATTAAAACTAGTGAAAATTCATGCTTAGTTATAATAGCAATAGTTGCAAGTGCACCACCAAGTGCAAGCGAGCCTAAATCCCCCATAAACACTTTAGCCGGATGTGTATTAAAAATTAAAAAGCCCATTAATGATCCTACTAATACGAAACAAAATATCGCTATTTCTTCATAACCTTCAAGCCATCCACAATTCCAAGCAATAATACCATAAGCTAAGAAAGCAATTAAACTAAGTCCTCCTGCTAATCCATCTTGACCATCAGTTATATTAATTGCATTACTTGTACCTACAAGCACAATAAGTATAAATATACCAAAGAACCAACTAAGGGGGATTGAATAACTTAAAAATGTAACATTAGGATTTCCTCCACCTTGTAAGTATAAGAAGAAAAATATTAAAGCTATAATCATTTGTACTAAAAATTTAGTAACAAGTGATAAACCACCATTATTTTTTTTATAAACTTTCAAATAATCATCTACAAAACCTAGTCCAGCATAAGCTAAAAATACAAATATTAATATTCCTAAATTATAACTAAACTCCATACTACCATTAATAAATAATAAAATCAAAGATAATAAAACAGGAACTATAAATATTATTCCTCCCATTGTAGGAGTTCCATTTTTTTCTTGATGCCTTATATTTATAAGAGCACTTACTGTTTGTCCTATTTTCTTTTTCTTAAGCATTGGTATAAATAAAATACCACAAATGATTGCTAAGATAAATCCCATCATCATAGCCATTGCTGCTTTTGCAAGTATTAACATATATCCACCTCTTTCTCTTTTATTATACTATAATTATAATATAATATAAATCTAGTTTTTAAACTTTACATCAATTTAACTGGAGTAATACAGTACTATTTTCTTTTACATAAGAACCACATACTGGACTTTGATAAAATACTTCATTACCATTACCTGAATACTCTAATTTAAAATTATTTAATATTTTTTTAGCATCATCCAAACTCTCGCCAGTTACACATGGCATCTTTATATATTTTTCATCAAGCCAAGTATATTCTTTAGGAAGTACATCATCTGCTGGTTTTATATCTAATATATCTATTGCACTTGTAAATACACTTTGAGCTACTGGAGCTGCTACTGTACCACCATACTGAACTACACCACTTGGACTATCAACTGCTACATATAATACTATTTCAGGATCATCAGCTGGCATAAAGCCAATAAATGATAATATATATTCTGTTTTAGAATATACCCCATCTACTACTTTTTGCGCAGTACCGGTTTTTCCACCCACTTTATAATTTTCTATATATGCATTTTTACCTGTTCCATTTGCTACTACACTTTCAAGAGCGTATCTTACTAACTGAGAAGTTTCTTCACTAATAACTGTTCTTACTGCTGTTGGATTTATTATTTTTAATGCTGAATTAGTTTCGGGATCTAAAAATGATGAAACAATATAAGGAGTGTATAACGTTCCTCCATTTATAGCGGCTGACAACGCATTAACTTGCTGAACAGGAGTAACTGAAACTCCTTGACCAAAGGCAGTGGTTGCTGTTTCTAAAGGTCCCATATCTTCTACATCAAAAAGTATACCTTTAGATTCACCATTTAAATCTATACCTGTTTTAGTACCAAAACCAAAATCTGAAACATACTCCATTAATAAATTAGTACCTAATTGCTGACCCATAACTACAAATCCTGTATTACAAGAATTTTCTACAACTTCTAAGTATGTTTGCTCGCCATGCCCTCCTGTTTTCCAACAGTGAAGTGTAGATCCTTCAACATTTATTTTACCAGTGTCATAATGATTATCTTCAAATAAGTTGATTTTTTGTTCTTCAAGAGAGGCTGCTAATGTAATAATTTTAAATGTTGAACCTGGCTCGAAGGTGGCCCATATGGGCATATTTCTATTTATTACTTCACTACTATAATCTTGATATGTATTAGGATTAAAACCTGGTCTTGACCCTATGGCTAATACTTCTCCTGTATTAGGATTCATAGCCATAATCATAGCACTTTTAGGATTATATTTGTCCATTATTATATCAAGTTCATTTTCAACTGCTAATTGCAAATCTAAATCTAAAGTAGTTTGTATAGTTATTCCACTTACAGGAGATTCATATACTTCTGCAAGTTCTAATTTATTTCCTTTTCCATCTGAAAAGTATTTTATAGAACCATTTTCACCTGTTAAATATTCATCGTAATAAAGCTCTAGACCAGATAATCCTTGATTATCAATTCCCACATAACCAAGTACATGAGATAAAGCTTCTTCATAGGGATAATATCTTTGAGATTCTTTTAATAAATATATTCCATCTAGATTTAAATTATCTATAGCCTCAGCAGTTTCATAATCTAAACGCCTACCCTCTGGGTGAACTCTTTCAATAGATACATTTTTAGAAAAATGTGCTAGTAAATCATCATAAGGAACATCTAATATTTCACTTATCTTACTAGCAGCATCTTCTTTAGAAACTATTTGATTAGGAACTACTACTAAAGAAGTAGTAGTAATATTTTCAGCTAGTATATTACCATTTCTATCTAATATTAATCCTCTATCTGCTTCTACTGGAAGATTTCTACTCCATAAACTTTCTGCTAGTGTATTAAGTTTATTATATGCAAATACTTGTATATAAAATACTCTTCCTATAACGATTATTAAACATATTACTATTACTGCAAATATAAATCTAATTCTTATATGAACGTTATTTAAAAACATATTTTCTCCTAAATAATTATATTCATAAAAAAAATAGAAATTAATCTATTTTCTTAAAATATTCATATAACTCATTACATTTATTTATGTCCATACTTTCTTTATCTTTATATGGATTATTTATTCCTAGTTTAATATATTTTTCATCACCATACTTATGATATGGCAAGAACTCTATTTTTTCTATATTAGGTATATCTTTTAAAAATAAATGTAATTTATTTATATAATCATAATTATCATTTACATCAGGTATTATTACTTGTCTAATCCATAATTTATTATTATACTTTTTTAGTTTATCTAAAAAATAGTAATAATATTTAATATCAAAATTAACTAAATCTTTAAAAGTTTCTTCTTCTAAAGCTTTAACATCTAAAATAACTAAGTCTATATATTCAAGTAGTTTTTCATTAAATGAAGGTACAGTCCCGGCTGTATCAAGAGCTATATGTATATTATCTTCTTTAAGTTTTTTAGATAACTCTACTAAGAAATCAGATTGTAATAAAGGCTCTCCTCCGGAAAAAGTAACACCACCCTTATCTCCAAAATACTCTTTATTTTTCATTATTTCATCATATAATTCTTCTAAAGTAGTATTAGTACTTTTCATAGTTTGCATTTCAGGATTATGACAATATTTACATCTTAAGTTACATCCGTTAAAAAACACTATAGTTCTTATTCCAGGACCATCAAGCATACCCATTGTTTCTATACTATCTATACTAGCAACATTACATTTTGTCATGAAAAGTTCTCTTAATTACTTCTTCTTGTTGAACTTTAGTAAGTCTATTAAATCTAACTGCGTACCCTGATACTCTAATAGTAAGTAGTGGATATTTAGAAGGATTATTCATAGCTTCTATTAAAGTTTCTCTTGTAAGAACATTTACATTTAAATGATGAGCACCTTTTTTAAAGTAACCATCTAATAAAGATACTAAATTTTGAGTTTGAGTTTCTCTATCTTTACCAAGTGAATCCGGCATTATTGAAAATGTATTTGAAATCCCATCTTTACAACAAGCTTCGTAATTTATTTTAGCAACAGAATTTAATGATGCTATTGCACCTTTTATATCACGTTCATGCATTGGATTAGCACCGGGAGCAAAAGGAACGCCTTTTTTTCTTCCATCAGGAGTAGACCCTGTTTTTTTACCATAAACTACATTTGATGTAATTGTAAGAACTGAAAGCGTTGGCTCTGCATCTTTATAACATTTATGTTTTTTTAGTTCACTAGATACTTTTTCAAGCACTTCTAATGCTATATCATCAACCTTATCATCATCATTTCCAAATGTTGGATAATCACCTTCTACTTCAAAGTCTATTGCTACGCCTTCTTCATTTCTAATTGGTTTTACTTTAGCATATTTTATAGCTGATAATGAGTCTGCCACTACTGATAAACCAGCTACACCATAAGCCATATATCTATGAACTACTGAATCATGAAGAGCCATTTGTGCTTTTTCATAAGCATATTTATCATGCATATAATGAATGATATTCATAGCTTTAGCGTATGTTGCACATACTTTTTCAAGTACATTAAAGTATGCGTCTTTAACTTTTTCATAATCTAATATTATTGAATCCGAGTGATACAAACCACTTATTATTTCATCGCCTGTTATTTCATCTATGCCACCATTTATAGCGTATAATAATGCTTTAGCAATGTTACATCTAGCTCCAAAAAATTGCATATCTTTACCAAGTTTCATTGCTGATACACAGCACGCTATAGCATAATCATGACCATAAACTGGTCTCATTAAATCATCATTTTCATACTGTATTGAATCAGTTAATATCGATATTTCTGAACAATATTTTTTAAAATCACTAGGAAGTTTTTCACTCCAAAGTATAGTCATATTAGGTTCAGGAGACGGTTTTAAGTTAACTAAAGTATGAAGCATTCTATATGCTGTTTTAGTAACCATTGACTCACCTTTTAAATTAATACCACCTATAGAGCAAGTTACCCATGTAGGATCTCCTGTAAATAATTCATCATATTCAGGAGTTCTTAAATGTCTTACTAATCTTAATTTAATTACTAATTGATCAATTAATTCTTGAGCTTCTTTTTCAGTTATAATACCTTCTTTTAAATCTTTTTCTATATATATATCTAAGAAAGCATCAATGCGTCCTAAACTCATAGCAGCTCCGTTATTTTCTTTAACGGCAGCTAAATATCCAAAGTATGTCCACTGCACTGCTTCACGGGCATTACATGCGGGTTTTGAAATATCAAAACCATAGCTTAAAGCCATTTCCTTTATTTCTGCTAATGCTTTATGTTGCTCAAATATTTCTTCTCTTAAACGGATTAATTCATCACTCATATCATATGAAGTATATTTTTTAAAGTCTTTAGATTTTTCTTCCATTAATCTATCTATACCATATAAAGCTACTCTTCTGTAATCACCAATAATTCTTCCTCTGCCATAAGCATCTGGAAGACCTGTAATAAGACCTACTTTTCTAGCTTTTCTTATATCTTCATCGTATGCTGAAAATACTCCATCATTATGAGTTTTAACATATTGTTCTAAAAAATTTTCTTTAGTTTCATCAAAACTATAACCATAAGCTTCCATGGCACCTTTAGCAGTTCTAATTCCTCCAAAAGGTTGATAAATTCTTTTTAAAGGTTTATCGGTTTGAAGACCCACTATTATTTCGTTTTCTTTATCTATATAACCCGGTTTAAACGAATTAATTCCACTAATATTTTCGGTATCTATATCTAAAACACCATTTTTAAGTTCTTCTACTAATAAACTTTCATATTTATCAACTAATATATTAGTTTTATCTGTTGCTTCACTTAAAAATGATTTATCCCCATCATATTTTATATAATTACTTTGAATAAAATCATCTACATTTATTTCTGTAGTCCATTTACCTTCATTAAATTTATTTACTTCCATTACTAACTCCTATCTTAGGTATAATAATTTTACAACAAAAAAATAAAAAAAACAACTCATTTTTTAAAAAAGTTGTTTTTTACATTTATTAAAATATTCAAAAATATCATTCCTAATACTAAACCATATAACACATCACTAAAGTAGTGTACTCTTAGGTACAACCTACTAAAACCTATACTTAAAACTAGCAATATCAGTATGCTACTTTCTACGATTTTATACACCATTTTTTGTTTACTTTGAAAAATCAAATATATCAAAATTCCATAAAATGACATACTTACCATCGAATGTCCACTCGGAAATGAAAACCCATGTTCTAAACTTAAAGCATACTCAGGTCTTGCTTTTCTTATAACATTTTTAAATAATTCATTTAACAAAAAAGAAAAAGCTAAAGTAGAAGCTATTAAAGGAAACTTCTTTTTATATATAAAACCTAATATTAAAGTCAAAATAATTAATACTACCCCACCACCAAACTGGGTAATAACACTAAAGATAGTCGTGAGATTTTCACTATTAATTTCAATCATATAATTCATAATGGTGGTATCAAGACTTAAAAATACATCTTTAAAAGTGGTAGCTATAATGAATAGTATTAAAAAAATAATACTTATAATTAACTTTTTCATTATTGAAGCTCCACTTCTAATAAAGAATCTTCAGTTAAGATAGTTCCTACTGGTATACTTTGAGTACTAACATAACCATATCCTGTTGCTTGATAAGTTAGATTTAAAAAACTGGTTACAGTTTTTAAATCAGAGGCACTATAGCCAGTTAAATCTGGCATAGTGAAGGATGTTGAGTTAGTTTTAAGAAATATTTTATCTCCTTCAAATACAGTTAAGTCTTTATATGGGTACTGGTTAATAATATAATTACCAGTTCCAATAACTATCGGTTTTAAATTAATGCTTTCTAAATTTTTTACTGTTTCATTAGTATTAGCACTAATATAATTTTCTAAATAGATTGTTTCTTTCACTTTATGATCAACTACTACATCAGTTATTTTAGCATAACTAGCTATTTCTTCTATAGCATTAGTAGTTGCTGCTGCTAAATTAACATTACCTCCTACATATTTAGAGGTTGCTACATATAATATATATTTAGGTTCTTCTTTTGGAAAAACACTCATAAAACTTCTAATAACTTCATTATCACCAGTTAAATAACCACCATTAGGTGATGCTATCTGAGCAGTACCAGTTTTTCCTATAATAGTTACATTATCTGTTTGATAATATTTAGTAGTCCCATTATATACAACATCATACATTAAGTTTTGCATATAGTCCATTGTATCTTTAGAATATACTTTTTCTATTTCAGTTCTACTACCTTCATACACAACATTACCATTATAATCTACTACTTTATCAACTATATATGGTTTTATCATAACACCATTATTTGTAATAGTTGTGTATGCCTGTAAAAGCTGTATAGGCGTTACAGCAATACCTTGACCAAACGCTGCATTAGCAAGCTCTGATTGGTAATAAAAATTAATTTCTCCTGCAAGTTCTCCAGATAATTCTATACCTGTTTTAGTACCAAATCCTAAAGAATAATAATAATCAGTTAGCGTAGGAGTTCCTAAGTCTAATGCAAGAAGCGTAGTTGCTACATTTGATGAATAAGCATAACCAGTATCATAAGATATATCACCCCAACCTATATCATTATAATCACTAATAGTTACATCTGCTACATCAATAGATCCGGATTTAAAAGTATCACTACCATTATAAATACCTTCTTCTATTGCTGCTGCAAATGAGAATGTTTTCATTGTAGAACCAGGCTCATACTGATAACTTACTAAAGGATTTAAATAACTATCTATAGTATTAAGATCATTAGGATTAAAAGATGGACTAGTAGCAGATCCTACTATAGCACCTGTATTAGCATCCATAACTGTCATAATAGCCCATTCATGAGATAATTTAGATATATCATTAATAGCATTTTCAAGTATTAATTGAATACTACTATCAATAGTTAAATATACATCTGATCCTGAAATAGGATCGATAGTATGTTCTGGTGAGTTAGGTATTTTATAACCATACAGATCTTTTTCATATGTTGTTTCACCATCTATACCTTTAAGTTCATCATTATAAAAACTTTCAATACCAAGCTCACCTGTTATTATTCCCTCAGAATTAGGTTTAGCATAACCAACTATATAAGATGCAAAAGTACCAGATTGATAATATCTAGTAGAGCTTTCTGAAAAACCTATTCCATCTAAATTAAGTTCTTCTATTTTACTTCTAGTAAGTTCAGTAATATTTTGTTTAAGCTCAACTTGATATTTATCTCTTAATAAAAGTTCTAATATTCTTTCTTCTGTCATCTCAAGTATCGGCGCTAATGCTTTAGCAGTCTCTTCTTTATTTATAACATGCCTTATATTATCTTCACTTTCAGTTCTTGATTCTTCTAAAAAAGCTATTACTGTATATGAATTAACCGTCTGAGCAAGTATTTCTCCATTAACATCATATATTACCCCTCTATCGGCATAAAGCGTCTTAGAAACAGTATTTCTTGATTTAGCAAAAGCATCTATATTCATACCATCAACTTGACTGGCAAGTGCTACAATTCCTAACCTAGTAATTGCAACAATTAAAAAAAGAATAACAGCTAGGGCAAATAATTTATATGTGCTAACGGTTACTCTTTTTTTCATTTATTACTCACTTTCAATATCTTTTATATTTCCATTTACATGGGTAAGGTTATAAGTTTCTGCTACAGCTTGAATATTTTGAAGACTAGTAAGTTCATTTACTTGCATTGATAAACTTTCGTTTACTTGCTTTTGACTAGCAATCTTAAATTCAAGCTCTTCTCTTTTTATATTAGTTTCAGAAAGCATACCCTGTATAAATATGTTTACTACTGGTATTATAACAATTAAAAGCATTAAAAGCAAATACATTATCTTTTCTCCTTTTAACAATTTTAATTTTTTAGTATTAGCTGATTTCATTTTATAGCCTTTCTGCAACTCTTAATTTTGCACTCTTACTTCTAGTATTTTCTTCCAACTCTTTTATGGTAGGTAGAAGAGGATTTTTAAACACCAATTTAAGAATAGGTTTATATTCTTCTGGTATTACTGGTAACCCTCTAACCATTTCATTTATTTCACTATATTCTTTAAATATAGTCTTTACTATTCTATCTTCTAGCGAATGAAATGATATTACACATATTCTTCCTTCACTATTTAATATCTTTGTTACATCATGAAGTACTGTTTCTAATACTTTAAGTTCACGATTAACTTCTATTCTTATTGATTGAAATATTTTTCTATCAGGATGATTTTTATAAAAATAATTAGCTCCTACAGCACTTTTAATTGTTTCTACTAACTCAAGTGTTGTATTAATATTATTTTTACATTCAACAATTTTTTTAGCTATAGGCTTAGATAATTTTTCTTCCCCATATCTATAAAATATTTCAGTTAATTTTTCTTCTTCATAAGTATCAATTATATCTTTAGCACTTATTCCACCATTACTCATTCTCATATCTAACGGTCCATCATTCATAAATGAAAAACCTCTAGTAGGATCATCAACTTGAGGTGATGAAAACCCTAAGTCTAGTATAATACCATCTATTTTAGTAACTCCCTCTTTTTCAAGAGCGGTAACTAAATTCTCAAAATTGGTATGAATTAAAGTAAAGTTATTATTGATTTTACTTAGTAACTCATTGCTATGATTAATAGCTTTAATATCTTGATCAAAACCATATAAATGACCAGTAGTAAGTTTTTCTAATATTTTCTTACTATGACCTGCATAACCAACTGTACCATCTACATAAATGCCATCAGGCTTTATATTAAGATTATCTATCGTTTCATTTAACATAACACTATAATGCATTGTTTACCTCGAATAGATGCTCTGCTATTTCTTCCATTGCATCTTTATTTTCTTCCATAAAGTTATCATATAAGTCTTGATCCCAAATTTCTAAACGATTATTAACACCCACTATTACACATTCTTTATTTAGATTAGCATAAGTAGTTTGGTTATCAGTTATTACGACTCTTCCAGCTTTATCAATTCCGCAATCGCTTGCTCCTGAGAAAAAAGCTCTTGTAAATGTTCTGGCGTCTTTTTTTGTAAAAGATAAAGTTTCTAGTTTTTTTACTAATATCTCCCACTCAGTATACGAATAAACATATAAGCATTTTTCAATACCTCTAGTAATTATAAAATTTTTACCAAGCTTTTCACGATATTTAGTAGGTATTACTAGTCTGTTTTTTTCATCTAAGTTATGACGAAATTCACCAATCAACATTTGACTACCCACTTTCCCCCACAGTCTACCACTGCATACATTAATAATACCTTAAAACAAAAAAAAAGTAAATATATTATTTACCTTTTTTATAAGTTTTTTTCTCTGTTTACAAAACTTTACACAATTATTTTTCTTCAGATACTTTAATTACTTCTTTACCTTTATAAGTCCCACATTTAACGCAAGCTCTATGAGGTTTTAAAGCAGCACCACACTTAGTACATTTAGTTACAGTTGGAGCATCTTTTTTCATATGTGTTAATCTTTGTCTTTTTCTTGTTTTACTTACTCTTCTTTGTTGAACAGCCATTATTATTCACCACCTTTAAATAGTTCTTGAAGTTTTTCAAGTCTAGGATCTATAGCATTATCACTATCTTCTTCATTTAATACCTTCCATCCATTACCTTCTAAATCACTAAGTTCTTTAGTAGTAAAACGAATAGGTACTTCCAGTACAATATTTTCCCACAAAATTGCATTAATATCAAGTACTTTATCAAAGTTTTCTATAATTTCTTCAATATTTATATCAATTTTATAGTTAATATCACTTAAATCGACTGCATCTATTAAAATAATATCTCCAGTCATCTTTCCTTCTAAAACAATTTCATTTGCTATATTATAATATAGTTTACCAATAAAATCTATATTATTAACTCTTTTTATTGAATTATGTTTATTTAGAGGAAAAGAGAAATTATCATTAATGATAATTTCCTTCTTAATATTTAAATCACTTATATTTATT
>CAYJJQ010000003.1:2201-63815 GCA_964370545.1 uncultured Muribaculaceae bacterium | reverse complement strand
ATATTATTTTTATTCTAGTTACTAAATTCTTTTTAACGCTTTCAGGAACAGTTGCATAATCAATTAACTCTCCATCTACTCGTATTCTTACATTTAAATTCTCATATGAAGGATCAAAATGAATATCAGATGCATGTTCATTTATTGCATCAAGTATTATTTCATTTACTATATCAACTACTGGTTTATTTTGATAATCATAGTTTTTTAGCATACTTAAAAATCCTTCCTATTTATTCTTATATATATTATACTATAGTTTATTTTAAATAACAATTCTATTTTAACATAAAAAAACTTAATTCATATTTGAATTAAGAGCTAACTGACAATTAAATTAACATAAAGTAAACAATAATATTTACATCATGTCATTTTTTAGATATAATTATTACAGGAATACTTAAATTAAGTGCTTGCCTTCAAATTTCAGGTTTCACCCTAGAAAGGAGGCTGATATTATGTTTAAAAAGGATTTTTTAATACTTTCTTTGATAACGATAATACTTTTGCTTTTAGCCTCTTTAATGATGTTGATAGCATAAAAATAGCACTTATTTCATATTTGAATTAAGTGCTAACCCACAAATGGTAAGTACTTATGCCAAATTTAAGTACTTCCTTTTTTATTTTATGTAAGTTCTTCTTACATATTCATAATAACATATATTTTACATTCTGTAAAGTGTATCTAATTACATAATGTGACATAATACTTACTTATAATATGATAAAACTATTACAGGTGATATTATGAAAAAATATATTATAACTATATCTTTAGCGCTTATAACAGGTTCATTATTTTCTTTTTACATGCTTAGAAGTTTAAATGAAAACTCTATAGTAGCAACTAGTACTAGCATAGGTTATATATTTCAGTTAGGAGTATTTGAAAATATAGATAATGCTAATAAATTTATAGAAGATACAGCATCTGGAATAGTAGTAAAAGAAGATAATTATTACTATGTATATAGCGCTATATATACGGAAGATATTTTAGTAAATACCTTAGAATTATATTATAAAAATAATAATATTAATTATTTTATTAAAGAAAAATCTATTCCTTCAAATATAAAAAATGAAATAAATGAATATGAAAAACTATTAGTTCAAACAAATGATATAAATGTAATATTTAAAACTAATCAAATTATATTAGATAAATTTGCATTATCTATTTAATTTAAATCATACTATAAATATGAATAAAAAATTAATAAATATACTTATATTTAAAGATATTATATATCTAATGCTAGATAATAACTATAACTATAATACTGTAACTAAGTTTTACTGTGATGTAAATAATAATCCTTATATACCCCTTGATACAAATTATATAACTACTAGAGTTTTATATAGAGATATATATAATTTTAATGATGAAATAACTATTTATAAAGGTCTTAATTATGATCTAAAAGAAAACATGGCTGTTATAGATAACAGCGGCATAGTAGGTTTTATAACTAAAGTTAATAAAACTACTAGCGAGGTAAGATTAATATCACATAGTGATATTAATCTATCTGTTAAAGTAAATGATTCTTATGGTCTTCTTAAAAATATAGATAATAAATTAGTTATAACTAATTTAACTAATACAGATATATTAGTGGGTACTAGTGTATATACATCAGGTCTTGCTAATTTAAATGAAGGCATTAAAATAGGTAATATAAGTTATAATATAGATAATATTAAATATGAAGTAAATATTTCAAGTAATCTTGATAATATTAACTATTTATATATTATCAAGGATGTAAAATAATGATATATTTATTACTAGATTTAATATTATCTAATCTTTTTAATATAAATATATTTCTATTCCTCCTTGTTCTTAAGAAAAATAACTTAAATAGTATTTTATTAGTTGGCATATCTTTAGATTTATTTATATATAATACATTTTTTTATACACCATTTTTATTAGTTATTTACTTTTTATATACTAAAGTATTTTATAAAAGAAGCAAGCTATTTATAAACTGTATATCACTTGCAATATTCTTACTTCTTAAATATTTAATATATGGAAATACAATTAATATAATAAACTTACTTATAATATTATTTATCTATACTATTAGTTATATAATTACTTATAAATACATAAATATAAGTAAGGTAACTAAATATGGAAAATATAGAAACTATTTTAAAAAAGCATAAAAAGAAAAAATTTAAATATCATCATATAATTACTAAGTTTTTACTTAGTATTATATTTATTTTTATTGTATTAATATATACAAATAATACTGATAACTTAAACAAATTTAAAGATAAATTTTTAACTAATAGTTTATCTTTTATGACGTTTAATAATTGGTATACTCAATACTTTGGAGAAATAATGCCTACAGTATCAAGTGAAGAGGTAGTGTTTTCAAATAACCTTAGTTATTTGAATATTACTAAAGATGACTATAAAGAAGTATTGAAATTATCTAGTAAAAGCACTGTAGCTAATATAGTAGGCGGAGTAGTAGTTTTTATAGGAGAGAAAGAAAATTTTGGTAATACCGTTATTATTCAAGGTAATGATGGGTATGATATATGGTATGGCAATTTAGAAAATATAAATATTAATATATATGATTATTTAGATAATGAAACTATCTTAGGAGAAACAGTAACTGATGAGTTATATTTAAAAATAACTAAGAATAATGAAATAATTGATTATGAAACTTATAAAAATTAATTATAGTTTATATTATTATTTACTTATCTTATTTTTAGCAGGATTACTTAAAGATGGAATGATAATCTTTTTAATTATATTAGTTCATGAATTAGGTCATGTATTTTTTGCTTATATATTTAAATTTAAAATATTAAGTATTACTTTATATCCCTTTGGAGGTATAACTAAAATAGAAAAAAAGCTTAACACTAATCCTAAAAAAGATTTACTTATTTCCTTAGGAGGCATAAAAGCCCAACTCCTTTTGCTTACTATTTTCTATTTAATGCACAAACAAGGTGTTGCTTCTACTAATACTTATTTATTATTTAATAAATATAATATCTTTATTATGTTATTTAATATACTGCCTATAATACCCCTTGATGGGGCATATGTACTTGATGCAATATTAAATAGTTATTTTTCTTTTTATAAAAGTTATATAATTAATTTTATTATTTCAATAATATTTTTAATTATATTTATATTAATATTTAAAGATATGATTATATCTCTTAATATTATGTGTGTAGTAATATTTATGATTTTTAAAATAAAAAAATATTATAGTGAGAAAAATTATATATATAATAAATTTTTACTTGAAAGAGCATTATATAATTTTGATTATAGTAAAATAAATAATGAAAAAAATGGAAGTTTAAAAGATTTAAAGAAAAATACTTATTTTTATTTTTGGAATAAAAATAAGTGGCTTTCTGAAAAAAGAATTTTAATTAATAAATTTTTGAAGTAGTAACTTTATTTTTAAGTATTTATATGCTAAAATGTAAATGCTTGAAAGGGAAGTAACAATGAAAAAAACAAAAATAATATGTAGTATTGGGCCAGCTTCAGCTAATATGGAAACTATGAATAAGATGGTAGAAGCTGGGATGAATGTTGCAAGAATTAATTTTTCGCATGCAACAGCAGAAGAGAAAATAAATGTAGTTAAAGTACTTAATGAAGTAAGAAAAAATAGTGGTAAAAATATAGGTTTATTATATGATACTAAGGGTCCTGAATTTAGGAATGGTAATCTTTTAAATAATAGTATTAATTTAGTAGAAGGTAATACTATTAGAATAGTTAAAGAAGATATTTTGGGAACAGAAAAAGAATTTTCTGTTAATTATAGTAAAGCAGTAGATTCTCTTAATGTAGGAGATACAGTATTACTTGAAAATGGTCTTATGAATATAAAAGTAATATCTAAAGAAAATGATGGAGTTACATGTAAAATAATAGTAGGGGGTACTTTAGGTAATAAAAAAAGTTTAAGTGTTCCTGGAGTTAAACTTGATATACCATTTTTAAATGATATAGATAAAGAAGATATTTTATATGCTGGATCCCATGAGGGTGATTTCTTAGCTCTTTCTTTTGTATCAAGTAAAGAAGATGTATTAAGTGTAAGAGCTTTACTTGAAGAAAATAATATGAATATAGCTATTATATCTAAAATAGAAAGTCAAACAGGAATAGATAATATAAATGAAATTTTAGATGTATCTGAAGGTATAATGATTGCTAGGGGAGATTTAGGAGTAGAAGTTCCTATGGAAAAACTTCCTTTTGTTCAAAAAGAATTAATTAAGAAAGCTAGAGAGAAAAATAAAATTGCTATTGTGGCAACTGAGATGCTTGAATCAATGAAAAAGAATTCTAGACCTACAAGAGCAGAAATAACTGATATAACATCAGCAGTACTTGATGGTACTGATGCTGTTATGTTATCAGGAGAAACTACTACTGGATTATATCCAGTAGAAGCTGTTACTTATATGGCTAATATATGTAAGGAAGCAGAATATAATTATGTAAATACACATGTAAAAGATGTTAAAAGTAACATTATTAGAAGAGCAATATGTAGATCTGCAGTAGAAGCAGCGCAAATGCTTGATGCTAAAACAATAGTTACTGCATCACTTAGAGGTAGATCTTCTAAATATATAAGTAATATCAAACCTATATGTCCAGTTTTGGCAGCGGTTACAGATGAAAGCATTGCTAATAGTTTAACTCTTAATTATGCTGTATATCCTTTAGTAGTTAAAGAATATGGTTCTACTGATGAAATAGTAAGTGAGGCTATTAATAATGCTAAAAGAGTATTTGATTTAGTAGAAGGTGATTCAATAATCATTACTGGAGGATTTCCAAATAATATTCCAAATAAGAGTACTAACTTTTTAAAAATAGAAGTAATTTAAAAAAACTTACTTCTTTTTTATTGATAAAAAAAGTTATATTTGTTAAAATACTAATAGAGGATAGATAAGATGATTCAAAACATTAAGAAAAACATATCTAAACATAGAAAAATCTATCTAACAATAACACTAACTATGTTAGTGATTTTAACTTTGACACTTACTTTTGCATACTTTGCAAGTTCTATTCCTAATCCAGCAGTAACACCTGCTGAGTTAGGGGGATCACTTACAAGTTATTTAACTTTTCAAGAAGGAGATCCAATAAGTTTAGAGCATAATGAACATAATATGAGTTATGGGGCTTCTAATTTAAGTGGTTCAACTACATCAACAGCTACACTTACTGCTAATAGTGCAGAACTTAATGGTGGAGAGCTTGTAGGTAGTTATAATGTTATCTTTGCTGTAAATAATAATTCTTTTATATATACTACAGCTGATGAAAAACCAGAAATAATGCTTTCTATAACTGATCCAACAGGAGCAGAAGTTAAATCAATAACAGGTCATACATATGAAACTGTTTACGATACATCATCAGGTGATCCTGTAAGTGGTTTTGATATAACTGCATTTAATGGAGTTATTAGTATAGTAACTAATTATGAAATTAAAACTACATCTACAAAAGTAGATGATTGGACTTTTACTATAACTTATGTAAATTTAGATAGTGTACAAAATGCTAATGCTAATGGAACATTAACTGCTATGACTATATTAACATCTCAATATATATCTTCTTTAACTGCAGGAGATTTTGTTACTGGCTTTTTAACAGAAGAAGATGGTTTAATACAACATACTGCTGCAATACCAGGTTCTGCTAATGATAACAATTACAGATTTTCAGGCTCAGATGATGTAGTACATAACTATGTTAATTTTAATAATCAAACATGGAGAATAATAGGTGTATTTGATGGACAAATAAAACTTATTATTGATAGTGCGCAAAGTAGTTATTTTGATAACATATCGTCATATTCCGATAAATGGGAGGGCGATGATTTGAACATAGTATCTGATGATGCGTCTTCCAATAAATATTATAATGGACATTTTTATTTTTCAATGGATTTAAAATCTCAATATTTGATTGATGATTCTAAATTTAATAATGGTACTATAGAATTTGTTAGTAATATGGCGGGAACGTTAAAGGCACATGACTTATTACTTCAGGAAAAAACCTCACAAACATCTTCAGAATATAAAATTGGATTAATAAATCCAAGTGAATATTACTATGCAACTTCTTCTGAATATTGGAATGAACCCTATTATAATGCTAATGTTTTGGAAAAAAACTTGAACAATTGGATTGAGATTGTTGGTTCTAGTTGGGCTACTATTAATCCTATATCATCTGATAACATTTCAATTACAATGATTGGTCCTTCTACTATGGGGTATGGGCATGTAAATTCTGCATTTTATACAACACCAGTAGTATATTTAAAATCTGACGCAGTATACATTAGAGGTACTGGTACAGCAACAAATCCATTCGAATTCGGTTTAGCTCACGAATATGCCAGCGATAAAATATTAAACGATAATGGAGGGATTACAGCTATATCTTCAAAGGAAACTCCTGATTTTCTTGTAGGAACTACATCTAATGAAGGAATGTTTGCAGCGCCTGACGAATATGGAACTAGTTATTATTTTAGAGGAGCTGTAGATAATAATTGGTTATATTTTGCAAACTCATATTGGAGAATCGTTAGAATTAATGGTGATAATAGCATTAGATTAATTTATAATGGAACCATTCAACCGACCGAGTCTGAGGCTGTATCTAAAAATTCTGTATCTTATACGGCTTCATTTAATAATACAGATGAGAATAATGCTTATGTAGGATATAAATATACGCTCAATCAAAGACAAGGAAACACAATTAATAGTAATATAGCTACTAGATTGGAAAGTTGGTACAACTCTACTTTAATTAATTATGATAAATATATTGTGGATAATGGTTTTTGTTACGATCGGTCTTTAGCTAAAGGTGGGTACCAATTAGATACATTTGGTTATGTTAATAATAATTATACTGGTTATGGAACGGGAACTGATGGAACAACATATGGAGCTTTGGCTAGATTGACTTTAAATTATCAATACCCAGGAGCAGGAGGCACAGGGCCAATTTTAACTTGCCCTACAAAAACAGACTATTTTACAAAATATAACTCTGCTGTTGGAACTGCAGTTATTAATGAGAAAGCAGGTTTATTATCTGCGGATGAAGCAGTTATGATAGGTTTCACTTTTTCTAGTACTATTAAACTTTCAACATATATAAACGGAGGGTCTTTTTGGTTAGGAACGCCATTTGGATTTCGTGAAAATTCAGGAAATGCAACGGGTTCTTATAATATTTATGTTGGAACCCTTAGTTTAGTTTCTAGCCCTTCTAATACTAACCTTGTTATGAGACCAGTTATTTCGCTAGATCCTACTGTTAAATTAACAGGAACAGGTGTATGGAATGACCCATATGTCGTTGTTACAGAATAAATGAAAGGAAATTAAAATGATTAATAAGTTGAAACAAAATATTCAAAGCAATAAAAAAACATATTTAACAATTACTCTAACTTTGTTAGTTGTTTTAACTTTGACACTTACTTTTGCTTATTTTGCAAGACAAGTAGCAGATCCTGCTGTGACGCAAACTGGGATAGGAACTAATACTGGAACAGGGCTTACTTTTCAAGAGGGAACCCCAATAGACTTACATGCAGATCCTTTATCATTTACACAAGGCGGTACTAATATAAGTGGTACTACTAGTCCTACAGCAACATTAACAGTACCTGCTGGTACAGATACAAATGGTGGACAGGTAACAGGTATATATAATGCTTATTTTCAAATAACATATAATGATTTTGAATATACAACTCCAGATAAAAAACCAGAATTAATATTAACAGTTTTTAGACCAGATGGAACAGAAGTTAAATCAATTACTGGTCATACATATGTAACATCTGTTGATGCTGAAACTGGTGAAACAGTATCAGGATTTGATATAACAACTTTTATAGGTACTATAGAAGTTGCTACTAATTATGAAATACTTACTACGTCTACTAAAGTTGATGAGTGGGATTTTACTATTACATATATTAATTTAGATAGTGTACAAAATGCTAATGCAGATAAAATATTAAATTCATTTGCAATACTAACTAGTAATACATTTGATTCTCTTACTGCAGCAGAATTTATAGCTTTTGCACATGATGATGATGAAGGTTTATTTAAACATGATTCTTCTTTAGAAAATGGTGCTAATGATAATAACTATAGATATTCAGGATCTAATGAAGTAGTGCACAATTATGTAACATATAATGATGAAATGTGGAGAATAATAGGTATCTTTGATGGAAATATAAAGCTAATAAAAGAATCTCCTTTACCAGGAAATTATGTGTTTGATCCAGGTAATGATAATTCATGGGCTGATGATGATGGGGGAGCAGAATTAAATCAACTTTTAAATAACTATTATTTTAATAGTATAGCAGCACCAACAGGTTTGGCATCTTGTGGGATTGCTAGTAGAGGAACATGTGACTTTACAACGACAGGACTGGATGCAGAAGCAAGAACAATGGTTGCGACATCAATATGGCGCTTGGGAGCTCCAGATTCAAAAGATCAAACAGCAAGTTTATTTTATAGTGATGAAAGAGGAAGTGAAACATCAACAGGAACACATATAACAACAGATGAAAATATAGGATTAATGTATCCAAGCGATTATGGATACGCGGCATATAATGCGGCATGGGCAACAAAATTGGATGATTATGCTTATTATGAACTACCAATAAATAACTGGATGTATAGAGGAAAATCTGAGTGGTCAATATCGCCTTATTTGCCTAGCTCTAGCAGCATGTGGTATCTTGATAGTGGTGCCACTATACATAACACGCAGGCTATGTATTATTTCGATTTTAGACCAACTTTATATCTAAAATCTGAAGTTTTAATAACTGGTGGTACAGGTACTGAAACTAATCCATTTACATTTGCTATGCCTCCTATAGAAGGTGAAATGGCTAATTATTTAATAGATAACCATAATGAATTAGATGGTTTAGTAGTAGATAATACTGTTGATAAAAATTATAGATACTCAGGACCAGATTCACTAGTAAAAAACTATGTAACATTTAATGATGAAATGTGGAGAATAATAGGTATCTTTGATGGTAATGTAAAACTAATAAAAGAAACTTCGATTGGAGAATATCAATTTGATTCTGGAGATGATAATTCATGGGCAGATGATGATGGGGGAGCTCAGCTTAATCGACTGCTTAATAATTATTACTTTAATAGTACAGTAGCACCAACTGGGTTGGCAAATTGTGGATTAGGCGGTGGAAGTTGCGACTTTACATCAACAGGATTAGATGCAACTGCAAGAGCAATGGTAGAAACATCAACGTGGTACTTAGGAGGGTATGATACCACATCCCAAACAGCAAATGCAATATATACAGCAGAAAGAGGAAATTCAACATCGTCGGGAACACATATAACAACACAGGCAAATATAGGGTTAATATACATAAGTGATTATGGATATGCAGCAGCAAGTAATGCATGGACAACAAACTTATTTGATTATGATACAAACTCAATACCAGCAAGTAATTGGATATATAGTGGAGTTGGCGAGTGGTCAGTATCGCCTCGTTTGACTTACTCTAACGTCGCGTGGTATGTCTACGACAGTGGTCGTGCGAGCAGCTACATTACCAGTAATGGGATTGCGTGGCGCCCCGTCTTACATCTGAAATCTAATACGAAGATTGTAGGAGGAACGGGAACTGAAAGTGATCCGTTCCAGTTAGGACTATAAAACTAAAAGGAAGACTGACCCTGAGAGTGTAGTCACACTGCCAGGCGGATGTCTGGCCGTGACCGATTTTAAATAGAAAATACGGATATCCGTATTTTTTTATGTCAAAAAATAAGAATGTTTGTCGAAAGTATTTACAAGGAAAATAAAGTATATATAATACATAACTTAAGAAAAGGAGGTGTAACATGATAATAGAGGATTCAAAAATCATGGGACCAGCAAATGATGTAGTATTTAAAATATTTTTCAAGAAAAATAGAGAAATGTTAGACCTAGTAGTAAAAGAAGTAATAGGCATTGATATAAAAGATGCACAAATAGAGTTTTTAGATACGGAAACTCAAGGTGAATATCAAGATTCAAAAATAGGAAGATTTGATTTAAAAGTAAAACTAAAAGATGGAGAAGTGGTATATATAGAAATGCAGAAAGGAAAAGAAGAACATCTAATAAAAAGAATGGAGTTTTATTTATCAAGAATAATATCAGATCAACTAAATTCAGGAGATTTATATAAAGATATAAGTAAAGTATATGGAATATTCTTTTTAAATTATGATAGTAAAATATTTACAAAAATGTTTACGAAATTAGAAGAGTGTGATAAACTTAACTTAGAGCAAACTTATGATATAAAAACAAAATATATAATCAATTTGAAAAGAGCGGAAGAAGATAAAAGGTTTAATGAAGATTTTATAAAGTTATTAAAGTTCATAACGCTAAAAAGTAGTAAGGAGATGAGTGATATGGCAAAGGAAAATAAGAAGTTTGAGAAGGCATATAGTATAGTGCAAAAGATAAATTCAGATCCAGCATATAAAGATTATATCTGGCAAAAAGAAAAAGATGCATGGGATAAAGCATCACAAATGGATCAGGCATTAACTGAGGGGCTTAAACAGGGTAAAGAAGAGGGTTTAAAAGAAGGAAAAGAAAAACAAAATAAAGAATTAATACTAAGAATGCATGAACTTAATTATTCATCAGAAGAAATATCAAAAATAACTCAGATTCCTATTGAAGAAATAAAATCAATACTTAAGTAAAACCACCATAAAGGTGGTTTTCTTATGAATATGTACAAACAGTAACTTGGTTTGTATTGAAAATAAGTAATTTTTATGCTACAATATGAATCCGAGGAAAGTAATATGAATATAGAAGATATTATAAATATAAAAAATGAAATAGTTGTTTTAGAAAGTAAATTAAAAAAAGATAAAGAAAATATACAATTAAGAGTATATCCAGAATATTTATCTAAAATAGAAGAACTAGAAAATATGATTATGGATATAAAATGTAAAATGATTAATCATGTAAATATAGTTTATGAATATGAAACAAGTGAAGATAGAAATAATTTATATTCTAAAAGAAACACATTAGAAAGAAAAAATAATTTACTTAGTAATTTATTAATTGATGATTATGTAGTTATATTTCCATACTTAATTAATTTAATTAATCTGAAGTTAGGTACAAGTTATATGTATGCAACTATTAATATATTATCTACTAATAGTGTAGTAAGCAAAGAGGTGTTTTTATTTATTAGTAAAGAAGATTATGATGTAATATTTAAAGATAATAAGAAAGATTTTTATGAGTATGAAATAGATAATATGAATAAGAAATATTTGATAAGTTATATACCAGCTAAAATGCATTATTATAATACTTTAATAAGCTTTGCGAAGTTAGTTACTACACCAATAGGAATGCACAATAGTAGAGTTTGTAATCCTAGATTAGAAGGCTTATTTGAAGGTAATAATGAACTTAGTAAACTACTTAATTCATTTATAGAAAAATACTTAAATAAAAAAGTAGAATTAGAAGAAGATACATCTTTAGAATTACTTGATAGTATATATGAAGAAATAGAAAGAAAACATATAAAAAATAATTTAATAAGAACTAAAATTAAAAATAAATTATTCGGAAAGACGGGGGAAAATAATGGATAAAATAGAAGAAGCAATAAAATTATTAAATAGCTTAATAGAAAGAAAAAGTAGTTTAATTAGTGAAAGAAGAAAAAATGAAGCATATATAAGACTATATAGTGAATTAAAACCTAATAGTAAATTATTAATGCTTAAGATGATGTGTTATACAGCACTACCTACAGTAATTGCAGGTATGGCTGCATTATCATTTCCTATAATGTTGGAAATATTTAATGTTGGAACTTTAGCATTTCATAATAGTACTGCTCAAGTAGCTTTGCAATTAGGTACTGTATCAGCAACCTTTATAGCATCAGCTATAGTAACTCATTTTGTTACTAAAGAAGAAGCAAATGACCTTGCAATGTATGATAACTTAGCATATGAATATGAAACTAAAAATGAAGATGTAAATCAAATGATTAACGCTTTAACAAAAGAAATCATAGCTCAAAGAGCAGATGTAGATTATTTATTAAGTAAATTTCCTAATGACAATACAGATAAAAACTTAGGAAATATTGAAAATAAATATTATGAAATTAAATCTGCAGTAGAGGAGCATTCGCTGCCAATTGATGATCAGTTAGAAGATTATGTGTTTGTAAGAAAAGGGATGTAGTTCCTTTTTTTATTTGATTTGACAATAATGCATATTTTTGGTAAAATTAACTTGTTTTAATTCATTTTGTTAAAACCGCACTAAAAAGGTTATAAAACCTATGGTTACCTTAAGGGCGCGACTTAAATAAGGAGGTATGAAATGAAAGCAATATTCGAAACGGGTGGAAAACAATTTTATGTTTCTGTAGGAGATAAAATTTATGTTGAAAAACTTGACTCTGAAGATAATACAGATATCACTTTTGATAAAGTATTATTAGTTGGAGATAAAACTGGTATGCCATATGTAAAAGGCGCTACTGTAGTATGTACTGTAGTAAAATCAGGAAAAGCTAAAAAAATAAAAGTTTTTAAATATAAACCTAAGAAAAAATATCGTAAAACTCAAGGTCATCGTCAACCATATACATTACTTGAAGTTAAAACAATTAATGGTTAATTATGATTATAGTAAATAAAAATGATAATGTTATAACTATATCTGGTCATGCTAATTATGATGAGTATGGAAAAGATATAGTATGTGCTAGTGTTTCTAGCATAGTATATACAACTGTAAATGGGATACTAAGTTTGGATAATAAATCAATAAACTTTATAGATGAAGATAAGATGGAAATTGCAATTTTAGATGATTCAAGAGTGGTAGATGTATTAATAAATAATATGTTAGATTTATTAAAAGATTTAGAACTTAAATATCCTAAGAATTTAAAAATTAGTAAAGGAGAATAATATGTTATTAATAAATTTTAATATTCAGAGATTTGCCCACAAAAAAGGTCAATCGTCAACTGATAACGGTCGTGACTCAGCTGGTAGAAGACTTGGTGCTAAATTATCTGATGGACAATTTGCAACAGCAGGTTCTATTATTTATCGTCAAAGAGGAACAAAAATTTATCCAGGAACAAATGTAGGAATGGGTAAAGATCATACACTTTTTGCTTTAATAGATGGTGTTGTTAAATTTGAAAGATGTGGAAAAACTAAGAAAAAAGCTAGTGTATACGCTGCTAAATAAAAACCTTTAATAGGTTTTTTTATTTGACAAAAAGGAGCAAAAATGATATATTAATTGCACATAAGAGATTATGTTATGCAAATTTGCATATAATAATATTGCTAGTAATAGCATTAAAAAAGCTGGTGATTCCCACCATAAGAGGAAATTAAAAAAGCGGTGATTCCCACCATAAGAGGAAATTAAAAAAGCGGTGATTCCCACCATAAGAGGAAATTAAAAAAGAACTAGAGAGCAAACTCTAGTTTTATTTTTATTTCTAAGTTATAATTGTTATAGGGGGGAATTATGCAAAATAATTTAACAATAGTTAAACTTAATGATCAATATTGCAATTATTTAAGAAATTATGATAATAAAGTTCCATATAATTTCAATGATAAAAGCAATCGTCCTTTTGTAGGGATTTTATTTCAAATTAATAATTGTTCTTATTACGCTCCATTATCTAGTCCAAAAAATAAGCATAAAAAAATGAAAAACAAACTAGATTTTTATAAATTAGATAATGGAAACTTAGGAGCTATTAATTTCAATAATATGATACCAGTCAAAAATTGTAATATTATTGAACTTGATTTGAATTTAGTGCCAACTAAGTCTGCTGACAAACGATACTATAAGCTATTAAATTCTCAAATTTATTGGATTAACCGTAATAAAAGCAAAATAATAAATAGATCTGAAAAATTATATAATCTATTTGTGAGTGATGAATTGAGTCTGAATATAAAAAAAAGATGTTGTGATTTTATATTATTGGAAGAAAAATGTAATGAGTATAATAATATCTCGTAAAAGGGTTTTTATTTGACAAAAAGGAGCAAAAATGATATATTAATGTCTCACTTAGAGAAGATTGGGGATATTATGGAAAGAGAAATGATGCCACTATATTTATTAGTTTATGAAAAAAGACCTGGAGATAGTATGCCAGTTAATATATCTTTTTTTGATGATAATAAATATGATTATAATCATATAGAGAATATAGATACCTTTACAAAAAAATATACTGAAGATGAATTATATAATATAGTACTTAATTCAAATACTATAGGTAGTGATTATCTATCAGGTAATATATATATAATGGAAAATAATAAAAAGAGATTAAAAGTTATTTTTAAAGATACACTAAATGATTTTGATTTAATATTATTTTTAAAAAATAATATCAATGATAAACAAGTATTAAATGTGTTATACAATAAATATACTAGTTTATTAGGTGGAATTGACAATGAACTTAAAAATGGTTTAAAAGATATACTTAAAGTAGAAGTAATTAATAGTAAAGAAGATGAAAAAGAATTGACTAAGATTAAACTTACTCATATACTTTATTATATTAATAACTTACCATATGTAAAAAGAAGAGAATTAGAACTTTATTTAAGCCAGTATAATGACGAAAAAAGTAAAGATATTAATCCTAAAGTAAAAGAATTATTAAAAGTTAGTTAATAATTCTTTTTTTATATAAATAATTTAATTTTTAGTGTATAATATTATTAGAGGTAAATAATATGAAAAAAAATAAAGATGAATTTAATAAAGATTTCAATAATTTAATATTTACAGGTAACAAAGTTTTAAAATTAATTTATATGTTTTTGTTCTTAGCGCTTGTTATAGGAGTTATATCAATTGCTAATCAGCTTAACTTATTTAGTTTTATAATAACAATATTAAGTATTTTATCACCGTTATTTATAGGTTTTGTTATTGCTTGGTTATTTAATCCTATAGTTAATAAGTTACAAGATAAAGGTGTTAAAAGAGTCTTTGGTTCCTTAATAGTTTATATAGGTATAATAGGAATCCTTGCTTTAATAATAAGTTTATTTATTCCAATAATAATAGATCAAGTAGCAGAGTTTACTAACTTGCTTCCTGAAGTAATTAGTTTTGCTACTAACTTACTAAGTAATTTATTTGAAACATTTAATAATAGTGGAATAGATGTAGTAGCACTAGAAGAAAATATTTTAGGATATTTTGAAGGTTTTGAAACTGATTTATTTATTGCTATACCTGAGAATTTATTTAATATAGTAACTTCTACTTTTTCAGGATTAATTACATTTGTACTAAGTTTTATATTAGGATTTTATATGTTAGTTGACTTTAATAAAGTAGAAACTAGTTTTGCTAAAATAGTGCCTGCTAAGCATCAAAAAGAAATTATTACTTTAACATCTAATATTGGTACGGAAGTAAGAAAATGTGTTAATGGTATATTATTAATTGCAACAATGGTATTTGTTTGTGATACTATTGGTTTTGCTATAGTTGGTTTAGATGCAGCTTTATTACTTGGATTATTCTGTGGTATAACAGACTTAATTCCTTATATTGGACCATATATAGGTGGAGGAGTTGCAGTACTTGTTGGATACACTCAAGGACCAGTAGTAGGTACTGGAGTGCTTATTATAGCTATTATAGTTCAGCTTCTTGAAAACTATGTAATGCAGCCTGTAGTAATGAGTAAAGCTACTAATATCAATCCAGTTATAATAATGGTTTCACTTTTAATATTCGGACATTTCTTTGGAATAGTTGGTATGATATTAAGTACACCAATACTTGCTGTACTTAAAGTAGTATTCTTACACTTTAATGATAAATATAAAATATTTAACTTAAGTTATAAAATGATTGAATAATAAAAATAAATATGCTATATTATATTAGTAATCGTTGAGAAAAGAATTAGTATTAATTTGTTTTATAGAGAGCTAGTGTTTGGTGAAAACTAGTAAATAAATAATGCTATGCTACTTTTTTAGATTAATCGGTGTTAATCGTTAAAATAATAAAGATAAATAAAGGATGGTACCGTGCTTATGCACTCCTTGGTATTGTTCTTTTTATTTTTAAGAAAAGAGGAATAATGAGAATATTTTTAATTGCTGGTAAGGCAGAAAGTGGTAAAGGGGAAGTAGCTAAATTTATAAATGAATTTTATATTTATAAACTTGAAAAAGTAGCTATTACTGAGTATGCAAAATATATAAAAAGATTTGCTACAGAGTTAAGTGATTGGGATGGTAATCCCGCTACTAAACCTAGAAAATATTTACAAGATTTAGGTAATAATATAAGAAAGAAAAATCCTGAGTATTTAACTAATAATATGCTTCAAGATATAGAAATATATGAAGACTATGTAGAAAATGTCATTGTATGTGATGTAAGATTACCAGAAGAAATAGATGCAATAAAAGAAGTACATGATAATGTATATTCTATATATGTAGAAAATCAATTTGCTCCTAGTTCTTTAACAGTAGAAGAGCAAATAGATGTTACGGAGTTAGCTTTAGAAAGTTATAATGATTTTGACTTTGTAATTGTTAATGAAGAATTAACTAAATTAAGAGAAAATGTATTTAAAGTATTAGAAGGAATTAAATAATGAAAAAATTAACAGAAAAAGAACTTAAAAATTTATATTTTGAATTTTTTAAAGAAAAAGATCATAGTATCATACCATCAGCCTCAATAGTGCCTGAAAATGATCCGACAGTTTTATATACAACAGCAGGTATGCACCCTTTAGTGCCTTACTTGCTTGGAGAAAAACATCCAGCAGGCACAAGACTATGCGACGTGCAAAAATGCATCAGAACAAGTGATATTAACTCTGTAGGAGATAGTTCTCATTTAACATTTTTTGAAATGTTAGGTAATTGGTCTTTAGGGGATTATTTTAAAAAAGAAGCAATAGAATATAGTTATGAATTTTTAACTAGTGAAAAGTATTTAGGAATACCTAAAGATAAATTATTTTTTACTTGTTTTAGTGGAGATGAAGAAACCCCTAAGGATGAGGAAGCTTATCAAATATGGAAAAGTTTAGGAGTACCCGATAATCATATCTACTTTTTACCTAAAGAAGAAAACTTTTGGATTTTAGGTTCAGGTGTAGGACCTTGTGGTCCATGCACTGAAATGTATTATGATACAGGTAAAGAATCTTGCGGGGAAGAATGTAACCCTAGTTGTTCATGTGGTAAATACTTAGAAATATGGAATGATGTATTTATGGAATATTATAAAGATGAAAATGGAAAACTTACACCACTTAAACAAAAAAATGTAGATACAGGGATGGGTCTTGAAAGGACTATTACTGTTTTAAATGGTCATGAATCTGTTTATGATATAGATACTTTTACTAATTTAAAAAATAAAATAGGAGAACTTAGTAATTTAAATTATGATGATAATAAAAAAGAATTTAGAATTATAATGGATCATATGAGAACTATTACATTCATTTTAGGTGATGATCATAAAATAACTCCAGCTAATAGTGGAGCAGGTTATGTTCTTAGAAGATTAATTAGAAAAACTATGAGAGTATTAAGAAAACTTAATGTTGATAATGAGCATTTAATTACACTTGCTAAAATAGTTATTGCAGATTATAGTAATGATTATAGTGAATTATCTAGAAATGAAACATTTATTACTGAAGAATTAACTAAAGAATCTATAAAATTTAGTAAGACTTTAAAAGATGGCGAAAAACACTTTTATAAAATTATTAAATCTTTAGAAGGAAATATTATTAAAGGTGAAGATGTATTTAAATTATTTGATACTTTTGGATATCCTATAGAAATGACTGAAGAACTTGCTTTAGAAAATAATTTAACTATAGATGTTGAAGGATTTCATAATAGATTTAAAGAACATCAAGAAAAATCAAGAACTCTTGAAGCAGGCGCTGCTAAAGGTGGGCTTGCAGATCAATCTTATGAATCAGTTAGATATCATACACTTGCTCATCTAGTGCTTGCTGCACTACAAGAAATGTATGGGCCAGATATTATTCAAAAAGGGGCTAATATTTCCCCAGAAAGATTGAGATTTGATTTTAATTTAGATCATAAAATGACTGATGAAGAAAAAGAAACTTTAACAGTTAGAGTTAATGAAATGATTAATACTAATACAGAAGTTGTTTTAGAAGAAATGACTTTAGAAGAAGCTAAGAATAGTGGTGCTACTGGTATATTTAGTGATAAATATGATAGCACTGTTAAAGTTTATACAATAGGCACATATTCCAAAGAAATATGTGGAGGACCACATGTTAAAAATACTAGTGAGTTAGGTAAATTTAGAATTGCTAAAGAAGAAAGTAGTTCTTCTGGTGTAAGAAGAATAAAAGCTGTACTTGAATAAAATATCTTTAAAAAAGGTATTTTTTTTGTTAAAAATTGTAGAAATTAAGCAAAAAAGTGTTATAATGAATATATGGAAAAAGATAAGTTAGTAAAACCAAATAATACAAAAAAAACTAGTACAAATAATGCTGTGAAAAAGAAAAATACTACAGTTAAAAAGAAAGTATCTAGTAATAATAAAAGCAAGGTAGTAAATAAGAAAACTACTGTTGCAAGTGTGCCTAAAAAAACATCGACAACGAAAGTAACTGCTAAAAAGGTAACTACTAAAACTACAAATGTAGCAACAAAGAAAAAAACTACTGCTAAAAAAGTTAGTACACCAAACACTCAAGTTAAGAGTGCTAAGAAGGCGCCTAGCAAAAAGGTAGTTAATATAGATATAGAGCCTAAGAAAGAGGAGAAAGTTTTATCTGTAGTTACTGAAAATAAGGAAGTAGCAAAAGAAACTCCTGTAGTTAAGAAAAAGAGTTTTAAAGATAAAATAAAAGATAAAATAGGTAAGACTAAAAAGAAAAGTAAACCTAAGAAGTTAACTAATAAAGAAAGGTTAGCTAAAGCAAGAGAAAAAGTATCTAAAGTTACTAAAGAAAAAGATAGTAATGCTCTTAAATATAAAAATGAGTTTTTTAAATATAAACTTAAAATTAAAATATTAGTATACTCAATGTGTTTAATATTAGTAGTATTATTATTAGTAGTACCATTTACATACGCAGTAGTAGATGGAGTAGTTAATGAAGAAGTATATAAGAAACCGTCAACAGTAGATCAGTTAACGCCACTTCCTAAAATAACTTTAGCAACTAATATAAATTTAAATACTATTATCAATGAATATAATTATGAAGTATTAGATACTAAGGTAAATGAGTTATTAGAACTTAAATATCCTAAGTTTATAGTAGAATCATTAAATAAAGAGGGTGTAGTTAAATCATATACTACTACAGAAGATTATTTAGTAGTTAATTTTGATAATTATGAATATTTTGACAGACTAGGAACTTTATCCGTTAATGTTTATTATAATGAAATTAAAGATATATTAACTGTATCTACTAAGATAGTAGAAGGATATATAAATGAAGATGGATTTACTTATGATCCTACTAAAAAAACTATAGCTTTATCTTATGATGATGGACCACATCCAGTATATACTGAGCAAATACTTGCTTTACTAAATGATTATAAAGCTAAAGCAACGTTTTTTGTTCAAGGTCTTGAAGTGGAAGATTACCCATCAATAGTAAAAGCTGTATATGACTCTGGTAATGAAATAGGTAACCATAGTTATACTCATCCGAATTTCGAGCGTATTTCATTAAACGAAGTACTATATGAAGTAAATCACACTAATGAATTAATATTTAATATAACAGGAGAAATACCTACATTAGTAAGACCTCCATATGGACAGTTAGATGATAGAATAATAGAAGACATTGACGTATCATATATCTTATGGAATAATGATCCTCAAGATTGGAAAAATAGAAATACTGATTATATAGCTAGTCATGTAATTTCTAATGCAGAAGAAAATGGTATAATTATACTGCATGATAGATATTTAACAACTAAAGACGCAACAGAAAAAATCCTCAAAGAATTATATCTTCAAGGATTTCAAGTAGTAGGCGTATCTGACTTAGCAGAATATAAAAGTTTCAATATAGAGACTAATAAAGTATATCGTAGTTTTAACTAACTACTTTTTCTTTGTTGTTTTTTTTGCATATTCAAATAATGCATTTCTTTTAAGGACTATATTACCACCTATAAATACAATACCAGCAATAAGTACTAAACCTGAGAACATGTAGCTCCAAGGATCATTAGCATTTATAGCATTATCTATAACTAAAAATATTGAATATAGTACACAAAATATACCAAATATCAACAATCTAATTAATCTATTTTTATTTATTCTACCATACTCAGTAGCATAATATTTTTCTTTTAATTCTTTAATTTCTTCTTTTGTCATTAAACTTAATTTATTTTCCATGTATTACCTCATAAACATAATATCATATAATTTAAAAAAAATGTAAAAAAAGTGTTGCAAAAAGCATAAAAATAGGGTAAAATGTAATAGCAATCGAGAAAAATGGGCTTGTAGCTCAGCTGGTTAGAGCGCACGTCTGATAAGCGTGAGGTCGGAGGTTCAAGTCCTCCCAGGCCCACCATTTTGTGGCCCGTTGGTGAAACGGTTAACACACATGCCTTTCACGCATGCACGCACGGGTTCGAACCCCGTACGGGTCACCATATTGTATATTAAAGTTCTTCGGAACTTTTTTATTTTATATTAAAAGATTAATGTATATGATATAAAAATTCTGATAAAAACAGTCAAGACAATTACGAAAAGTTAGCTAGATTCTTTTTAGAAGAATAAATTAATACATAAAAAAACTCACAATAGTGAGTTATTTTTTTATTGGCGGAGTAGGAGAGATTTGAACTCTCGCACCAGTTACCCGATCTACACCCTTAGCAGGGGCGCCTCTTCAGCCTCTTGAGTACTACTCCAATAAAAGGTTACTAATTAATTTTATCACTTAGTAACCACTATGTCAATTAATTATTGACTGTATGTTGTAAGTTAGCTACAAATTCTTGCATGACACTTAGGTAATCTGTTCCAGCTTCAGCATTAGAGTGAATATCTATATCTATTTTTGTTACGCTATCACTAGCAGCTATTTCATTTACAACTTCATTTCCATTTCCATATTCATTAATAAGAGCAAGATAATTATCATTTTCAAAATTACTTATTATATTTTCTCTTGCATCAACTGTTTCATATTTTGAATCTTCTAAACTAATAATTACAAATCCATAATTTTCTAAATATTTAAAGGTATCAGATGATACTACTAAAACATTATTGTTTTCTTCTTTTGCTTTATTTCCAATTATTCTTAAATCAGCATCCATAAATGATAATATTTCAGCTAGTTCATCATATTTTACATTTATATCATCAAGTATATTTAAATTAGTTACATACTCATTTAAACTATTTTTAATATTTTTAGCAAGCATTAAATAATTATTAGGGCTTAGCCATATTTCTTCAACTGTATTTTCTAGTTTAAATGTATGAGTTGAATCAATTAATAATATATCGTTATTATAATCTACAAAATCTTTAGCTATATTTATTTCTTCAGTTACTCCAGCATATATAAATAAATCTCCTAAAGCAAATTCTTCTTTTTGTTTATCAGTAAAATCATAATTAAATACATCTGCATCAGCAGGATAAATACTTTTTATTTCACTATGCTCTCCGTATAAATATTCAGTTAAGTAAGTTACAGGATATATTGTTGTATATACAGTAGGATTATCAAGTCCATTCTGTCCGAATACACAAGCTGTTCCCATTAAAGTTATATATGCTAGTAAAAATAGTTTTTTCATTTTTTATTCTCCTTCTTAGGTACTGGATCATATCCATATTTAGAAAAAGGATGACATCTAAGTATTCTTTTAATACCTAAAAAAGATCCTTTTATAGCACCATATTCATTAAGTGCATCAATCATATAAGAACTACACGTTGGTGTATATCTACAATAACTATGACTATGAAGTGGTGTTTTTTGATATAATTTTACAATTTTAATTAATATATTCTTCAATTTAGCACCTAGATTTATTTTACAATAAAAAATGTTTTTTGTAAATTGTTTAAATTTAAAAGAAGTTTTGGTATAATATAAAAGAATGGATTTGATATTATGAATTTTTTAGAAAAATATAATGTAATTATGAAAGATGTTAGTTTACTAGAAACTGCTTTAACACATACGTCTTTTAGTAATGAAAATAAGAATGTAGAAAACTATGAAAGAATGGAATTTTTAGGAGATGCTATTATTCAAATGGTGGTTAGTGAATATTTTTATAAAGATAATACTTTAAGTGAAGGCGAGATGACTAAGAAAAGAGCCGCATATGTATGCGAAAATGCTCTTAATTTTTATGCTGAGAAAATTAATGTATTGCCTCATGTAAGAGTAGGTCATGGCCAATTAAATAAAGTTAATAAAACAATATTAGCAGATATCTTTGAAGCAGTAGTTGGTGCTATATATTTAGATCAAGGATTGGATAAAGTAAGAAATTTTATTTATGAAGTTGTTATTCCTGAAATAAAAGATGAAAATCATTTCTTTGATGATTATAAAACATTATTACAAGAACTAGTGCAAACTACTAAGAAATCTGTTACTTATAATATAATTTCTGAAGAAGGTGAAGCACATAATAAAGAATTTACTATAAGTGTTTCTATAGGTAATATGGTATATGGTACAGGTAAAGGCAGAAGTAAAAAAGAAGCAGAGCAAAATGCTGCTCAAGATGCTTATGAAAAAAGTGTAAAGTAGGAAATATGTATTTAAAGAGTATAAAAGCAATTGGTTTTAAATCCTTTGCTGATAAAACAAATGTTGAGTTTAATAAAGAAATAACTGCTGTTGTAGGACCTAATGGATCTGGTAAAAGTAATATAGTAGATGCCATAAGATGGGTACTTGGAGAGCAGTCAGTTAAACAGTTAAGAGGGTCACTTGTAATGAGTGATGTTATTTTCAGTGGTTCGAAATCTAGAGATGCTCATAAAAAAGCTAGTGTAACTTTAACTTTTGATAATTCAGATAATTATTTAAAAAGTGAATTTAAAGAAGTAGAAATAAAAAGAGAAGTATATAAAACAGGAGAAAATGATTATTATATAAATAATGTTAGAGTAAGACTTAAAGATATACACGACTTATTTTTAGATACTGGAGCTGGTCAAGGTGCATTTAATATAATATCTCAAGGTAATATAACTGAAATAGTTAATTCAAAAGCTTATGATAGAAGAATTATATTTGAATCAGCAGCATGTGTTCTTAAATATAAGAAAAGAAAAGAAGAAGCTTTAAGAAAATTAGATAAAACTAAAGATAATTTACATATGATTAAACTTGTTATTGATGAATTAAAAGTAACTGTATTACCTTTGAAAAAACAAAGTGAGAATGCTGCTAAGTATTTATCATATAAAAGTTCTCTTGAAAATATAGAAATATCACTAATAGCTAGTGACATTGAAGAATATAGTGCTAATTTAAAAGAAGTTGAAACTAAAATAGAAACACTTAATTTAACTTTAGAAAGATCTAAGACCGATGTTGATAATGCTAAAATAGAAAAATTAAAATTTGAAGTAACTAAAATAGAAGATTTAGTAGCTGATAGTAATTTAAAAATAATAGATATTAATGAAAAAATAGCTAAACTAACTAGTGAAAAAACACTTACTTTAGAAAGACAAAAGTTTAGTGGTAATAATGTAGATATAGATAATAATTTAATTAGTTTAAAAGAAAAGAGTTTAGAATATAAAAAAAACATAGACTTATTAAATGATAAATTAAGTAACTTAAATGTTACTAAAAAAGAATTGTCTAATAAACTAGATGAACTTAGTAATAAACTACTTTCTGACAAAGTTAAAAGAACTCATTTAAATGCTAATATAGATAGTCAAAATAAAACTATAATATATCTACAAAATAAAATAGAAATATTAGAAAACAACATTAATAATGATGATATGCTTCCTAAAGCAGTTAGAAGTATTCTTAATAACCCTAAATTTAGTAAAGTACATAATACTATAGGTAATTTGATTAAAACAGAAGAATCATATTCTGTAGCTATTAATGCAGCTTTAGGAGCTAGTTCTAACTTTCTTGTAACAGAAGACTTTGACTGTGCAAAAGAAGCTATTAAATACCTTAAAACAAATAATTTAGGTAAAGCAACATTCTTTCCTTTAGATACAATCAAAGGTAGATATATTCCTAGTGATATTACTGCTATGCTTAAAACAGGTAGTGATTTTATAGGAGTAGCTGCTGATTTAGTTAAATATGATAAAAAATATAATAATATAATACTTAATCAGTTAGGAAATGTAATAATAGTTAAAAATATTGATGCTCTTAATACTATTGGTAAGAAACTTGATTATAAATATAAACTAGTTAGTTTAGATGGAGATATACTTTATACTGGTGGTTCACTTTATGGTGGTAAAGATAAAAATTCTATTATATCTAATTTGCAACTACTTAAAAATTTAAAGACTAACTTAGTAGATGAAAAAAATAAATTAATTAAATTAGAATCTGATTATAAATTAATTAATAGTAATTATGATACTTTAGAAGATAATACTAATAAAGTTAGTAAGGATTTAATATATTTAAAAGAAGATATATCTAGTAAATTAATTAGTTTAAATAATTTAAATACTAACTATGAAAGAATAGAATCTGAACTTAAAGGTGTTTCTTCGCTTAAAGAAAATAGTTTTGAAAATGATTTACTATTAATTAGTGAAAATCTAAGTAATTTAGAAAAAGAAAAAGCTATATTATTAGATCAGAAAGAAACATATATAACTAAAAAAGGCGATTTATATTTAGAAATAACAGAAACTGAACATGACTTAAGAAAGAAAAATAGTGAAGTATATGCTATAAATACTGAACTTAAAGAATGTGAAATAGCTAAATCTAAGTTAGAATTCAAACTAGAAAACCTTCTTTTAACTCTAAGCGAAGATTATAACTTAACATATGAAGCAGCAACTCTACAAGGTCCTTTAGATGGTGATAAAGTAGAGTTACGCGCAGAAGTTAAAAGCCTAAAAAAAGAAATAGAAAAATTAGGAGTAGTTAACTTAGGAGCTATAGCAGAATATGAAAGGTTATCTGTTAGATATGATTTCTTACTTACTCAAGAAAAGGATTTAGAAGAGGCATCTAGTAACCTTACTGATATTATTAGTGAAATGGATGAAATAATGATTGCTAAATTTAAAGAATCATTTAATAAAATAGCTTATGAATTTAAAAATGTATTTAAAGAAATATTTGGAGGAGGAAAAGGTGAACTTTCTTTATCAAATCCAGATGATTTACTTAATACTGGAGTAGAAATAATAGCAGAGCCTCCAGGCAAGAAGATAAACTCAACTATAGCACTTTCTGGTGGTGAAAAATCACTAACTGCAATATGTTTATTATTTTCTATTTTAAATGTAAGACCAGTTCCATTTATCATCTTAGATGAAGCAGAGGCTGCGCTTGATGAAGCTAATGTAGATATGTTTGGTAAATATATATCTGAGAAGAAAAAAGAAAGCCAGTTCATACTTATAACTCATAAGAAAAGAATGATGGAATATGCTGATACTCTTTATGGAATAACAATGCAAGAATCAGGTGTATCTAAATTAGTAAGTACTAAACTTGAAAATAAATAATATATTTAAAGAAGTAGACAATTGTTTACTTCTTTTTGACATTTTGTAACAAATATGTTATAATTATTAGGTATTAAAAAGGGGGAAATAATATGAAGTATAATAATTCTGTAACAAATGAATTTTACAGTGAAATGTTTGATCAACCAGAGACATCTAATGAAAAGAACATTGAATTATTAAAAAGAGCTAAGAAGGGCGATTTAAAAGCTAAAGAAGAGTTAATTTTATGTAATTTAAAACTTATAAGAAGCGCATTTCACAAATTTGGCATTGATGAAAAATTTTATGATGATTTTATTCAAGAAAGTTACTTATCTTTTGAAAAAGCTATAAATAACTTTGATTTAGCTAAATCAATAAATTTTTCTACATATCTATATAAAGTAATTCTAAGAAATGTTTATTATAGTAATATAAGTTATACGAATATAATAAATGTTCCTGAAGGATTAAAGCTATTATGTTTTATTTACAGAAGAGAAAGAGCCAAAGCAAAAAATGATGGATTAGAATATTCTGATGCAGAAGCATGTAAGTTCTTAAAAATAAATCAAGATAGATTAGAAATAATTAAAAAAATGGTTTTCGGCGCACATAGTTTAGACAATTTACCTGGTGATAGATATTTAGGTAGTGATGAAGATGTATTTGCTGAAGTACATGAGGATTTAACTCCTAACATGTTAGAAGAGTTATTATATACAACTCCAATATCAGAAAGACAATTATTTACAATTGCTCATAGATACGGACTTTATGGATGCCCTATAATAAAATATGATGATATTGCTAAGTTTTTAGGTAATGTATCTAAGCAAAGAATTATGCAGCTTGATCAAAGAGCATTAAGTAATCTTAGAGCTAATGATAAATTTAGTGATTTAAAAGAATACTTAAATGTTGGATCTACCAACCATTTACATAAATCAACTGATAGAGAGTATAGAAAAAAACCAGTTAAATCACTTATCGATGTATTTTATCATTATGATAAAGAAATAGTATTATCTATGTTTAGTAAATTAACTATAGAAGAACAAGGATGTATTAGAATAGTATTTGGAAATAATTTAGATACTAGAACAGATGATAGTTTACTATCTTCTATAGATAAACAAAATTATTATAAGACAATTATCAAACTTTATTATAACTTAGCAAAAGAAAAAGTAGAATTAAATGATTTAATATATAAAGAATATAAACCTTTACTTGAAATGCTAAAAGCATATTCAATAAATGAAATATTAAATGTTATAAATTCCTTTTCAGAATATGATCAACAAGAAATATATGAAATATTTGGTAAAGATTTAATGAACGTTAAAATAGAATTAAATGATAATTATAAAAGAAATAGAAGACAAGAACTTATTGGAGTTCTAAAGTCAAAATTAGAAGTAAGAAAAGGAGAGTTTATGAATCAACTATTAGAAAGTTTTAGAAATAAAGATTTAACTACTTTAGGTAGTTTAATAGATGTAACTACACTTGCTATTATCGACCTTAAATTAAAAGGTGTTGATAATGCAGCTATTTGTGCAATGTTTAGAATAAATGAATTAGAACTAGCGCAAAGAATGCAACTTGCAGTTATTACTTTATGTAAAAACGATGTTTATTATGAAAATAATGTAACAAAAAAATAATGCTTAATAGCATTATTTTTATATTGCACGCATATTTCTAGGATCATATGTTATTTTGTCGGTAAATAAAATACCATTTAAATGATCTATTTCATGTTGGAAGGCAACTGATATTTCTTCTCTAACTCTAATAGTTTTTTTCTTTCCATTTATATCTTGATATTGAACTGTAATTCTAGCATTTCTAGGAACAAAACCATCAACATCGCGATCAACACTTAAACAACCTTCATTTTCTTCAACATAAATCATTTCATCACTAGAACTTATTATTTCAGGATTGATTATTACATGCTTTTCTACAGAATCATCTTCATTTACTAAAGCAATTACAAATATTCTTTTTAAAATACCTAATTGTACAAACGCCATACCCATACCTGGTCTTAAATCATATTTTTCAATATATTTTTCATCTTGACTCATTTCTAGGTATTTTAATAAATCATTTATTAAAGTTTTATCAGAACTTGATAAAGGAAAAGTTACTGGTTCAGAAACTTTTCTTAGGATTGAGTTTTTTTCATTTAATATTTTTATTTCAGGTAATTTCATAATATCACAAACATATTATACTATATATGTAACAAAAAAACTACTATTAAAGTAGTTTTAATTTATTTTTAGCCATTATTTTTGACAACTACACCACAGTTATATAATAAAGTGGTGGGAATGTCAAAAATGTTTAATTCATATATAGTACATTTAAATCTACTGCACCATCTATTCCAGGAACAATACCTGCATTAGATAACTGCCAAATATAATAATCTTTATCATAATCAGTTTTTGAAGTGTAGTGAGCTAGCCAAGTGGTATGATCATACATAGTCCAAATATTATTTAAATAACTCTTAGAACCATAATTCATTCCTTTATAACCAGCATTTTCAACTACTTTAATAAATTCATTAGCCATATTATTTATATCAGTTAAACTTAAATTATAACTATTAAATTTGCTCCATTCTTCCCAGTCATATGATATAGGAAGTTCTAAAGATTCACCGTCTAAAGTATCTACTACCCAGTTAGCATGTTCAATAGCTTCCTTTACTGAATCAGCATAGCTATAAAAATATACTCCTACCGGCACGCCGGCAGCTTTAGCTCCACTTAAATTAGCTTTAAAAGTTTCATCAAGTACATTTTCCATTTCCTTATTATGTCCAAAACCTATTCTTAGAATTGCAAACTCTACGCCAGAGTCTTTAACTTGCTGCCAGTTAATATCACCTTGCCACTTAGATACATCAATACCTATTTGGGTATTTTCATTTTTATGTTCTTTAATTACATCTTCTAAAGCAAGAGGAGTAGGAGTATAAGGCGTTGTAGGATTTTTTTCATTTACTACTTTCAAAGTTATATCTTTATTTGTAACATTACCAGATGAGTCAGTAGCCACAAATTTAAGTTTATATTCTCCTATAGTATTAATGTCATATTCATTTTCAATAACGCAAGTAGGTCTTTTATCATAGTTATCTGCACAAAATATATTTTGATAATTAAACTCGTTACCTTTAACTATAGTATAAGTACTAGAATTGATTACTAAGGGGCTAGTAGTATCAACTACCTCATATTCTATAGATGTTTTTTCATCTTCGTTAAATGTAATAGTAAGCGTATGCTTTCCAAGCTCAGTAGTATCAATAATGCTATTTACATAATTAATATCATCATTTACTATAATAATACTATCTAAAGTAATATTTTCATAATATTCAAATACTAGATCATCACTAAAACTTATACCGCTATTTTCAATAGGTACGGTATCAGTAATTTCTTTCTTATCCCCATTATTTTTACTAAAATGTAAAAATAATATTATGGCACTACTAACCAGTAGTGCGGTTATAATTAAAACAACAATTCTTTTCATGTTTTAATTATAACAAAGATTAAATTTATAGTATATAAAAACTATCAATTTCTTGATAGTTTTAAATTTATTAACAATTAGGTGTTTGTGAGCAACATTTATTTCCACCAAAGTTACATCCTGCTCCAATTATTATAACTAATAGTATAAATAGTACTATCCAGATAGCTCCATTATACCCATAACCATAAGTAACTCCAGCATATGCTGGTGCAGATTGGTAACCTTGACCATAAAAGCCGTTATTTCCATAGTAATACATAGTATACCTCCTTTATCTTTATAATATAGTTTATGAAGTATACTAAGTTTTGACATAATTTTTATTTAAGTTTCTTTTTACTTTGAATTATATATCTATTTATGATAAAATCACTATAGGAGAGTAGCGATGAGAAAAAATCTTAAAAAAATTGATATGCCACTTTTAATAGCAATGACGCTACTTGCTGCATTTGGACTGTTAATGGTTTTTAGTTCTTCATCAGTATCTGCAATACTAAGATATAATGAATCTACTTACTTTTTTTTCTTAAAACAACTAATATTTGTAATAGGTTCATATTTTATAGGCTTATTTATATTATTTATTCCTACTCAAAAATATAGTAAATATAAACTTCCTTTAGCTTTATTAGGTATAGTAATATTAGCAGGTTTATTTATAATAGGACAAACTAGAAATAATGCTAATAGTTGGTATGATTTAGGTTTTTTTACTCTGCAACCTGCAGAGTTTGCTAAAACAATATTAATTATTGTAGCAGCATGCTACTATAATTTATTTTCTAAAAAGAATATTCCTTCTATGTTGCCATATGGTATACCTCTAGTATATGGTTTTATATTAGTAGCTTTAGTTATAGCTCAGCCTGACTTTGGTTCAGCTTTAATAATACTTGCACTTAACTGCGCACTTTTTATTGCAGTCCCTTATGTAAGTAAAAATATATTTAAATACTATAAAGTTATTATAGGAGCACTTGTATTATTTATAATAGGAATGATATTATTTGGTTCAGATATAATTAATAGTTCACAAATGCAAAGATTTATTTATAGTGATCCTTGTTCTAGATATACAGAAGCCACTGGATATCAAGTATGTAATAGTTTAATTGCAATAAGTAATGGTGGTATGTTTGGAGTAGGACTTGGTAATAGTACTCAAAAATATTTATACTTACCAGAAAGTCATACTGACTTTATATTTCCTATTATAGTAGAAGAATTAGGATTTGTAACTGGAGTACTTGTATTACTTCTTTATGCCTTTATACTTTATAGATTACTTGTTATAGCTAAAAGGGCACATAATCTTAGAAATAGTTTAATAGCCTATGGTGCTTTTGTAGTAATAGCAGTACACATAATGATTAATATACTTGGTATACTTGCAGTAATACCACTTACAGGAGTTCCGCTTCCACTTCTTAGTTATGGTGGGTCTAGCACACTTAACTTCTTAATACTATTATTTTTATCTCAAAGAGTTAGTATAGAAAGCAAAACTAACGAAATAAAAAAACATTTAAAATCTTTGTAAAAAGATTTTTTTATTTAAAGGAAATTAATAATAATTAGGGTATATATTATTGAAAGGAGGTTTATGATAAAACTTTTATATACTCATAAATATATAGTATTAAGTATTTTTATAACTATTTTATTTGTATTTTCAATCTACTTTTATATAAATTATAAAAAGAATGATACTGTATTAATATCCACCTTAGAAAAAGAAGAAGTTTTTTATCAAATAGATGTAAAAGGTGAAGTAAATAGTCCTGGTGTATATACTCTTGATGTAGATGCTAATGTTAAAGATGTAATTACTTTAGCTGGTGGATTTACAGACAATGCTTATACTACTAATATTAATTTAAGTAAAAGTGTTGAAGATGAGATGGCTATTATTGTATATCATAAGGATGCTCTAAATACCTTAGTAAATATTAATATTGCAGATGATAATAAGCTAATGACTCTACCTGGAATAGGCGCTACTAAAGCAAAGGCAATAATTGATTTTAGAATAAATAACGGACTATTTGAAAGTAAGGAAGAAATAATGCTAGTAAGTGGTATTGGCGAGTCAACATATGAAAAGATTAAAGATCTTATTTACATCTAACTTTTTATATATAGCGCTTATGATATTAAGCGCTATATATTTGTTTATTAGTACTGTTTTTATTAAATATGAATCAGTATATAATATAAATGATAATTATATAGAAGGTATAATAACTGATTATGAAAGAAATGAAGAAGTAGTTAAGTTAGAAGTATCAGCTAAAGAAAAAATAATTGTATATACTACTTTAACAGATACTAGTAATTTATTAGGTTCTAAAATAAAAGCAACAGGTAACCTTCAAAGTATTAGAAATAATACTTTGCCCAATACTTTTTCATATAAAAACTATTTATATTATAATAAAATATATTACATATTTTATGCTACAGATATACAAGTAATAAATTCTAGTAATATATTTTATACTATTAAAAATAATTTGATAAATCATATAAACAAATATTCTACTAAAGAGTATTTACATACCTTTATACTGGGTAATAAAGATTATTTAAGTGATAATACATATAATATTTATCAAGATTTAGGTACAGCTCATTTACTTGCTATATCAGGTCTTCATATAAGTTTATTTATTGGTATTTTAAATAAAATATTAAATAGATTTAAATATAAATCAATAATAATTTTTACTTATTTATTATTTTATTTATTTATAACTAACTATGCTATATCCATTCTTAGATGTTTTATTTACTATATACTTAAAATAATAAATAAATATTTAAACTTAAATATTAATAATATAAAACTATTAATATTATGTTTTATATTATTAATAGTTTATAATCCCTTTAATATATACTTACTTAGTTTTCAGTATAGTTTTATAATAACGTTCTTTATTATGTTATATAAACCTAAGAAAAATAAATTAATTAATATACTAAATATAAGTATTATAGCATTCTTAGCAAGTTTACCTATAACAGTTAATGCTAATTATGAAGTCAATATACTTAGTATAATTTCAAATATCATTTTAGTACCATTTATTAGTTATATAGTATATCCTTTGTCACTAATTACATTTATATTTCCTTTTTTAGATAATATATTTAGTATAGTAATTTATGTTTTAGAAAATATAAATTATATTATATATAAATATATATTTTATGTTATTTATATTCCTAAAACAAATATAATAATAGTTTTTATATATTATATCTTCTTATACCTAACCTTAAAGTCTAAAAAGTTTATTATAGCACTAATTATATGTATCTATTTAAGTAAGTTACTATTAAAGTTAGATAGTAATTACTATATATATTTTTTAGATGTAGGGCAAGGTGACAGCACTTTACTTATATCTCCATATAAAAGTGAAGTAATACTTATTGATACTGGAGGTAACTTAAATTATGATTTAAGTGAAAGTGTAAGTAATTTTTTAAAAAGTATAGGAATTAATAAAATAGATGTAATGGTGCTTACGCATGGTGATTATGATCACCTAGGTGAATTTATAGAGCTTAGTTATAAAATTAGTATAGATAGCGTTATTATTAATAATAACACTATTAATGAAGAGGAAGGTAAGATAATAGCTTTAGATTATAAGCTAGTAAATAATATAGATTCGAATTATTTTAAAGCTAATAATATAAATCTATATACAAGTGAAGATGAAAATGAAAGTAGTTTAGTATATTATTTTAATTTATATAATACTAGTGTATTACTACCAGCAGATATAACTTCAGAGTTGCTTAGTGATATAGTAAATAATTACAATATAAATCCTTTAATATATAAAGTAGCGCATCACGGATCAAAGTATAATACTACTAATGAGCTTATTAAGAATATTAATCCATATTATGCTATTATATCTGCTGGATATAATAATAAGTATAATCATCCTCATGAAGAAGTAATTAATATATTAGAAAATCATAATGTAAAAATATATGATACTAGTAAAGATGGTACAATTATGTTTAAAATTAGTGAAAATACTATGAACATTTATACATATAAACCATAACATATATTATCACTACTAGTGGTGTTTAAATATATTTGAGAAGATTAATCTTCTCATTTTTGTTTTTATAGTTTATAATATATTTAAAGGAAATAATATGAAAATAAATGTTGTAGTAAGTACTTCTAAGAAGTTAATTGATGATAAAATAAAAATAGATGATAACTGTGAAGTAATTTATTTTGATTTAGATAAAAATACTATTAATGATTTAATAAATGAAGTAAGTTATGAAGCATTAGGTATTGATAATAAACTTGTAATAGTTAGAAATGCTAAATTTTTAACTAGTAAGCATAAAGCAAGTGATGAAGATGATGTAATATATAATTTTATAGCTAATTACAGTGGGGTAGCTAGTATAATATTTATTATAGATAGTATAGACTCTAGAAAGAAAATAGTTAAACTTATTAAAGATAAATATAATATAGATAATATTACTATTGATTATAAAAATATTTATGAATATATAAATAATTATATTAAAAAATATAATTATATAGGGGATTACAATTTAAATAAATATTTAGTAACTTTATATGGACTTAATATTGATTTAATATTAAATGAGCTTGATAAAATATTTTTATTTTATAATAAACCAGGTAATATTAAATATGAAGAGGTTAAAGATATAATATCTAAGCCTATTAATGATAATATATTTCATTTTTTAGATAATATAATATATAAAAGAAAAAATGAAATATATAATAGTTTAAATGATTTAAAAATACATAAAGTAGAACTTATTAGTATATTTATATTATTAGCAAGAGAATATAGATTAATATATTATTTAAAGAAACTTAAAAAAGAATCAACTTCTAATATACTTAAAGTATTAGGTATGCAAGATTGGCAGCTTAAAAAGTTAAATGAAAAAGAAGTAATGTATAGTGAAGGGGAAGTTTTAGAATATATTAAATATATTGCTAAGATGGATGAAGAAGTAAAAAAAGGTATTACTGATAAAAATGTAGCTATGAATTTAATAATTTTAAAAATACTTACATAAAAAAATACTAGTTTAGTCTAGTATTTTTTGTGTATTTTTAAAATTATATTTAGTTACTTTTTTAAGAATATCTTTTCCTTTTTCTTCAACTAGTTTTTTAGCAAAGTCATCTACAATAACTCCTGCGCCTAGAGGAATAGTTTTACCTAGTTCATTACTTAGTTCATTTATCTTAGCTAAGAATAGATATCTAGCTATAATAGATGCTGCTGCAACAGAATAACATTTACTTTCTGCTTTAGTAAGAAATGTTATATTTCTTAAAACATTACTAGAATCTTTTAAATAAAAGTAATAACTTTTAGGAGTGGTAAACTGATCTACAACTACTTTTTCAGGTTTAACTTCACCTTTTTGCATAATACTCATAAGTACTTTATTATGCAGTATTGCTTTTACTTTATTCATATTAGTATCTTCTAAATTATTAAATTCTTCATTAGTAAGAGCATAAGCAGTATATATAAGTTCTTTCATAAGTATTGGAGCAAGTTCTTTTATTTTATCGTCTGTTATTTTTTTTGAATCTGTTATTTTAAGTTCATCCATTAAATTAAGTTTATCTTTAGGAACGTATGCGCTTACTACAATAATAGGACCGAAGTAATCTCCTGTTCCAACTTCATCAGAACCAACAGTAGATATTTTTTTAAGAAAGTCATAATTAATTTCTTCTTTAGTTTCTTTTTTATCTTTCTTATCATCTTTTCTTACATCTATACCACTTACTTTTTTTTCTAAAGTAGCCCAGATATCAAAATCTATATCAGCGCTTATTCCTTGAAACATTACTTTACCACTTTCATAAAGTGTGATAGTAGTATCAGCTTCCATTGCTTGAAATACAGCATATGGTGGAGCCTTTGGTTTACATAAATCTTTATAATATTCTGTTAATTTTTTTCTTACAGCTTCACTTGGTTTGAATACAAATGTCATAATTAATCACCTATATAACATTTTAACATAAATTACTTTATTTTTCACTTATTTTATTATATAATTAATAATAGGAAAGAGGATTTGATTATGAACTTTATAGATATTGGTATGTTTTTAATAGTTTTACTATTTACTTTGATTGGATATAAAAAAGGTGTTATTAGAACTTCGGTACAACTTATAGGTATAGTTGTTATTGCTTTTGTTTCATATATGATAAAGACTCCACTTGCTAATTTTTTAATAGATGTATTACCTTTTTATAACTTTGGTGGGGTATTTAATGAAATAGAAAGTATAAGTATTTTATTTTATCATGGGTTAGCATTTTTATTTGTATTTATTATGCTTTATAGTTTACTTAATATATTATTAATATTTGCTGGTATACTGGATAAAATATTAAAAGCGACTATTATACTTTATTTACCAAATAAGATACTTGGTGGTATAGTAGGTTTTATAGAAGGTGTTATTATATCATTTATATTAATATTTATATTAGTACAAATACCTAACACAACTAATTATGTAACTGATAGTAGTTATGGATATACACTTCTTAATAGAACTCCTGTTATAAGAACAGTGCTTGCTACAACAACTTCTACAGCAGAAAGTATTGCTATAGCAGTAGATAAATATGAAGATACTGAAGATATAGATGCACTTCAAATAGAAATACTTAATATTATGATAGAATATAGATTAATAACAGCTAGTGAAGTTCAAGATTTAATAGATGAGGGTAAAATAGATTTACCACTTGTAACATTTGGATAGGAGAAAAAATGATTAAAATATTAAATGAAAATGAAAATTTAGAAGATGTAATTAAAAATGGAAAGTATATAGTTGATTTTTATGCTGATTGGTGTGGACCATGTAAAATGCTAGCGCCAGTACTTGAAAGTATTACTGAAGTAGATGTAATAAAGGTTAATGTAGATAATCATCAAATGCTTGCTAATAAATATGGTGTAATGAGTATACCTACAATTATATATTTTGATAATGGAAAAGAAATAAAAAAAGAAATAGGATTTAAAAGTAAAGAGCAAATATTAGATATGATAAAATAAAGGAATTTATTTATGAAAAAATTAAGTAATATTAAAAGAAAAACAGTATTATTAGTAGTAGGAGTATTAATCCTACTTTTAATTGTGTTTGGTGCTACATATGCATATTTTGCAATTTTAGGAGAAGGTGTAGCGATTACAGAGGGTTCTTTAACGGGTTCAGGACTTGATAATTTATACTTTACTAAGGGTAATGATATATCACTTGCAATGACTCAAGATAACCTTACTGAAGGTGGAGTTAATTTAAGTTCAGAAACTAATCCTAGTGCAACACTTATTGCTAAAGATGATCCAGCTACTGCTAGTTATAATGTATTTTTAAATGTATATAATAATACATTTATATATTCTAAAGATGTTAATACTCCTGAAATATTAGTTAAAATAACTAATCCTGCAGGAGTGGAGATAACTAACTTAGATGGACTTACTCATACAACTGCAAATGGTGTATCAGGCTTTGATATAACTACTTTTAAAGGAGTTATTAATGTAGCAAGTGATTATTCTATAAGCTCATCAGATACTACTGTAGGAACTACTCAAACATGGAGTTTTGAGTTCTTTGTACTTAATTTAGATACTAATCAAGCTCTTAACTCAAGAGCTATGTTTGGAGCTAATATAATAATGCAAGCAGAAGATGTAATAGAATCTCCACTTATTACTGAAGAAATAATTACTACTCAAACATCATCAAATGGTCTATTAAAACATACTGCTTCACTAGCAAACTCTGCAGGAGATGATAGTTATAGATACTCTGGATCTAATGATGTAGTAGATAACTATATAATCTTTAATGACGAATTATGGAGAATAATAGGCATCTTTGATGGTAATATAAAAATAATAAAAGAAACATCAATAGGAACATATGAATTTGATTCTGGAGATGATGACTCATGGGCCGATGATGATGGAGGAGCAGAACTTAATCAACTCCTAAATAACTATTATTTTAATAGTACATTAGCACCAAATCTCTTAGCAGATTGTGGAGGTTCTGGTAGAGGAAGTTGTGACTTCACTACAACTGGACTTGACGCAACTGCAAGAGCAATGGTAGAAACATCGACGTGGTATTTGGGAGCACCTGATTCATGGAACCAAACAGCAAATGTATTTTATAATGAAGAAAGAGGAACCTTAACATCATCAGGAACCCATATAACAACAGAGGCAAATATAGGATTAATGTACATAAGTGATTATGGATATGCAGCATCAAGTAATGCATGGACAACAAACTTATTTGATTATGCCACAAACTCAATACCAGCAAGTAACTGGATGTATAGTGGGGTTAGAGAGTGGTCAATATCGCCTTCTTTGACTTACTCTGACAGCGTGTGGCTTGTATACTACTTCGGTGATGTGCTCTACGGCGACGCCAGGAACGGGTATGAGGTCCTCCCAACCCTATACCTAAAATCAGAAGTAATCACTACAGGAGGAAATGGAACTAAAGAAAATCCATTTGTAGTAACTATACCTCCAAGTGCAGCTACTCATTTAATAGAAAATCACGGAGCAGAAGAAGGATTATATCAGCATACAACAGACTTAGCAAATGGAGCAGGAGATGATAATTATAGATACTCAGGACCAGATACACTAGTAAAAAACTATGTAACATTTAATGATGAAATGTGGAGAATAATAGGTGTTTTTGATGGAAATGTAAAACTAATAAAAGAAACATCAGTAGGAACATATAAGTTTGATCCAGCCGACGATAATTCATGGGCTGATGAAGATGGAGGAGCTGAGGGAAACCAACTACTCAATAACTATTATTTTAATAGTACAGTAGCGCCAAATCTCTTAGCAGATTGTGGAGCTTATAGTAAAGGAAGTTGCGACTTTACATCAACAGGGTTAGACGCAACTGCAAGAGCAATGGTAGAAACATCAACATGGTACTTAGGTGCACCTGCTTCCACGTTCCAAACAGCAAGAGCCATATATACAGCAGAAAGAGGGAGTACAACATCAGATGGAACCCATATAACAACAGAGGCAAATATAGGATTAATGTATCTAAGTGATTATGGATATGCAGCATCAAGTAATGCATGGACAACAAACTTATATAATTATGACACAAACTCAATACCAGCAAGTAACTGGATGTATAGAGGAATTAGCGAGTGGACAATATCGCCTGATTTGGCTTTCTCTGACAGCGTGTGGTATGTGAACGAAGACGGCTATGCGTTCCTTAATAGCGCCAGAATCAGGTTTGCGTGGCGCCCAACCTTATACCTGAAGGCCGAAACGAAGATTGTAGGAGGAACGGGAACTGAAAGTGATCCGTTCCAGTTAGGACTATAAAACTAAAAGGAAGATTGACCCCTGAGAATGTAATCACGCTGCCAGGCGGATGTCTGGCCGTGACCGATTTTATTAACATGCTAAAAGCATGTTTTTATTTGCTATAATGTGACATATATGCTATAATATATAACATTAATTGGGGATAGTATGGATAATATATTAAAAGTTATATATAGTGCAAGTAAGAATAATAAAATACTTAGTTATAGTGAAATATATTTTATAACTGAGTATTTATGTAATGCATTTAATTTAAGTGATGTAATAAATAATATTGATATTACATTTATTTTAAATGAAAGAAATAAATGTAATAAAGGAGAGTTTATTTATCCTGATAAATGTGTAAGAATATATCCTAGTAATCATAAAATAAATAATAATTATCCTAAAGATAAAATATATTTATATCTTAACTTAGATATACTCTTTACCATAATACATGAACTTGAACATGCTAAACATTATATAAATAAATCGAATAATAGTTTTAATGGCAATTATTTAAATGATATATATCTAGCTAATGAATATGATAATACAAATATGAATTCTATGCAGTATATATCAATGGTGTATTACACCATTAAAACTAACTGGAATAGATTATCATCTTTAAAAGAATATCATACTGATATAAATGCATATAACATTATTTTAAAAGCTCTAGAAGCATCTAAAAGCTACTTAGAAGAATTAACTAGTTATAAGGCTTTAAAAGCCTCTAACATAGCTAAAAACTATAATTTAAACGGACCTAAAGAATATATACCGTTTTTAGTATATTATGAAACAGTATTTCCTAAAAAACTAATAAACTTTTCTTTTTATTCTGAAGATATAAATGAATTTACTAAAAAAGTAAATAAAGAATTTTCTTTTGAAGATAAAGTATTATATGGATTACCTATTACAAGTGATGAAAAAAATTATGTTTTAGAAAGATGTAATATATGAATCAAGTATTAAAGATATTACTATTATGTAACAAGGAGAATAGGATTTTAAATAGATTAGAAATACTATTAATTATTAAAATATTTATAGAATATTTTAATATTAATAGTGTAATAGATAAAATAAACATAGATTATGAAAAAACTGATTTATATGGTGAATATGGTTTTTTTTATAAATAATGAATTATCTATATATGTTAAAAAAAGTATTATAGAAAGTGAAGATATATTATTTACTAACTTTAATATATTATTTACTATTATTCATGAATTATTTCATGCGTATCACGCTAAAATAATTCTAGATAATAATGATGATTTTTATACAAACTATTTAAAAGGTATATATGCTTTATATGTAGAATATTATAATTATAAAACTGATTTAGATAAATTAAATGATTTAAATAATAAATCATATAGATATGATATAAGATGTGCTAGAAGAGGTTATGAAGATATCTCAGAATATCATACTAATATACTTAGTTATGAATTAATACTTAATTTAATAGATAATTATCCAGAGTTTAGTATAATATATAAAAGCTATAGTGCTAATTATCTATTAAATATTATAAATATATATTCTAAGCCATCTTATATATCTCCTTTTGAGTATTACTTTAAAAAAGTAATACCAACAAACCTTAATAATTTTTCTTTTTATAATGAAAATAATAATAAATTTATTAATAATGTAGACGAAATATTTTCATTTGAAGAAAAATTATTATATGGTTTACCTCTTAAAAAGAAAGAAACTAGAGTATTAAGTAAATTACAATTTTAATTGTAATTTTTTATTGATAAAATACTTATTTAATTATATAATGAGTATATGATAAGAGATAAAATATTAAAGCATAAAAAATTATTTATTATATTAACTGGAACACTACTTCTTAGTGTTTTAGTTTTTGGTATAACATATGCTTACTATTTAGTAGGAGCAGGAGCAGGAGCTACTACTTCTACTAGTATTTATGGTAAAGGTGTAGATATACTTACTTTTGATAGTGGTAATGGTGTAAGTCTTAATATGAATCAAGTATCACTTGGTGATGGTGCTGGTAATATAAGGGGAGTTACTAATCCTAGTGCTACTCTTATAGCAAGAGATGATGAAACAGCAACTAGTTCTTATAATTTATTTTTAAGAATACTTGTTAATCCATTTGTATATTCAACTGGAGCAACAGAAACTCCTGAGATTGTTATGACTATAACTAATCCAGAGGGAGTTGAAATAACAAGTATTACAGGTCTTGATAGAGTTACCGAGTCTGGAGTAACAGGGTTTGATATAACTACCTTTAGTGGTGATATTAAATTAGTAGCTGATTATCCTATTACTACAGATAACTCAGATACTGGTATAACACATGATTGGGAAATAGAAATATATATACTTAATTTAGCTACTAGTCAAAATATTAATGCTGAAAAAACTCTTAATGCAGAAATAATAATGCAACACGAAAGTGTATTATCTGCAGTTCCAGCAAGTGATTTTATTACAACAGTTCATGCAGAAGAAGATGGACTTTACCAGCATACAGCTGATTTAGAAAATGGAGCAGGAGATAATAACTATAGATACTCAGGAGCAAACCCAGATAACTATGTAACATTTAATGATGAAATGTGGAGAATAATAGGTGTCTTTGATGGTAATATAAAAATAATAAAAGAAACATCAATAGGAACATATGAGTTTGATCCAGGGGACGCAGAGAATCCATACGGAGATAACTCATGGGCCGATGATGATGGAGGAGCTGAATTAAATCAACTTCTAAATAACTATTATTTTAATAGTACAGTAGCACCAAATCTCTTAGCAGATTGTGGGGGTTCTGGTAGAGGAAGTTGCGACTTTACATCAACAGGACTTGACGTAACCTCAAGAGCAATGGTAGAAACATCAACATGGTACTTGGGAGCACCTGATACAAATAATCAAACCGCAAATGCATTTTATAACGAAGAAAGAGGAAATTCAACATCACCAGGAACTCATATAACAACCCAGGCAAATATAGGATTAATGTATCTAAGTGATTATGGATATGCAGCCACAAGTAATGCATGGACAACAGACTTATTTGAATATGATACAAACTCAATATCAGCAAGTAACTGGATGTATAGTGGAGTTAACGAGTGGTCAATAAGTGCCTACTCCGCTCACTCGAGCGGTGTGTGGAACGTGAAGTATAGCGGTTACGTGAGCAGCATCTATGCTAACAACGGCTATGCCTCTCGGCCGGTCTTGTATCTGAAATCTTCTGTTGAAATCATAGAAGGAACGGGAACTGAAAGTGATCCATTTACTTTATATTATCCTACAGCTGCTAATTATTTAGTGAAAAATCATGGAGAAAGTGAAGGTTTATATCATCATACAGTTGATTTAGCAAACTCAGCTGAAGATAATAATTATAGATATTCTGGATCAAATAGTATAGTAAAAAACTATGTAACATTTAATGATGAAATGTGGAGAATTATAGGTATTTTTGATGGAATTATTAAACTCACGAAAGATAAACCAATAGATATTAATGGAGATGGAGTTTTTACTGGTTTGGCAACAGGTGATAGATTTATATATGATGCTTCTGGTGATGCTAGGTGGGAAGGCGAAAATGTTAATAGTTCTGCAGATGATGCTGATGCTAATATATATTTAAATAATACTTATTATAATACTTTATCATTATCTGCAAAGGACATGATAATGAAGTCACAATTTAACGTTGGTGATATTATTTCAGTAATTGAAACTCCAAAACTTATTCATATTGATGAAACTGCAACAAAAACTGTACAAAGTTATAATATAGGTTTGCCTCAACCAAGTGATCACCTATTTGCAGCCAGTCCTAGTTATTGGAGTTATGTAAATTTCGATAATGATTTTGGTAAACCACAATATCGTTTCATAGGGAATATAGAAAATGTTACATGGTATTTTTATGATTTAATAAATCTGAGTGAATGGAGTATGCATGCTAGAAACTTACAATATATGCAATATATTCAACATCAATCTTTAGATGGATTATATACAAATAACAATCTCACAACTGGATCATATGCACTTAGACCTACACTTTATTTAAATTCAAATGTTGAAATAAGTGGTGGTTCTGGTACTTCATCTGACCCATTTACTTTTTCTATATAATATAAAATACGGATAACCGTATTTTTTTATGTTAAAATAACTCAGATTCCTATTGAAGAAATCAAATCAATACTTAAGTAAAACCACCATAAAGGTGGTTTTCTTATACCTTGAAATATTTATGTTTATGTAATATAATATATTTATTATAGGAGAGTATAGTTATGAATAATGAAGAAAAAGAAATAGTTGAAATAACTGGTGAAGTAATGCCAGTAAATGAAATAGAAGATGTAAAAGTAGAAAAGAAACAAAAGAAGAAATTTAGCTTTAAAAATTTAAGTAAAAATCAGAAGATATTTATAATTGCAGGTATTATATTATTATTAATTATAATAGCTATAGTAATATTTTTTGTAGTATTAAAAGATGATACTAAAGAAAATATACCTAATGAAGAACCATTAGTAGTAATAGAAAAAAGTAATTATAGATATGAAAATGGTGAATTAATATTCTTAAATAATGATAAAGATGAAATAGGTAGATATACATGTAATAATGCTTCTGAAGAAACATGTACTATGGCTATTTATGAAACAGAAAGTACTTTAGCAGTAAATAATTATCTAAAAGAAGATTATAGTACTTATACTTTTGAAATACCTATATATAGTAATAGATATGCCTTAATATTAGATGAAGAAAAAGTAGAAGATGAAGATATAATAATTATATATGACTTTATTGAAAATAAAGAAATAGGTACTTATAAAAGTGCTAAAGCCTATAAAACTGGAGAAGTAATACTTAAAAACAGTGAAAATAAATATGGAATAATGTCTTTAGGTGATAAAGCCGATATTTCTTTAGAATTTAAATATGATTACCTAGGTTATATACCTTCTGAAGATAATTATATATATAAAGAAGGAAATACATATGGTGTAATGGATAATGAAAATAAAAGTGTTTATAAAGGTAATGATGAAATACTTAGTTATACAAGTAGATATGTAACTATTAAAGATGGGGATTATAAAATAATAGACTATAAAAATAATATTACTTATAATAGTGAGTATACTTATGTAACGTATGATAAGGACTTTATTTATGCTTATACACTTAATAAACTATACTTAAAAGACTTAGAATTTAATAATTATTATGACGATGGAATAGATATTAATGAAAAAACTGATGATGTAGACAATATTTATGTAAAAAATATAGTCTTAGATGATTCAGCTAATGTACTAAATACTATTGAACCATTTGAAATGATAAGAGATGAATCATTTCAAATAAAAGCTAATAATAAAACAAATGTAATAAATTTATATGAATATGAAATTAATAAAAGATATAATTATGTAAATTATAGTAATGGTAAACTATATTTTTATGAAGAAGAAAATAAAGATGTATTAGACTGGGTATATACATGTAATAATAAAAATAAAGTTACAAGTAATGATTCAAATTATTTAAACTGTTTTATACCTTATGAAACAGATATCAGATCAGGATCTGATATAGAAAATAGTTTTACTCCAATATATCAAAATCATGCATTTATTATGGATAAAGCATCTTTAGCACAACAATCAACTATTTATCTATATGATATAGCTAATGATAAACGATTAGCTCCATATACAGCTGTAGACCTTAATTATTTAGCAGGAGATAACATTAATAAGTTAGTAGCAGAAAATGTCTTAATGATAGCTAAAAACACTGCTGGTAAGCATGGAATATTACTTCTAGGTAATGGTGTAAGTGCTAAAACAGAATTTAAATATACAAGTATAACTGAACTTAGTTATCCAAATAATTATTTATCAGCACTTCATGAAGATGGATATTATGACTTATATAATGAAAAAGGTAATAAACTAAACTCTACATCTTCCATAACTGTTCCAATAATTAAATATGCTAATAATCATGTAGTAGTAGAAAGTTTATCTGGTGGCATGTCTTTATATACTATGGCTGGCCAAATAGCTGCAGGTCCTTATGACCAAATAGAAATAAGCTCAAATATATTAACTGCAACAGATAATAATAAACTTGAAGTATATAGATATAATGCTATAGGAACCAATATAATAAATAAAGAAATAATTATTGAAGGTAGTATGGTACCTAGTATTACTAAAGATGATAGTACTGGATTTAGTATTACTATTACTGATCAAGATCAAGTAACTGCTATTTATAATTTTGATGCAAGTGGAAGTTTTATAAATGAAGAAGGATAAGATATTACTTATAGTGATAATAAGTTTCTTACTTATCTTTGTAGCAATGCTAGGTTATGGTTTTGTAGGTAAATACTTTGAGGAAGAAGAAAATCCTAATAAAGAAACTTATTATGAAGGGCATTTATACTTCTTTAAAGAAGATGAAATAGAAAGTAAGTATAAATGCGAGGCAGAGTGCTCTATAGCGCTTGAACTTGCTTCTTCTTTAGTGCTTATTAATGATAGTGATAATATAAAACTATATAGCACTGCTATGGGAAGAGTGGCTATGACTTATAAAGAGATGGTAGAACTTGAAGACAGTAATTTATTATTACTTAAAAAAGATAATGGTTTATGGGGAATACTTGATAAAACAAGTGCTACTACTATAGTGCCTTATGAATATGATGAAATAAGTTTATTAAAAGATTTATTCTTAGTAAGAAAAGCCAGTACATATTATCTACTTGATAATATGAATACTAAAATAGGTAGCGAAGTAAGTTCTAAGATAATAGATTATTCAGATAAATATATCATAACAGAAGATAATAAATTATATGATTATAATGGTAATACATTTAATACTATAGTAGATCATATTAGTATTAGTAATAATTATTTCTTAGTTGTAAGTAATAATATTTTAACAGTATATGGTAGTTTAGTAGGTATTCCTTTAGAAACTATTACTGTAGATAATTATACTGATATAACTATTTCTGAAGATAATAATGGTTATATAATAAATGGTTTATAAAAGTAATTGAAATAATTACTTTTTTTTGAAATAATAAATGATTTTGTCAAAAAATAAGAAGGTTTGTCGAAAGTATTTACAAGAAAAATAAAGTGTATATACTAGAGTACTTAAGAAGAGGAAAAAGTAAATGACAAAGACTGAAACAAAGATAGCGGGCCCAACAAATGATATAGTATTTAAAATATTTTTCAAGAAAAATAGAGAGATGCTAAATTTAGTAATAAAAGAAGTGATAGGTATTGATATAGAAAATGCAAGTATAGAGTTTTTAGATACAGAAACACAAGGAGAGTTTAAAGATGATAAAATAGCAAGATTTGATCTAAGAGTAAAACTAGAAGATGGAAAAGTAGTATATATAGAAATGCAAAATGTTAAACAAGAAGAGTTGTTAAATAGAATGGATTTTTATTTAGCAAGAACATTAACAGATCAGATGCAAGTAGCAGGAAAATATAAAAATCTAAAAAGTGTATATGGAATATTCTTTTTAAATTACAACAGTGAAGAATTTAATAAGATGTTTACAAAACTGGAAATATGCGATAAACTTAACTTAGAGAAAACTTATGATAATAGAACAATGTATATAATAAACTTAAAAAAGGTAGAAGAAGATAAAAGATTTGATGAAGATTTTATAAGATTACTTAGGTTTATAGGTTTAAAAAGTAGTAAGGAGATGAGTGATATGGCGAGATTAAATGAGAAGTTTGAAAAAGCATATAAATTAGTACAAGATATAAATGCAGATCCAGAGTATAAAGATTATATCTGGCAAAAGGAAAAAGATGCATGGGATAAAGCATCTGAATTAGATTATGCATTAACTGAGGGGCTTAAACAAGGTTTAAAAGAAGGAAAAGAAGAACAAAACAAAGAAACAATACTAAGAATGCATGATCTTAATTATTCATCAGAAGAAATATCAAAGATTACTCAGATTTCTATTGAAGAAATTAACTCAATAATAGATTAACATAAGAACTAAATATATAATAAACTAAACTACCACTTCAGGTAGTTTTTATTTATAACTCAATACTATTGATTATTTAAGAATAATTTGATAAAATAACTGTATTAAACGACGAAGTTTAAGGAGTAAAATATAATTTATTTATAGAAAGTTAGTGGTTGATGTAAACTAACAATAAATATATTTGAAGGTTGTAAATTGAGTTTAAACGCATATGAAAGCGATAAAATCTATAAGTTAGAAATAAGGTGGTACCGCGGGTTATCTCGCCCTTTAGGTATCATCTTTTTTATTTTAGAAAGGAATTATTATGTTAGACACTAAATATGAATTTAATAATATAGAAAGTAAACACTATCAGTTTTGGCTTGATAATAATTATTTTGAAGCAGATAAAAAAGACAAAGAACCATACGCTATAGTTATACCTCCACCAAACGTAACTGGTAAGTTACATTTGGGGCATGCTTGGGATGGAAGCATTCAAGATATAATCATTAGATTTAAAAGAATGCAAGGTTATGATGCAATGTATTTACCAGGAATGGATCATGCTGGAATCGCAACTCAAGCCAAGATAGATCAAAAACTTAGAGGAATGGGTATTAATCCAAGAGAAATTGGTAGAGAAAAATGGCTTGAGTACGCTTGGGATTGGAAAAAAGAATATTCAGAAAATATACATTCTCAGTGGGCTAAAATGGGACTATCTTTATGCTACTCTAAAGAAAGATTTACTTTAGATGAAAATTTAAGTAAAGCTGTTAATCATGTATTTATAAAAATGTATGAAGAAGGTTTAATATATCGTGGTGAGCGCATTATAAACTGGGATCCAGAAGCGATGACTGCTTTATCTAATGAAGAAGTTAATTATAAAGATGTAAAAGGAGCATTTTATTATATTAAATATATGATAAAAGATAGTGAAAAGTATTTAACTGTTGCAACTACAAGACCAGAAACTATCTTCGGCGATACTGCTGTTGCGGTTAATAAAGATGATGATAGATATAAAGATTTAATCGGTAAAACAGTTATCTTACCAGTACTTGATAAAGAAATACCAGTTATTGCAGATGAGCATGCAGATCCGGAATTTGGTTCTGGGGTAGTTAAAATAACTCCAGCTCATGATATCAACGACTTTGAAGTTGGACTTCGTCATAATCTTGAAAAAATTGTATGTATTAATCCTGATGGTAAACTAAATGAAAATGCCGGAGAATTTAATGGATTAGATAGATTTGATGCTAGAAAAAAACTAGTAGAAAAATTAAAAGAACTAGATTTACTTATTAAAATAGAAGAAATGACTCATAGTGTAGGTCACTCTGAGCGTACTAATGTAATGATAGAACCATATTTATCTAAACAGTGGTTTGTTAAAATGAGACCACTTGCAGATAACGTTCTTACTAATCAAAAAGATAAAGAGAATAAAGTGAATTTTCACCCAGCTAGATTTGAAAAAATCATGAATCACTGGATGGAAATAACTTATGATTGGTGTATTTCCAGACAGCTTTGGTGGGGTCATAGAATACCGGCTTGGTATAAAGGTGAGGAAGTATACGTAGGAACTGATGCACCATCTGGTGAAGGATGGATTCAAGATGAAGATGTTCTGGATACTTGGTTTTCAAGTGCCTTATGGCCGTTTTCAACTTTAGGTTGGCCAGATACTAATGCTGCTGATTTTAAAAGATATTATCCAAATAATACTTTAGTAACTGGATATGATATTATACCTTTTTGGGTTAATAGAATGACCTTTCAGGGCCTTCATTTTACTAATGAAAGACCATTTAAAGATTGTCTTATTCATGGTCTTATTAGAGATAATGAAGGAAGGAAAATGTCTAAGAGTTTAGGTAATGGAGTAGATCCTATGGATGTAATAGATAAGTATGGAACAGATGCTCTTAGATACTTTTTAACTACTTCATCAGCTCTTGGTATGGATCTTAGATATGATGAAGAAAAAGTAGCGTCTTCTTGGAACTTTTTAAATAAGTTATGGAATGCATCTAGGTATACACTTTTAAATACAGAGTTAGTAAGCAACATGGAGTTATGTGATCTTGAGCCTAAAGATAAGTGGATTTTAAGTAAACTTAATAAAACAATTAAAGAAGTAACTAAGAATATGGAAAGTTATGATTTTAATATAGTAGGTAGTACATTATATAATTTTACTTGGGAAAGTTTTTGTGATAATTATATAGAGATGAGTAAATTTTCTTTAGATAAAGATAGTACTAAGAATACATTATTATATGTTTTAACTAATATAATAAAAATGTTGCATCCTTTTGTACCATTTATAACTGAAGAAATATATCAAAGTTTACCTGTTAAAGATAGTAAGAGTATTGTTATAAGTAGTTATCCTATTTATAATAAAGAATATGATTTTAGTAAAGAAGAAAAAGAAATAGATGAACAAATAGAGTTTATTAAAGCTTTTAGAAATATTAAACTAGAAAATAAAATGACTAATGAGCTTAGAGTTAAATATAATAATAATAGTGATTATACACTTATAAATAATATACTAAAATTAAATGATAAAAAAGTAGATAACTTAGATATCAAAGAGTTTTTAGTAGCTACAAAGAACTATAGTATAACTATTTACTTTGAAAAAGAAGAAAGTAAAGAAGATATTGAGCTTAAAGAAAAGAAAATATCTAGCTTAAAAGCATCTATTGAAAGAAGAAATAATTTACTTAGCAATAAAGGGTATGTTGCTAATGCGCCTAAAGAATTAGTTGAAAAAGAAAAAGAAAATTTAGCAAAAGAGGAAAGTGAACTTAATATACTTATAGGGGGATAATATGATTAATTACCAAATACATAAAAATGCATTTGATAGTTATATAAATATAATAAAAGAAAGACTTAAGGATGATCCTAAGCTTTCTTTTAAACTTGCTTTAATAGAGCAAAAAATAAAACATACATATAGAGTAGTAGATGCAAGCGAAGATACTATTAATCTACTAGATTTACCTATGGAAATAATGGACTTAGTTAAAGTATGTGCTTTATATCATGATATAGGAAGATTTCCTCAAGCATCTACGTATGCAAATTATTCTGATAAAGTATATAGCAATAATAATGAAGCATATTTAAATCATGGTGAAGCAGGAGCTTTTACGCTATTTCACTCCCCAGATAAAGATTTATTTCCTATAACAAAATATTATAAAAATGTTATAAGAGCAAGTGTTATTTTTCATGTAGGAGAAACTGTTCCTAAACAGTTTAATTATAAACTTAATGGTAATGATATAAATAACTTTGAATACTATTTAAATCAGCTAGAAAATTATACTTTTTCTATAGCAGATATTATTATAGGTAGTTTTATATTATCTATTATTAGAGATACTGATGTATATGATATTTTATATGCTATGTCTACTAAAGAACATAATGTCATTAAAGATTATATATATAGATCAAAAAAAGAATATTCTCTTAACTATTTTAGTCATTTATATAACCTTTCAGAAACTCTTTTACTAGATTATAATAATATGACTAAAAAAGATTATGAAAGTTCTAGCGGGCTTAAAATACCTATTAATGATAATAATGTTCATACACTTAAAGTATCAAATGAATTAGTAACTAGATTTAAAAGTGGAGATGTAATTACACTTCCAGAATTAATTGCTCGTGAAGATTATTCATTCATTCTATATACATGGTGGTTTTTGAATCAATTTTTTGCTACATCATTAAATTTCAAATCTACATTAAAATTAGTGAAAGATAATAATATACTTGATAAAATATATGCTAATTATAGTGATCTATATAAACCACTGGTAGAAGATATGTTTATTTATACTAAAGATAACTTAGTAGATAAACCACTAGAAAAAACAAAAAATAAATTATATATTAAATAAAGTGCAATTAGCGCTTTATTTTTTCATATAATTAATAGGTGATTATATGAATTTTATTAATAATATTAAAAGTTTCTTATATGATGAAAACTATTTTATATCTATATATGATGATAAAGTACATATATATTCTTTTGAAAAAATATTAAAGTTTAGTAAAAATGAATTAATCTTTAAATTTAGTAATTTTAATATAACATTAAAAGGAGAAAAACTAATAATAAATAAAATGCTTAAAAATGAAGTTTTAATAAGCGGAATTATTAAGAGTTTAAATGTAATATATGAATAAAATATGGATTAAAGTAAAATATACTAATTATGTAAATATTATAAGTAAACTAAATTATATAAATATAAATATATATGAAATAAAAAGATATAATAAATATTTACTTTTTAAAATAGATAATATAGATTATGATAAGTTAATAAAATATATTAAATCATATAAATTTATTATATATAAGAAAACTGGTATAAGTTATATTTATTATATATTAAAAAATAATTTAATATATTTTATTATGTCTTTTTTAGGAATTATATTATTTTATATATTTAATAATATAATAATTGATATAAAGATATATCATGAGAATAGTCAGTTAGTAAGTTTAGTTAGTGAAGCTTTAAGAAAAGAAGGTATTTCTAAACTTACATTTAAGAAAAATTATGAAGAAATACATGAAATAAAGGAAAATATAATTAATACTTATGAGAATCAAATAGACTGGTTAGAAATAGAAGTAAATGGTATGAGATATGATATAAGACTTGAAGAAAAGATTATTAATGAAGAAGAAGTAAATGAAGATTATTGTAATATATATGCTACTAAAGATGGGGTTATTAAATCTATAAGTGTAATAAAAGGGATACCAGTTGTAAAAACTGGTGATTATGTAAAAAAAGGGGATTTACTTATAAGTGGAGATATAATTTACAATGAAGAGATAAAAAATCAGGTATGTGCCAAAGGAACAGTTTATGCAGAAAGCTGGTATGAGGTAAATGTAAAAGTTCCTCTTATTTATTATAGTTATGTAAATGAAGATAATATTAAATATAATTTATTATATACTAAGGAAAATAATAGTAAATTACTTCTTAAAAATCAAATAGATAATTATGAAGAAGAAAATACTCTTATATTTAATTTATTTGGTGTAAAATTATATTTACAAAAGCAAACTGAGGTTAGTAAAGTAGAAAGAATGTATACAGAAAATGAGGCTTTAGAAGAGGCTTTAAGACTTGCTGGCGAAAAAATATTAATGAAACTTGATGATGATGAAGAGATAACTTTAAAAAAAGTTTTGAAAAAAAGTGAAAATAATAGTACAATAGAAGCAGATATATTTATAGTAACGATAGAAGTTATTAGTTAAAAGGAGTTGCTTTATGAACTTAGAAGTAATAAAAAGTTCTTTGTATGATATTTGGCCATTTTATATTATTGCAGTTATTATCTTAGGAATATTTAGATACTTATTTTTTAAAAATAGTAGATATAAATTTAGATTATCTAAAGAGTTAATGTCTTTACTATTTATGACCTATGTATTTTTATTACTTATTTATTTAAGTGTAACTGATTCACTAAGTCCTAATACATTTCATATTATACCAATTAAAGAACTACTAGATTATAAACTTCATAGTTATTCTTTTAATGTAAATATTTATGGAATAATTATAACTTTCTTACCTTTAGGTTTCTTTGTAGGTTATTATATAAAGTCAAGAAGTATTAAAAATCCACTATTAGCTGGATTAGTTATAACAATCTCTTTAGAACTTATACAGTATCTAATAGGAAGACAATTTAATATAGATGATATCTTATTAGGTTTAATAGGAACCTTAATAGGATTTATTGTTTTTAGAATTTTAAATGGTATTAAAAATATTTTGCCTAACTTTTTGCAAAAAGATGGACTTTATAACTTGTTTTGTATTATAATATTCGTGGTAATTTTATTATTATGTATGCAAGTGATGGGAGTTATAAATATACTATGAATAATTATGAAATAATAAATATCTTTAAATATAATTATGATAAAGTATTATTAAAAGTTATTAAAAGAGCACTCAAATTAGAAAAAGTAAAAAAGAGCTCTTTTTCTATTATTTTAACTAATGATGAAGATATAAAACATTTAAATAATAAATATAGAAACATTGATAAAGTAACTGATGTATTATCATTTACTTTAAATGAATATGACCCTATTACTAAAAAAATATTACTGGGAGATATTTATATATCTGTACCTAAACTTAAAGAACAAGCTTTAGAATACGGGCATAGTGAAACAAGAGAGTTATGTTTTTTATCAGTACATGGAATATTACACTTGCTAGGGTATGATCATATGACTTTAGAAGATGAAAAAATTATGATGGAAAAAACGGAGATGATTTTAAATGAGTTTAAAAATACAAAAAAAGATTAAAGAAGAAAGAACTAAAGGTTTTAGTATTAATAGAATATTTAAAAGTTTTAAATATTCTTGGGAAGGTATAAAATATGCTTATTTAAATGAGCAAAGTTTATCATTTCATGGTCTAGCAACTATATTTATTTTAATTATAGGGGTAACTTTAGATATATTAGTAAATGTAAGTTTTTGGGAATGGTCAGTTATATTTTTATCATCAGTAGTGGTGCTTGCTTTAGAACTTATTAATACTGCTATAGAGGCTACTATTGATATGTGCACAACAGAGTTTAACCCTTATGCTAAAATAGCAAAAGATTGTGGTTCTGCAGCTGCTGGTGTTGCAGGTATTGCTTATGCACTTATTTGCGGGTTTATTTTTATAGATAAATTATTAATATTATTTGGAGTAATTAATTAATGAAGAGTGGTTTTGTAAGTATTATAGGAAGACCTAATACAGGAAAAAGTACCCTTATTAATTCTTTAATTAATGAAAAAGTAGCAATTACTTCTGATAAAGTAGGAACTACTAGAAATATAATTCAAGGAATATATAATGAACCAGATTATCAAATAGTATTCGTAGATACTCCTGGTATTGGTAAACCCCTTAATAAACTTGGTAAAGTATTAAATAAAGAAGCTTTAGCACTTACTAAAGATGTAGATGTAATTCTATTTGTAGTAGATATTAAAGCAGGTTTTGGTAAAGGCGATAAGTTTATAATTGATATGCTTAAAAGTAGTAACTTACCCGTTATATTAGTTCTTAATAAGATAGATAAAATTGATAAAGAAACATTACTTCCTAAAATAAATGAAATAAAAGAATATTATAGTTTTGCAGAAATAGTTCCTATATCTGCTATGAAAAAAGATAATCTAGATAGATTACTTGATTGTACTAAGAAATATTTAACTGATAGCGTTAAATATTTTGATGAAGATGAATTTACTTCATCTACATCTAGTTTTATGGCATCCGAAATAGTTAGAGAAAAAATACTTCATGAAACAGAAGAAGAGGTACCTCATAGCGTTACATGTGTAACTACAGCTTTTAAAGATAAAGGATCTATTATAGAAATAAGTGTAGATATAATTGTTGATAGGGATTCTATTAAAAAGATAATAATAGGTAAACAAGGTTCTAAACTTAAAAAGATTGGTATAGATGCAAGAAAAGATTTAGAAGAATTATTTCAAAAGAAAGTATACTTAGAAAATTATGTAAGAACAATTGAAAATTGGAAAGATAAAGAAAGATATATTTCTTCTTTAGGATTTAAAAATTTTGAATAAAAGTGAATAAAAAGTATTTATATATAACATCATATAAGTAAGAAAGGTGATATATATGAATAAAAAAGATGCTTGGGATAAGTTTGCAAGAACTGGAAAAGTAGCAGATTATCTTGATTTTAAAAAGATGAAAGGTTAATAAATCACTATGATTGAAGAAGTAGAAGGAATAATATTAAGTGAAACTTTATATGGTGAAACTAGTAAAATAATAAATGTTTTTACTAGGAAGTATGGAGTTATTGGTATTATGGCTAAAGGTGCTAAATCAATGAAATCACCGTTTAGAGCTTCTACACTTACATTTAATCATGGAGTATTTCATATAAAATATAAAGAAAATAAATTATCTACTTTAGTATCAGTTGATGTAATAAATTATTATAAAAATATTAGAAGTGATCTAACTTCTATGGGATACTTAGTATATATAGCAGATTTAACTAAACAAGTATTAAAAGAAACTTATAATAATAAAATTTATGACTTATTTATAAGTATTTTACTAAAGCTTGAAGAAGGTTTAGAACCACTGATATTAAGTAATATATTAGAAATTAAATTATTAGATTACTTAGGTGTAGGTATAAACTTAAATGAGTGTGCTATGTGCGGAACTAAAGGTGATATTATTACAGTAGATCCTTCATATGGAGGACTTATATGTAAAAAATGTTTTACTAATAATCAAATAGTGGATTTAAAAGTATTAAAACTGCTTAGAATGTATTATTTAGTAGATGTAAATAGCATTACAAATATAAAAATAGATAAACATATTAAAGATGAAATTGATAGATTGCTTAAAAGTTATTATGAAACTTACACTGGAATTTATCTTAAAAATAAAACTTTTTTATAGTTTTATTTTTTTGTTGAATTAATAAATTAAATTTGATAATATTATCATAGAGGTAATATAAAATGGCTGATTTAATATTTAAACATAGTGCAATGAATGGTGGTAAAACTCTTAATATACTCCAAACAGCATATAATTATGAAGAAAGATTTTTTAAAACAGTTATTATAAAATCTGTTAAAGATACTAAAGGTGCTGATACTATTGTATCTAGAACTGGAATGTATAAAAAAGTAGATATATTACTACCTATAGAAGCTAGTTTAATTGAATATGATTATTATGAAATATATAAAGATGCTAAATCTATATTAGTAGACGAAGTAGAAATGTTAAGTAGTAGCCAAGTAGAAGATTTATGGTATATTGCTCATAAACTTGATATACCAGTTATAACTTATGGATTAAAAAGTAATTTTAAAGGTGAAATATTTTCAGATGGCATAACTAAATTATTTGCAGTAGCAGATAAAATAGAGGAAATAGGCTCTACTAATTTATGTGCTTGTGGTAATAAAGCAACATTTAATTCTAGAAAAGTTAATAATAAATTCACATCAGAAGGTAATGTAATAGTAATTGATGGAACTGCTAATGTTGAGTATATTCCACTATGTAGTGATTGTTACTTGCAAAATGTTAAATTTAATGATGAAAAACTAATAAAACTTGAAGAATTATCTAAACCATATTCAAAAGTAGCCTAATATTTAAGAAAATAACCATTTAGTATAGAGATATTTTCTTTTTTTTTGTATAATATGTTTATGAGGTGAAAATAATGGTAAATATGGAAAAATTAGTCCAATATACTAAACAATATGGTTTTATCTACCAAGGTAGTGAAATATATGGAGGTCTTGCTAATACTTGGGATTACGGACCTTTAGGTTCAAGGCTTAAAAATAATTTAAAAGATGCTTGGAGAAAAAGATTTATTCAAGAAAGAAAAAATGCATACGAAGTTGACCCTAGCATATTAATGCATCCTAGAGTTTGGGAAGCATCTGGTCATGCTACAAGTTTCTCTGATCCTTTAGTAGATTGTAAAGCATGTAAGGTAAGAGTAAGAGCAGATAAATTATTAGAAGATGCTGGTGTAAAAAATGCTGATGGTATGAGCAATAAACAGTTAGTTGAAGCAATAAAAGAAAATAATGTTAAATGTCCTAAATGTGGTAAACAAGATTTTACTGATATTAGAGAATTTAATTTAATGTTTGAAACTTATCGTGGTGTTACAGAAGATAATAAAATGAAAATATATTTAAGACCTGAAAATGCACAAGGTGAGTATGTTAACTTTTTAAATGTTCTTAGAACGTCTAGAACTAAACTACCATTTAGTATAGGGCAAATAGGTAAAGCATTTAGAAATGAAATAACACCAGGGAATTTTATATTTAGAACTGTTGAATTTGAACAAATGGAATATCAAACATTCTGCAAAGAAGGTGAAGATGAAACATTTTATGAATACTTTAAAAATTATGGTAAACAATTTTATATGGATTTAGGTATTAAAGAAGAAAATTTAAGATTTCATGATCATGAAAAACTTGCTTTTTATGCTAAATCAGCATGTGACATTCATTATAACTTCCCTTGGGGATTTGATGAAATTAATGGTACACACAACAGAACTAATTATGACTTATCTAGACATGAAGAATATAGTAATGTAAAAATGGATTATTTAGATCCAGTAACAAATGAAAAATATATTCCATATGTAATAGAAAGTACTTATGGTGTAGGAAGAAGTTTACTTGCTTTCTTATTTGAAGCGTATACACTTGAAACACTTGAAAATGGTGAAGAAAGAGAAGTTCTTAAAATACATCCATTCTTAGCTCCATATAAATTAACAATCTTACCACTTGTAAAAAAAATACATGGAGATAAAGCTAGTGAATTATACGAAAAGTTATCTAAAGAATTTATGGTATCCTATGATGATGCAGGGTCTATTGGTAAAAGATATAGAAGAAGTGATGCAATTGGTACTCCATTTGCAATTACAATAGATGATACAACTTTATCTGATAATAAAGTAACTTTAAGATTTAGAGATTCAATGGAGCAAATTACTTTAAATATCGATGAACTTGAAAATTATATTAAAGAAAGAATTAAATTTTAGGAGGAATTATGGAAATAGCATTAATAATTATTCTTGTAATAATATTAATATCAATTAGACAAATTAATGAATATGAAAGAGGAGTTAAATTCACTTTTGGGAAATTTTCTAAAATAATGAATCCTGGTTGGAGATTAGTTTTTCCTATTATTCATTCATACAGAAAAGTAGATATACGTACTAAAGCAGTAGATGTGCCAGAGCAAGAAGCAATTACTAAAGATAATGTATCTATTAAAATAAATGCTGTATTATACTTTAAAGTTTTTGAAGCTTCTAAAGCAATACTAGCAGTAGAAAATTTCCATCATGCTGTTTCTCAGTTGTCTCAAACTACAATGAGAAATGCTGTTGGATCAGTATCTCTTGATGAACTTTTAAGCGAAAGACAAAAAATATCTACTGAAATATGTAAGGTTATTGATGAAGCAACCGATCCTTGGGGAATAAAAGTAGAAAACGTAGAGCTTAAAGATGTATCTTTACCTGAAGAAATGAAAAGAGTTATAGCTAAAGTTGCAGAAGCTGAAAGAGAGAAAATGGCTATAATTACTAAAGCGGGTGGTGAAGTAGAAGCAGCTAAAAATTTAGCTCTTGCAGCTGAAACTATGGGTAGTACACCCGGAGCGCTACATCTTAGAACTTTATCTACTTTAAATGATTTATCTTCTGATCAATCAAACACTGTTATCTTTGCAGTTCCAATTGAAGTACTAAGAGCATTTGATGGAACAAAAACTGAAACTATAACAAAATTTGTAGATAAATTAAAAAAATAACTAGTTTAAAACTAGTTTTTTTATGAAGGATAATATTTATATAATACAGATGATATTTTATATGATGTTTTTTTATTGTCTTTAGATAATACTAAAGAACTATAAAAAAATTATAAAATGAGTTGAAATATAACTCTTTTTTTGTTATTATTAAATAGAGATAAAAGATAGGAGAATTATTATGGCCTTTAATATAAAAAGTATATTCAAAGAAGAAGATGAAGATGCTAAAGTAGGAAATGAAGATGAGTATTACAACATTAGTGAGAGTGAAGCAATAGAGGAAGCTAATAAAACAGGAAATAAAATGATTTTATTAGAACCAAGAGCCTTCTCAGAAGCACAGGCTATCGCTGATCACTTAAAAAATCGTAATAGTGTTGTAGTTAATCTAAAGCGAGTTACATCTGATCAAGCTAAAAGAATTATCGACTTTTTAAGTGGTTGTATATATTCTTTAAATGGTTCTATGCAAAAAATAGGAGTTGGTATATATGTATGTGCTCCTAAGAATGTAAGCGTTCAAGGTAAGATTACTGATGAAAGTGAAAAATCAAGTAAAAAAAGCGTAGAAGATGAATTAAACTGGTAAAATAAAAAGGAAGGAGTATGCTTATGCAAAAGTTTACTACTAGTGTTCCTGGATATTCCAAAAAAGAAGTCAATAAATTTATAGATGATGTAATTAAAGAATATGAAGAACTACTAAATAAACTAAAGTTAAGTGATCAAAATGTAGCTAGACTTGAAAGCGAACTTGCTAGATATAAAAATTTAGAAAGTACACTTAATAGAGCTATAATACTTGCTGAAGAAACATCAAGTACTATTAGAAAAAGTTCATTTGATGAATCTAAACTTATGTTAGAAGATGCTAAGAAAAATGCTAATAGAATAGTTAATAATGCTTTAATAAGAGCAGAAAAAATTGAAGCAGAAGCAGAAACTTTAAGAAGAAGGGTTTTTGTATTTAAAAAACGCTTTAGAAATATGGTTGAAGAAAATTTAGAAGAAATAGAAAGATTTGATGATAGTATATAATTAAATACTACATTTTTTCTTTATAAAAGTATTTAAATGTAATATACTATTAGTAAGGGAGATATTATGAAACAAAGAACCATTAGCGCTATTATAATGCTTGCAATAACTATTCCTATAATTATTGTAGGTGGAGGTATATTTGCTACATTAATATGTATTATGGCAATACTATCATATATAGATATAACTAAATTAAAGGCATTTAATGATTTGCCTAAAATAATAAAATATATTGGAGGTATATCCTTTTTTATTGTTCTAACAAGTAATTACTTCTTTAAGATAGATAATGGAATAAGTTATTATAATTTAATAATACCAACCATATTATTAATAGTTCCTTCACTTTTTTATAAAGATGATAAGTATAATACTTCTAAAGCTTTTAATTTATTAGGTATAGTATTATTCTTAGGACTTGCATTTAACAGTTTATTTTATGTAAGAACTAACTTGAATATACTAATATACCTAATATCAATACCTATACTAGGAGATCTATTTGCCATGCTTACAGGCATCCTTATAGGTAAACATAAACTAATAGAGCATGTAAGCCCCAAAAAGACAATAGAAGGTGCTATAGGTGGTTTAATAGTATCTACTGCAGTTGCTTTAATAATATATCATAACTTAATAGGGGATATAACAACAGCGGTAGTACTTATAACTGTATTACTAGGAATAGTAGAGCAGCTAGGAGATCTAGTATTTAGTAAAATAAAAAGAGATAATGACATAAAAGACTTTTCAAAATTAATACCTGGTCATGGAGGTATACTTGATAGAATTGATAGTATACTCTTAGTATCGCTATTATTTATGATGCTTAAAGCATTTCTAATATAAAGGAGAAAAAAATGCAAATATTAATGATTTTATTACTTATATTTATTCTAGGAATAATTATATTAGTTCATGAATTAGGCCACTTTTTTTGGGCTAAGAAATTTAAAGTTCATATTTATGAATTTTCTATTGGTATGGGCCCAGTTATTTATTCTAAACTTGGTAAAGATAAAATAAAATATAACTTAAGAGCTATACCTCTTGGCGGATTCGTATCGATGGCTGGTGAAGTATTTGAAGACGACGAAGAAAATAACATACCTAAAGATGCGTATATGTGCAATAAAAAATGGTATCAAAAAATAGTTATCTTAGTTGCTGGTGTAGTAAATAATTTTATACTTGCTATTATAATACTATTTATTATATCTTTAGCAGGAGCTGGTAATACACTTACAACTAAAATAGCAGCAGTAGTTGAAGATACTCCTGCTGCAGCATCAGAAATTATGCCTGGTGATGAAATAATTAAAATAAATGGTAAAGATGTATCTACTTGGGATATAGCAATAATAATGCTTCACATGGAAGATGAAGATGGAATATATGATTTTACTGTTAAGCGTGAAGATGACAGTATTAAAACAATATCTATTGAACCTAAAATGATTACTACAGATAATGGAACAGAAACTAAACAGTTTGGTATAGGTATTGAAACTGAAAAAGCTGAAGGTTTTTTTGAAAGTATTAAATATGCTTTTGTTAAATTTGGTTCTATAGTAGAAAGTATGTATTTTACTCTATATGGATTATTTAGCGGTCAATTAAGCATTAATATGTTATCTGGTCCTATTGGCATGTATGAAGTAGTAGAAGCTTCAGCATCAAGTAGTTTTCTAGATACAATCTATTTAGTAGCATTTTTATCTATTAATGTAGGAATACTAAATATACTTCCGTTCCCAGCATTTGATGGTGGAAGAATATTATTCTTATTAATTGAAAAAATAAAGGGGAGTCCAGTAAGCTCTAAAGTAGAAAATATATTTCATTTAGTAGGATTTGTATTGTTGATACTACTATCTATATATATTGCTATCCAAGATATTATTAGATTAATATAAAAAAAGTCAAAGATTATTATCTTTGGCTTTCTTTTGTTTCATTATTTTGACTATAAGTAGTTAATAATTTTAATACACTTGGATT
>CAYJJQ010000003.1:0-2191 GCA_964370545.1 uncultured Muribaculaceae bacterium | reverse complement strand
AGTTTGTTTAAACAATTAAGTTTTGCTTTATACATGCTTTTAGCACCAGCGTTATCATTTTGATTACCTTTAAGTACTGCTATTTCATCATATAAAGTATATACTGTACTAACTATTTCTTCAGAAGAAAGTGCTTCTAAATTTGTATTTTTAAATACTTGAGCACTAGTGTACACTCCTTTATTCATATTAACTATATAATCTTTTGCATTTACATTATTTTTCATAAACCCTCCTCGGTAATATAATTATAACATATTTGATACAAAAAAGCAAGTTTTATTAAAAGGAAATAACTATATTAGTAGGTAATATAATAATATGAAAAGATTATATATTTATATTGATGATTCTGGAGTTATGCATAAAAATGATAAGTATATAGTATATGGTGGTATACTATTTTTTTCTTTAAATGAAATTGAGTTGTTAAATAAAAAAATTAATTATCAAAAAGAAATAAAATATAATAAATTAGGAATAAAGCATAAAAGAATAATATTTCATAAAATAAAAAACAATATTTTATTTGGAGTAATAATTAAAAATGAAAATATAAATAACTGTATTATGAGTAATACTAAATCTAAAGGAAGATATAAAGATTATGCTCATAAAATATTAATAAAAAATATAGTTTTATACTTAATTAAAAATAAAATTATATCTAGGTATGATAAATTATATATGGAAATTAATATAGATGAAAGTAATATTAAAAGTAATGCTTGTAGATCACTAAAAGGGGATATATATAATGAATTAATAAATGGAACATATAACTATAGATATAATATAAAATATAATAATATATTATATAATACATTAAATATTAAAATAAATTACTTAAAATCTGGTGATTCATTTGGTATTATGATTGCAGATTTTATTGCAGGTCAAATAAGATATGATATGTATAATAAAAATAGCATAAATTATTTGAAAATAAAAAAGATTATACCATAAAAATAACTTGCATATTTTGCAAGCTATTTTTAGAGGATTCATCCTCATTTATATTTACAGTAATGTAATTTACTTCCATTACATCACTGTAATAATATTATATGCACATAATATATAATTATACATCTTTTATAGGTTTATTTTTAATTTCATAACTATAAGTATTACTATTAGTTAAAATATCGTATATTAAACTAGCTTTAAGTTCAGATTTATAGCATATATTATCTTTATTAAGTAAAGGTAATTCTTTAAAACTATTTAAATATTTTTGACCTTTACTAGTAAAACCAAGTATTTTGATATATTCTGGTTTAGAAGGAATATCATCTTTTTTTATATCAAGTAAAATATGAATAAGCATTCTATTTATTTTATTATAAGTATATCTTTTGTTTTTTATTTCCATTATTGCATCCTCATAATTATTGCAATTTATCATAACTTTTTTTAATCTATTCTGTATACCTTCAGTTACATCTAATATATCTTCTAAATTAGTAGATGTAATTATTTTTGTTTTAAGTATATCAAATAACTTAGTTTTATCTATTTCATTTAAACATTTAATTACATCTTCTGGTAAATTATTACTTATATCTATATTATTTTTAATTTTTTCTCTTATATTAGAAGCGCTAACAATTTGATCATTACTATCTATATCATGATAATCATTTGTTCTTTTAATAGTATCTATTTTTATATCATACTTATTACTTATTATCGCTTTAGAATAACATATACCAAGTATATCATTAGGAGTAGTAAATATATCTTCTTTATATGCCTTAGCAAGTGCTGTAGGATAGTTAATACCATCTTTAAGATTAACTCTTATATTATTATTAAATTCCTCATTATTTACTTGTTTAAATGCTAAATCATATATTTTACTAGTATTATTAGATTCAGAACCAAATACTAAAGTATCAATTTTAAGCTCATTTAAATAATATAGTGCACTATTTGCAAAATTATCTGCACTCTGTGTTCCAAATAATATATTATGATCTAAAACTATATCTACACCATATTTTAAAGATAATCTAGTTTTATCTTCTTTAGATAAAACACTAGTTTCTCCTCTTTGTAAAAAGTACCCATTAAGTACTAATACTACTATATAACCTTCATATTTTTTCTTAACTTTGTTAATGAAATAAATATGCCCATTATGTAGTGGGTTAAACTCACATATTATACCAACCGCTTTTTGTTTCAT
>CAYJJQ010000002.1:40089-84596 GCA_964370545.1 uncultured Muribaculaceae bacterium | reverse complement strand
CGAACAGAGAAGTTAAGACCTAATACGCCGACGATAGCGCAAGCAAAAATAGGTAGTCGCCAATTTTTTTTTGTAATAAAATAAGTAAAGATATGTATAATAACTATAAATATGTTTACTTATTTTTTTTTTTCCTTTATAATTTTTATAGGTGATAATATGGATTATAAGTACATTGCAAAGGATATTGAAGATACTATTGAGTTTGCACAAAATTTAGAAAGCGAAAAATTTCCTAATATGTTAATATGTTTAAATGGAGAGCTTGGCTCTGGTAAAACTGTATTTACTAAAGCTTTTGCATCTTCAATGGGGATAGAAGAAACTATTACTAGTCCCACATTTAATATTATTAAAGAATATATGAATGGTGAATTACCTTTGTTTCATATGGATGTGTACCGTTTAGATGAAGTTGGAGATAACATTGGAATATCTGATTACTTTAATAAAGGTGGAGTTACAATTATTGAATGGGCTGATATTATTAAAGATAATTTACCTACTGAAAGATTAGATATAGAATTTAAAATAACTGATGAAAACGTTAGAGTTATGATATTAAAGCCTTATGGTAAAGTGTATGAAGATATCATGAGCTCGGTGTTATAATGAAAACTTTATATATTAATACTTGTTTTGATAATGTTATTATCAAATTTTTTAATAAAAACAAAATTATTGCTGAAGATACCATTACTGGTCAGCATAATAATAGTCAGTTTATTATGCCATCTATTAAAAAGGTATTAAATGATGATAAACCAGAGAGCATTATTGTTGTAAATGGACCAGGATCATTTACTGGTGTTAGGTTAGGCGTTACAATTGCTAAAACTTTTGCTTATGTTCTTAATATTCCTATTAGAACAATAACTAGTTTAGAAGAAATAGCTTTTTCTATTGATAAAGAAAAACAAATTTTTGGTATTAACGACAAAAATGGATATTATATTGGTATCTTTGATGTTGATAACAATTTAGTTGGAGATTACAAGTATTTAAGTAATATTGAGTATGATAAATTTAATAGTGAGTATAAAGTAATAACAGATGTTTCTATTGATTATAATAAAGTATTAAATAATGCTTTGAAAAAAGAGCCTCAAAATGCTCATAGTGTTAAACCAATATACATTAAGCTTATTGAGGTAGAAAAAGATGATAAGAAAAGCTAATATAAATGATATAAGTTCTATCAATGAATTAGGAACGCTTGTTGATATTAATTTTGAAATCTTGTATGATATTGAAAAATATTTAGTAGATAAAAGTAAACTATTATATGTTTATGAAATAAATAATAAAGTTATAGGATTTGCTTTACTTAATAATTTACTTGATGAACTAGAATTACTTGCAATAGCAGTAGATAAAAAGTATCAGAATAAAAAAGTTGCTAGTAAAATGTTAAATTTAATATTTAATAAAGAAAACAAGGATTGTTTTTTAGAAGTGAATGAAAATAATAAAATTGCTATTAGGTTATATGAAAATTTAGGTTTTAGTATTATTAACATACGTAAGCAATATTATAATAAAGATAATGCACTTGTTATGAAAAAAAACAAATAGGAAAGGAGATAATATGAAAGAAGTATATATTTTAGCAGTAGAGACTACATGTGATGAGACAAGTATAGCTATAGTTAAAAATGGCAAAGAAATTATATATGACACTGTATTAACTCAAATGAAAACACATGAATTATATGGTGGTGTTGTTCCTGAAATAGCTTCAAGAATGCACTGTGAAAATATTACTCTAGTTTTAGAACAAACATTAAAGTTATCTAACATATCTCTAGATCAAATAGATGCTATAGCGGTAGCTTATGCTCCAGGATTAATGGGTTCATTATTAGTTGGTATAGAGTTTGCTAAAACATTATCATATCTATTAAATAAACCTCTTATTAAAGTAAATCATTTAATAGCCCATATATATGCTCCGAAAATAGAAAATGAATATGAATATCCTTCATTAGCATTAGTAGTAAGTGGTGGCCATACAGAATTAATAAAAATGAATGGAGATTATGATTTTGAACTGCTAGGAGCTACTTTAGACGATGCTATTGGTGAGTCCTATGATAAAGTTGCTAGAGTTCTTGGTATACCATATCCTGGTGGACCAGGTGTAGAAAAAAAAGCATTAGAAGGTGAAGTAACCTATAATTTACCTAAACCTGTATTGGATGATACATATAACTTTAGTTACAGTGGTTTGAAAAGTGCTGTAATAAATATAGTAAATAATGAAAAAGCTAGAGGTAATGAAATTAGAGTAAGTGATTTAGCAAGATCTTTTCAGGAGGCTGCAGTAGAACAAATAACTCGTAAAGTTGATTTAGCACTAAAAAATACTGGAATTAAAAATTTAATATTAGGAGGTGGAGTATCTGCAAATAAATATTTAAGAAAAGAATTAGAAATTATTGCAGAAAAAAATGAAGCTAAGTTATTAGTTCCATCTTTTAAATATTGTACAGATAATGCATCAATGGTAGGAGTAGCAGCATATCCATTATATTTAAAGCAAGAATTTACAACGCTTGCATTAAATGCTGTTAGTAGCATGGATATAGTTAATTAAGAACAAATATACCAGTTGCTAAATAAAGTGCAATTAATAACCAAATAAAATAAGGCAGATTTAAATATACTGCTTTTTTATTTACAAAAATAAATGTTAATAACATTATATTAACAAGGAATATTAATATACCAATCCATACAACACTTAATAAATATAAATTAAAGTTAAAAAATATAAAAGACCAAACTATATTAAATATAAATTGAATCCAGAATATTAAAACAGCTTTATTATCGTTTTTAACTAGGTATAACGAATATCCCATTAACAAGTATAAAATACTCCAGACTATACCGAAAACATATGCAGGAGGCATGTAAGGTGGTAATACCAGGCTATTTAGAGAGGAATCTATAAAGAATGTTGATATCATAGCAATTAGTAATGGAAGTATAATTAAATAGTATTTATTTTTCATAAAAATTCTCCTTAGAAAAATCTATTCAATATGCCTTCATATATTACTGTAAACTCGACAAATTCGCAGTATTATGGTATAATGTATTCACGGGGCAGTCTTGGTTTCGACATATTTGTATTGGTATAATTGCAAGTAGTAGGCATACTTAAAATGCACAAAAAATTAAATAACGAAACTTTAGGTTTCGCTCCTTCATACGCTTAATAATAAGCTGGAGCTCTTCTATTTAAAATTTTTGTAGTTTAAATCAGAGGATCATATATACAAAATATAAGTAATATTATGTTTGGGAATATTACTCGAAATTTTACTAAACTTACTTGATGATAGGTTAGTCTTAAGCCAGTTATTAAGAACATTTAAATTAAGCTAAACTTGTAGATGTTATATGCTGTAGAATATTGGACAGGGGTTCAATTCCCCTCTGCTCCACCATAGTAATATGAAATGGCTTCCAAAAGTTGGAAAATTAGTTGTATAATAAAAATATAACTAATCAACTGAAAGGAGTCATTTTTTTATTTAAACAAAAAGATATTGATAGAAAAAATCGTTTATGATAGAATAAAATTATAAAATGTATTTAGAAAGGAGATATGTTTATGAAAAATGAAAAAAAAGAAAACAGTGTTGGAAAGGAAGATAATGTGAAAAAATACAAATTTATTAAATTTTTAGCGGTAATTGGTATTATCGTGTCATTGGGAGCATTATTGTTAAATTATGGTGAGACTTCTGTTCTTAATATAATAATAATTGTGTTACAACTATGTTTATATATTTTAACAATAGTAATAGCAAAAGGTGTTGTTAAAACTGTAAAAAGCAGTATGTGTTTTGTTCCTTTATTATTAGGTTTAGTATTGATAATACCATTTTTCTCAACAATGGAGGAAAATACTCATACAACAATTGTATGGGATGAAATTGTTTTAAATGAATCTTTTGATGAATTTGGTTTTGAAAAAGGTGAAGTAAAATTTAACGATAGTGATACATTACAAATTGAGGTTAATGCAACTCCGAAAGAATTTCAAAATTTTATAGAATCAAGTAAAACTGAAGGATATACAATTGATGATGAGGAATCGTCGTCAAGCTATAATGCTTTTAATGATGAAGGTTATGAATTAGATTTATACTACAGTGATACTAATGAAGAATTAACTATTTATGTATATGCACCTGTTGAGTATGAAGAAGTAGAATGGTCTTCAAGTAAAATTGCTGGAATGTTACCAGAATTTCCAAAAGCTGACTTATTAGGAGAAATAATTTATGATTCTGAAAATAGTTTTCAAATATATATTTCTGAAATTTCAATAGATGAATATAAAGAATATATAGAAGATTGCAAATCTAAAGGATTTGATGTGGATCCTTATGATGTTGAAAATTCATATTCAGCAAGTAATGGAAATGGTTATAAGGTATCTATTACTTATGAAGGTTTTAATGTAATATCAATATACATATATGAAGAAACTGAAGATGAAGAGGATGATACTGAAGGATCAGTAGAATGGCAAGAATTTTTAGAAGATTATGAAAATTGGGTAGATGACTACATTGATTTCATGGAAAAATATAATCAAAATCCAACTGACTTAACATTAATTCAAGAATATACTGATTTAGCTCTAGAGGCTATTGAATGGGCTGATAAAGCAAATGATTTAGAAACTGATTTATCTGATGATGAATTAATTGAATTTTCTAATACAATGGCAAGAATAGCTACTAAATTAGCAAGCATTCAATTTTAATTATCGATATAAAAGAACCTTATATAGGTTCTTTTTATGTGTAAATAATTTAATTACTAGTTTTTAAAATTATATTAACTATTTCAGGGTTGTTGTTTATTCTAAATGGTATAACACTATTGCCTAAGCCTCTACTTACATACATTGTTGTATCATTTTCTTCAAATATTCCTGCATCGTATTTTGGAAAAAATCCTTGATCTGGAGCTATTAATCCACCAATAAGCGGAATTCTAATTTGTCCACCATGAGCATGACCGCTTAAAACAAGTTCAATATTATTTTCTACATAAGTATCAAATATTTCAGGTCTATGTGATAGTAATAATTGGAAATTATTACTATCTATATATTCTTTTAAAACTGACTCAGTATTTTCTAATGCCATATTTCCTAAATATGGTTCATTAGGTAGGAATGCTAAATCATTTAATCCAATTATTTCAATACATTCATCTTTTAAAGTGATTAATTCCATTTCATTATTTAAAACAGTAACCCCTGATTCAGTTAACTTCTCTACCATATTGTCATAATCTATTGTAGCTTCATGATTGCCCGATACAAAATATATTGGAGCAATATTTTTTAATTCATTAACTAAATCTAAGACTATATTAATATCATTTTTTTTACTATCTATCATGTCTCCTGTCATTGCAATTAAATCAGGATTTATTTCTTTTACTATAGTTATTAAATCTGTATTATTCTGGCCAAATTCTTCATTATGTAAATCTGATAATTGTACTATGCTATAATTATTAAATGATTCAGGTATTAAATCATTATAATATTCAAATTTAGTAACATTTATTTTTTTATTATTTATTATAATAGAAATTATAAGTAATAGTATAAATATAATAATTAATAATATGATGTATACTTTTTTTCTTTTCATATATTTATCCTTATAAATATATTATATCACTAAATTTAATTATTAAATAAAATTAATCACCATTAATAGGAAAATTAATATATTTATTCTATTGTTATTTTTTTGTATGGGCTAAATCAATTTTCAAAATAATTAATGCAGAATACTTTATATTGAAAGGGGTTAATTTTATGGAACAAATTATTATGTCATCAACTATGATTATTACAATAATATGTGGATTTATAGCTACAAAAATACCTTGGTTTAATAATAAACTAATACCAATACAAAATTTAGTTATCGGAATTACTATTTCTATAATCTATTATATAAGCACGGGGGATTTTTCACATTCTGTAACTGCAGCAGGGCTTTTATCAACGGGTGTTTATAGTCTTACTGATAATCTAACGGAATTATTTAATCAAAAGAAAATGAAAACTGAAGAATAAAGTAATTGCTTATTTATTAAATTAGTTATAAAATATAAATAGGTGATGAATATGAAAACAGTTATGGAACATGTAATGGAATATAAAAAAAATAATCCTGGAACTGTTGCTTGGAGACTTCCAAAGCACGCTAGTGTTGTAGAAAAACATTTAAATGAAAATGAAAAGGTTATATTCGCATTTGCAGGTCAAAAAAATGATAAATTTTATGATATTTTTACATCATGTATAGTAGCGGTTACTAATAAAAGAATAATAGTAGCGCAAAAGAGAGTAGTATGGGGATATTTCTTAAAATCTATTACACCTGATATGTGTAATGATATAAAAGTATATAGGGGATTAATATGGGGTAAAATAAAAATAGATACCCTTAAGGAACTAGTAATCATATCAAATGTATCTAAGCATGGAGTAGACGATGCTGAGACTAATTTAGTAAAACATATTCTTAAAGCTAATCGTCATAAACCAGTACTATGAAATTAAAGCCTAAAGTAAAATTAGTAATCTTTTTAATAATATTATTTATAATTTTTAGTATGTTTTTATATTTTTATTATAAAGAAAGTAGTTATAGTTATACTTATGAAATAAACAATATTTCTATAGAAGAAAATTATAATATAGAAGATAAAGCTTTTAAATATACCATTAAAACAGAAGATGATACTTTTTCCTTTGCTATTAATGGAACATATTCAACTAAAAGAGGATTAATTTCAGATGTTAAAACTGATGAAAATAACTGCCTAATAATAACAGGAGATTTAACTTTTTATCCAATATGTAAAAATGAAGAAAATTATATATTTAATGGAAATTTAAACGAAGAAAAACATACTGATACTTTTGAAAATGTTGAAATTTTTGATGTACTTGAAAAGGAAATTCTTATATGGAATTTAGATCATTTCATTCATATTAAAGATAATGAAGCAACTAAAATAGATGTTACTCAATCGGGTGTATATAATATTAATACTGCTGTTAAAGTTGGAGATAAGTTATTTATGCCTAATTATGATGAAAAACAATTTTTTAGTAGTTATTATTTAATAGATTTTAATACTGGAGAATTAGAAAATAAAGAAATAAAAAATGAAATTAATTATGATTTAGTATATACTGATTATGAAGATAATTATTTGAATATTTTTGATAAAAAAAATAGCAAAGAATATGTTGTTAATTTAAAAAATAATAGTATTACAACTAAAAATATTATAAGCTTTAATGAGAAAAATGTTGATAATTCTAATATAAGAATTATTAAAGGTAATTATTATGTGGAAAGTAATATTTTAAAATATAAATATTTAGATTTTGAAATAATTTTAGAAAGTTATAATGTAACTGAAATATTATATCAAAATGATAAAGAAGTAGTATTTTTAGATCAAACAACCCTGTATTATTTTCATCCCAATAAAGGTGTAACTAAAATGGTTACCTATCCTGAATGGGAATTTAATTATAAAAATAATATTTATATTCATTAACACTATTTAAAGACATTCATACTTTATTATATAGGATGTGAGTATATGTTTGATAGGTATAAATTTAAAATGGATGATACATTATCGCTTATAGCAAAAAAATATGGGACTAATGAAGATTATTTAAAAAGTATTAACGATATATATTTTTTAGATACATTAAGAGAAGGTGTGGATATTGTAGTGCCTGTTAATACTGAATTATATTATGATGCTGTAAAAGTAAAAAGCGGGGGAACTATATCTGAGATTGCCAATAGATATAATGTAAATCCAATATTATTTGCAGCATTAAATGGATTAAATAATGATGATTATATTTATAGAGAACAAGAAATTTTGTTACCTAAACAAAATTATAGTTTTTATGTAACTGCTGAGGGAGATACTATTGATAGTGTTAGTAATACCTTTAGTATAACAAAGGAAAGGTTACTATCTCAGAATCCTACATTATATTTATTTCCTGGTCAAATTATAGTTAATAAAAAAATAAATTAAATATAGTGTTTAAACTATATTTTTTTTGTGTTAAAATAGATATAATAAGAGGGTAATGTAATGATACTAAGAAAACCATATGCATTTATTATTAAACATTTTAAAATAATTCATTTTATTATGTTTTTACTTGCCTTATATATTCTTACACAATTTAGCTCGATAGTAACATTCTTTTCTGAGTATGTATCTAATAATTACTCACTGACAAATACAGGAGATTTTTCAGGATTATACTTTGATTTCTTACTATATGTAGCAATATTTATTATATTTATTATATTAATATTTATAATTATGTTATTACGTTATAAACATAAAAAACAGAAATTTTATACTATAACAATATTATATTACATGATATTATTTGGATTTGTAATATTTTTTAATTATGTATTTGATGTTTTAGAAACTGGTGTAATTAGTGCTAATACAGCGCGATTTTATGATGAAATTGCATTAATGTTATATGTTCCCCAATTTGCTTTCTTATTTTATTTTTTAATTAGAGCTTTAGGATTTAATATTAAACAATTTAACTTTAGAGATGAAAAAGCAGAATTTAATTTAAATGAACAAGATAGAGAAGAAGCGGAAATAAGTGTTGAGCTAAATACTTATAAAGCAAAAAGGAAGTTTAATAGATTTAAACGTGAAGCAAAGTACTATTTTTTAGAAAATTGGTTTATGATAGTAATAACACTTATAGCAGTAGGAATATATTTATTTTATATTTTCTCAGTAGAAGTTGCTGTATTTAGAGATAATATATTTAATCAAGGGCAAATTTTATATCATAATAATTTGGAATTAACAGTTACTGAAAGTTATATTACTAACACTAAATTAGATGGTGAAACCTTTGCAGATGATGTTTATTATTTAGTGTTAAGAATAAAAATAGACAATAAAACTGAAAAAAATATTGATTTAGATGTAAATGATTTAAGAATATATATAAATGGTGAATATTATAATCCTGCGGTTAATGTAAATAAAGAATTTGTAGACTTTGGAGTAGGTTACACTCAGCAATCTATAAAATATAATTCTGAAAACACTTACATTATACCGTATAAGATATCAAAAGATGATATTACAGAAGATATAGATTTAAAAATAAGCGCGGGAACTAGAACTCAAAATAATAATGTTTATCCAATATATAATGTAGTAAATCTTTCTCCGGTTTTATTTGATGAAACAGTTGTAGAAGGATCGTATAAAATTGGTGATACAGTAGACTTTGTAAATTCAATGATAGGTAAATCAACTTTAAATATTACTGATTATTTATACACTAATACCTATTATTATGAGTATCAAAGTTGTATCTATGATAACTGTGTTAATTATACGGATGTAATATATGCTGGATTGAGTGAATATGGTAATAATCAAACTTTATTAATTCTAAATGGAACATTGTTACTTGATGAAACAACCCCATATTATAAGGCTCATGATGATGAACAGGATTTCATTTATAACTTTATTAAAATAACATATTCTTATAACGGAAATGAAGTTACTGAAGATGTGTCATCTGTAAGACAAACTAATGATTTAGATGACATATTAGTATTAAAAGTTCCTGTTGAAAGTAAAAATTCGGAAATTATAAAATTAAGTATAAAAATTAGAAATAGATTGTATGAATATGTCATAAAAAATTGACATAATACATATTTTATATTAAAATAATATTACTTACGGAAGACATGGAACCATAGCCAAGTGGTAAGGCTCAGGTCTGCAACACCTTCATCGCCGGTTCAAATCCGGCTGGTTCCTCCATAAGTAATATTACTCTAATTGATATTAGAGATAAAATCGTTTAATAAACGATTTTTTATTTTGCTTAATTCTTATCTTGTTATTTTATTATAATTGGGGTATAATTTTATATAGAATAGGAAGGTATATTATATTGGAACTAGATAAAATAAGAAGAGATCTATACAATAGTAATTTTGTTAAGTTTTACAAAAAATATATGGCCGGCCCATTACACTTTGTCGGTTCTATTATTAGTTGGTCTATATTTGTAATTCTTTTTGTATGTGTAGTATTCTTATTATATTATTTCTTTTCCATGAAGAATTATGAACAAAAAGGTATTGGGCATGAACCTGAGATTTCATTATATACAATTATAAGTCCTAGTATGCTTCCTAATATTGAAGTTAATGATGTAGTTATAGTTAATAAAATAGATTCCCCTGAGGATGTAAAAGTTGGAGATATTATTTCATATAATTCTTCAGATTTTAGACCGGGAGAAACCATATCTGTTACTCATAGAGTAGTAGAAATTGTCATGGATTCAAATGGAGAATATAGTTTTTACACTAAAGGAGATAATAACTTTGTTAAAGATCCTGTACCTGTAAAATTCAATTCCATAATGGGAAGAGTAGAATTAAAAATACCACAACTAGGTCAACTACAATTTTTCCTAGCAAGTAAAGCTGGATGGTTGTTAATTATAGTTATACCATCATTATACATAGTTGCAAAAGCTATAGTAAGATTATTAAGGATTTCAGAAATTGGTAAGAAAATACCAAAAAATAGTTTCTTATTTCCGCTCTTTAATAAACCGTTATTAATAGGTTATTCTGGAGAAGTAAAATATTATGATGCTGAAAGCTCAGATAATCCTAATAATATTCCTACGCCAAAAGATCATACTGAGTTAAAGTCATTAGATCAAATTTATGCAGATTTAAAAAATATTTCAAAATAAAAAGGAATATTTTTTTTATTCCTCATTAATTACTGCACTATTGGTAATGTCTTTACCAGAAAGGCAATCAATAATTTTAAGATCATAATCACACAATTCTACAACTTTTAGAAAAATTGGAAAAGGCATCATTCTTGTACCTACTTCATAATGCGATAGAGTACTTGTTGCAATAAATAACTTTTCTGCTAGAGCCTTTTGAGAAAAGCCTCTAGTAGTACGCATATACTTTAAATATTTACCTAACATATTACCACCTAATAGCATTATCTCAAAAATACCAAAATTTTCCATTTATTTATACAAAACGTATACTTGTTTTTTTGCCTCTTTACTTATTGGTTTGTAAATAAGATCATTTTATGGTATATTAAAAGTAGAATATAAAGGAGTTATATGAAGAATTCAATTTATGAACTAATTGAAAAATTATTTAAAATTAGTGCAAGCGAATATCATTTAAATAAAGTTAATACAGATCTATCGAATTTAGATAATAAGATAGATACTTTAAATAAAACTATAAATATATTAAAAAACAATTCTAACAATCAAAATATACCATTACACGGTGAACTTGAAATAAAAAAAGCCAATGAGCTAAAAGATAAACATGAAAAAAAATTAAGAAATTTTATAGAAGAATTAGAAGTAACAGAAAAAAAGAAGTTGCTTCTATGTACTTCGCCAGCATATCTTGCGTGTGAATTAAAATCATTAGTAGAAAATAATAAATTTACTGATGCGCATAATAAATTAAATGAATTAATAGTAGTAGTAAATGAAGTTCCATATGTAACTGAGTCTGATAAAGATTTTTTAGAAAAACAAAGAAAAATATTTCGTAAAGAATATATGGATATTCAAAATAGAATAAAAAATAATGATTATATTGGTTCAAAAAATGCTCAGCTCGAAACACGTAAAAAGGATTTATTAAATTTAAACAAGTTTATAGAAAAAGAAATGGATAAACTTAGAATTGATATTAAGAAAATAGATGATACCCAAATAGAACAGTTAGCAAATAAGGTGAATACCTTGGTAAATAACAAAGAATTAGAAAATGAGTATAATGAAGATTTAAATTCTTTAGTGGAATATACAATATTAGTTAGAAATACTAGTGTAAAATATTTAAGTACATTTAAAGAAAAAAATGATAAAAATATTGTTGCTATTAATACTGAGTTAGAAAGCAAAACTAATTTATATGATGAAGATAAAAGATTAAATGATATAAAAAGAATTAAAGAGGTTGCTAGTAAATTAACATATATTGAAAATAGAATTAAACACTTTGATGAAAATATACATACAATTAAAGATGAAATAGATTTAATATTAAGTTCATTAGAATTTGATGAAGAAGAAAACACAAAATTTATTCCTATTAGAGAAGTAATAAATTTAGATGATGATATACCTTTTAAAAAGTTAGATGATATTATTAAATTAACGGAGATATAAAATGAAAGAAGATGTAATTATAGTCTTAGAAAATGAAGAAAGATATTTAATTCTTAATATAATTGAGTATAATGAGAAAAAATATTATTTTTCAATTGAAATCAATGAAGATTTAGAAATTATGAAAGATAAAATAGCGTTTTTAGAAGAAAAAAAGTCTGATAACAAAGTTCTTGTTCAAAAAGTTAATAATGAAGATTTAATAATAGAATTAATTAAGTTAACTAAGAACATTTAAAATTGACTACTACTTAAAGATGTGTTAAAATATTTTTAAATTAATATTATGAATTAGTTTAAGTAATTATTTGGAATTAACAGAGATTGTTGCATTAGCTGAAAGCGCATAATCAAATAATGAAATTCGCCTAAGGAGTATTGATCGCTTTGCAGCGTTATAGCATGAGTGTATGAATAATCATAAATTAAGGTGGTACCGCGGAAATATTTTCGTCCTTATCTTAATTTATGATTTTTTTTATAGGAAAGAGGTTTTATGGAAATAAAAATTAAAGAAATTTTAGAAAATTGTTTAAAAGAAATTAATAGTTGTAAAAAAGAAGCTGATTTACTAAATATTAAATCTAATTACATTGGTAAAAACAGTGAGTTTTTTACACTGTTAATGGGAATAAAAGATTTATCAGTTGAAGATAAAAAAACTTTTGGACCTTTACTTAATAACACTAAAAAACAAATTGAGGAAGAAGTTAGTAAAAAACTGGTTGAATTAAATACCCAAGCAAATTATGATTTCGATTCTACTTTGCCAGTATACAACGAACTAGGATCTTTACATCCGGTTACTATTGTTGCTAAAGAGGTTACTGATATATTAAAAAGACTTGGTTTTACGATTGTCAACGGACCAGAAATGGAAAGTGAGTATTTTAACTTTGAAGCACTAAATGTTCCAAAAGACCATCCTGCTAGAGATATTCAGGATACTTACTGGTTATCAAATGGGAAATTACTTAGAACGCAAACTTCTCCAAATCAAATTAGAGCAATGCAAAATTATGACTTGCCTCTTAAGATATGTGCTCCAGGTAGATGTTTTAGAAATGAGGATTTAGATGCATCACATGAAAATACATTTTTTCAGTTAGAAGGTATGGTAATTGATAAAGATATATCTATAAGTAATTTAATATTTGTAATTAAAGGATTTTTAAAAGAAGTATTTAAAGCAGATTTAGATGTAAGGTTAAGACCTGGTTATTTTCCATTTACAGAACCATCTTTTGAACTTGATTGTAGTTGTGTCATCTGTGGAGGAAAAGGATGTTCTACATGCAAAAATTCAGGGTGGATAGAACTTTGCCCATGTGGAATGATACATCCAAACGTATTAAAAGAAAGTGGAATTAATCCTGATGAATATTCTGGATTTGCATTTGGATTAGGACTATCTAGATTAGCAATGATGAAATATAAATCTAATGACATTAGAGTATACAACTCTGGTGACTTAAGATATTTAAAGGAGTTTGGTGAATAATGAAAATATCATGTAATAAATTAAAAACATATATAAAAAATTCAGATAATATTGATTGGATTAAAATATGGGATAAATTTGCACTTAGAACTGCTGAAGTTGAAGAAATAGTAGAAAAAGGTAAAGATTTAAAAGATGTAGTTACTGTAGAAATTACGAAATGTGAAAAACATCCTACAAAAGATAAATATAGTGTTTTAGAAGTATTTGATGGTGAAAAAACATATAGTATTTTATGCGGGGCTCCGAATGTGAGACTTGGATTAAAAGCCTTTTTAGTAAAAGTAGGCGGAGAAGTAGCTGGTTTTAAAATAGAGGCTAAGAAAATAGCTGGAGTATTAAGTGAAGGAATGTTATGTGCTGGAGATGAACTGGGAATTAGTTCAGATCATGACGGAATTATAGAGTTACCAGAAGATACAAAACTAGGACTTGATATTAAAGATGTACTTCCAATTAATGACATAATTATAGAAATAGATAATAAAAGTTTAACAAATAGACCTGATTTATGGTCACATTATGGAATAGCTAGAGAAATAGCCGCTATTACCAGTAGTGAATTACTACCTTTAGAATTAGAAAAATTTTCTAATGATAAAAAAGATCTAGATGTCAATATTAATAGTAATTATGTTCATAGATATACTGCAGTTAAAATGGATAATATAAAAACTAATAAAACACCTCTAGAAATGCAAATGTTTTTATACTATACAGGTTATAGAACTATATCCTTACTAGTAGATTTAACTAATTATGTTATGAGTGAAGTTGGTTTACCAATGCACGCTTTTGATTCAAGAGAAGTTAAGTCTATAAATGTTGAGTTAGCAAAAAAAGATGAAGAATTTACAACATTAGATAATGTAAATAGAAAATTAAATGAAGAAGTATTATTGATTAAAAATGAAAAAGAAGCAATTGGTTTAGCTGGTATAATGGGGGGGCTTAATTCAGAAGTTCTTGATGATACAACTAGTATAGTATTGGAAGCTGCAGTATTTGATGCTGTAAATATTAGAAAATCAGCAACGTATTTAGGACATAGAACTGAAGCTTCAGCTAGATATGAAAAATCACTAGACCCTGAACTATGTGAAATTGCAGCTGCAAGATTTGCTTATTTATTAAAAGAAATAAACCCAGAAGTAAGTGTTGCATCAAATTTTACTGATGTTTATAACAAAAAATATGAAACAGTAACTGTTCATTTAGCAAAAGAAAAATTATATAAATATATGGGAATAACAGTAAGTGATGATGTTGTTAAAAATATTTTAAATTCTCTTGAATTTAAAGTTGAAATAAATGAAAAGGAATTTATTGTAACGGCGCCGTCTTTTAGAGCTACTAAGGATATCTCCATGGATGCTGATATAATTGAAGAAATATCTAGAATGTATGGTTATGAAAATATTGAAGAAAAACCTATTAAAGCAGATATAACTTTTGAAGTTCATGAAACAAACTTTGAAATAGAATATGAATTAAAAAATTATTTAACAAAAAAATATAGTGCATCAGAAGTACATTCATACTTATGGTACGATTCAGAATTTTTAAAAAAATGTAATATAGAAAAGAATAATATAACAGTTATTAACAAAGTGAAAAATAATATACTGCGTGATGAACTGGGATTATCTTTATTGCCTTTTGTTGAACTTAATTATAAAAACTATAATGATTTTATTATTTATGAAATAGGAACTATTGTAAAAGATGATGAAAATAAACTAGCACTTTCTATATTAAATTGTGGTCATGAAAATGATGCAAAAATAATATATATGAACTCTAAAAAAATGATTAATGAAATATTTAGAGTATTTAAAAACAAAGAAGTTGTTTTTAAAGATTATAGTGTTGATAAATATTATAATTCTGAATATGCAAAAAAAATATTCATTGATAATGAGTTATATGGAACTATTAATATAGTATCTCCAGAAGTAAGTTTTAACTTAGGAAAGAAAAAATTTGTAACAATAATAGATATTGATTTTACAAAGTTTTTAATGCTGGAAAAAGATGTAAAAACAATTAAGGAACAAACTAAATTCCAAGCTGTTACTTTAGATTATGCAGTGTTGGTTCCTAAGGATAAAAATTATGAATATTTAAACAATATAATAGTTAACTATCATAATGAATTTGTAAATAGTTTTAAACTTATAGAAACATATGAAGAAGAAAACGTTATTAAATATTTAATTAGATTTAATGTTTCATCCCTAAATAAAACAATTGATGGTGAAGATTTATTAGAAATAAAAGAAACTTTTATAAAATATCTTAAAGATCATGATTTAGATATTATTGAATAACCATGCGGTTATTCTTTTTTTTATTATTTTAATATGTTAAAATAGGTACGACTAGGAGAAACTATGGAAATAAAAGATATAGAAAGAAGTATTATAAAAAAATATCGTAAAGATATATGGCGTAAATTTACAACTGCGGTAACTGATTATAATTTAATATCTGATGATGATGTTATAGGAGTTTGTATTTCTGGAGGCAAAGATTCATTTTTGCTTGCTAAATGTCTAGATGAACTAAAAAGACATGGAAAGATAAAATTTGATATCAAATATATTTGTATGGATCCAGGATACAATAAAACTAGTATAAAAAAAACTTTATCTAATGCAAAAAAATTAGGAATTAAGTTAGAAGTATTTAATACAGATATATTTCAAATAGTTAAAAATAATAATAAGGGAGCTCCTTGCTATTTATGCGCTAAGATGAGAAGAGGATATTTATATCATTTTGCAAAAACTATAGGGTGTAATAAAATTGCTCTAGGGCATCACTTTGATGATGTGATTGAAACAATTATGCTTTCAATGTTATATAGTGGTCAATTTCAAACCATGTTACCTAAATTGCATAGTGCTAACTTTGAAAACATTGAACTTATAAGACCGCTTTATTTAGTGAAAGAAGAAAGTATATTATCTTGGATGAAATATATAAATATGGATTTTATTGGATGTGCTTGCTCGCTTAAAGAAGAAAATTCAAAAAGAAAAGAAGTTAAGGAATTAATTAATACTATGAGAAAAACCAATAAATTTGTAGATAAGAATATATTTAAATCGTCTATAAATATTAACTTAAATCAAGTATTAGGGTATTATAAAGATGATGAAATATTTGATTATATAAAAGAATATGACAAATAATTATATTTACAAGTAAAATATATATTGATATAATAGTAACATAAGTTACCTAAGGAGGATATAATATGCCAGCAGTATTAGAACTTTCTAAAAAAAATGTAATTAAAAGTGCAGTTAAATTAATTAATGAAGATGGGTGGGAAAGCTTAAATGCAAGATGCCTTGCAAAAAGTATGGGAGTCTCTACTAAACCCCTTTATCGATTATTTGGAGGCATGGAAGAAATTAAAAGTGAAGTTTATATAGAAATATATAAACAATATGATGATTTTATAAATAGTAGAATCGATAATAAAAAGGCTTTATTAACTTTATGTATTGCTTATGTAGAGTTTGCACAAAAATATAAAAATTTATTTATTAGTTTATTTTTATCTGATAATTTAAAATGGAATAATATAAATTCTGTATTAGATGAAAAATGGAATCAATCTACTATTATAAATTTAGTGAATAAACAAAATCTTTCATTTGAAGATGCTAAAGAATTATTTATGAATATGTGGCTTTATTCAAATGGCCTTGCTACTTTAGTAGCTACTAATGAAATGAAAATAGATGAAAAAGATATAATGGTAAAAATAGTTAAAGCATATAAATGCTTTATTAAGTAAATTTAATATGATAAAATATTAATTGGAGGTAAAATGAAAAAAATATTATTAATTATAAGTTTATTAGCGACATTTGCATTTACAAATGTCTATGCTGAAGAGTTGCCGGAGGTAACAGATAAAGATAAGGTAAAAGTATACTTATTTAGAGGAGATGGATGTGGTCATTGTAAAAATGCAATCCAATATTTCAATGATTTAGAAGGTAAGTATGATGATTATATAGAATTTGTTATTTTTGAAACTTATCATAATGAAGATAACGATAGCATTATGAAAAAAGTTAAAACTGAGTTTGATGTTGAAGAATCTAAAATGAGTAGTGTACCTTACTTAGTTGTTGGTGATTATGATCAAGTAGGATTCAATGAATCTGTTGGAGATAAAATTATTGAAGAAGCTTTAAAAGCTTATGAAGATGAAGATTATAATGATGAAGTAGCAGATATAATTAAAGGTGAAGATTATGAAGCTGAAACATTAAAAGAGGCAGCAGATGCAGAAAGTATTCCATACTGGGAAACTGGTGATAAAGAAAAAGTAACACTATATTTCTTTAGAGGAGATGGATGTGATTATTGTCAGTTAGCATTAATATATATTAATGAACTTGAAGGTAAATATGATGATATTGTTGATATAGTTATATTTGAAACAAACAATAATACTGCAAACAGAGAATTAGCTTATGATGTAAAAGAACATTTTGATGTAGATTCTGCTTCTATGGATTCAATACCTTACTTTGTAATAGGTGATTATGATCAAATTGGGTTTAATGATGCTTTAGGCGATGCCTTATTTGAAGAAATAGTAGATGCTTATAATAGTGAAGACTATGTAGATGTAGTTGCTCCTATCTTAGCAAATCATTCTCCTACTTCAGAAAATTTAGAATTAGCATCTATACATGATGGTGTGGATTATTGGGATGCTGAAACTGATATAGTGGAAGTGTTAATTATTGTCGGTATATTTGCCGTAGTAATAGGTGGAATTGGTGCATTAATATTCGTTCCAACTAAAAAAAGATAATAAAAAAGTAGATTTTGACATCTACTTTTTTTTATTTTAAATTATATGGATTTTCTACAAACTTTCTAGTTCCATCAGAATTCACAAAATAACTAACTAGTACATTATTATCAATGCCAACAGCTTCAATAAATAATGTATAACCAACAATGCCAATTCCTTCATTATTTAATATAGCAGTCTTTTTAATATTAAGTGTTATATCTTCATTAAATGCATCAATCTTAGCAGTATCAACTTTCAATTTATTATATTCAGTATCAGCTATTTTATCAACAGGTTCTTGAACCTTACTATCATTATATAGTTTAGAATCTATAGCACAGTTGTTAGAACCCACTATATAAACTATAGGATCCTCAGAAGAATAATCTAAATTACCATATTCACACTTAGGAGCTGTTGTACTATTATCAATAACTAGTTTAGCAGTACCTACTGTTTCATTACCATTAATATCAATTGCTTTTATTTTAACTTCATAAGTACCTTTTGAAGTAAAATTAGAATAATCAAGAGTCACAGTACCATCTTCACTAATTACATTTCCAAATTCTATTATGCAGTTAGATCCAGAATTATCTTCGCAACTAGTTACAAAATCATTAGCAGTGTATTCGGTATCTGTTTTAATATAATAATCTCTAAGAACTAGTGTTGGAGCTTTAGTATCAACAATTTCTAATTTAACAGTATAATCATTATCGTACACTTCAATTGTTACATTATATGTACCAGCTTTATTAAAATCAACTTTATCATAATCTATTTTTATTCTATCTGTATCAACATTAACAAGTTCTTTAAAGTAAATATCTACACTGGGTTTTTCAGAATTAACTTCAATTGTTCTAGTTTCGTGAACCTCAATAATTGCATTTTCTGGAGTTCTATTTAAAAAACGAGTTGTTAATATTAATGCAACAATTATTCCAATTACACATATCGCAATAATTGTGATTAATAACACATTATTTCTCTTCCTTTTTACTTTTTTATTAAAGAATTTTTTGGCCATATTATCACTCTCTTACAAAAATAATAACATAATTACTTTTAATTATAAATACATACAAGATATTTTTACAAAAAATTTACTATAATACTAGTTTTTCTAATACTTTTTTGTTATAATTTATAAATGGAGGAGTCCCATGAAAAAAAGTTTAAAATACATAAGTTTTGCACTTATTTTGAATATGTTTATCGTTAATGTTAATGCTCAAACAGAATTCCATTTATGTGAAACGTCGGCTCTAAATACTTTTAGATTAGTAGGAATTGTATTATATATAGCAAAAATATTAGTTCCAATTATTATTATAGGATTAGGAGCAATAGATTTAGGAAAAACGGTTATATCTGCAGATGAAAAAGATATGCAAACTTCCTTAAAAAATTTAACAAAAAGATTAATTGCGGGGGTAACAATTTTCTTTATTCCAACAATTATTTATTTTATTATGAGTTTAGTAGATGGAGTTACACTGAGTGGTAACTATGGAAGCGGAGAGAATGCTGGAGTTAGTTCAGATTATATGAAATGTTCTGAATGTTTACTAAGTCCATATTCTGATGAATGTGATACGTATATGAATCAAATAGACGATGATTATGAAACGGGTATTGATAAATCTGAAAAAGAAAATACCTCAGGATCAGGCGGTGGATTTTAATGAATATGTTTTCAACTTTATTTATTGACATTATGGAAATAGTTTATACACTAATGCTTGCAATTGACTCTATTTTATATGGTTTATTTGGATGGTTATATAGCATCTATGTAGAACTTGCTAATGCAAGAATATTTTCTGATGAAATAGTACAAGATTTTACAAATAGAATTTACATTATAATAGGAGTAGTTGCATTATTTGCAGTAGCATATTCATTATTACATTCTATTATTAATCCAGATGACGCAAAAAAGAGTGCTGGATTTGAAATATTTAAAAGATTATTAATAGCAATTATTTTAGTACCATTAATTCCAGTTTTATTTAATTTCTTATACGGATTTCAGTATGCGATATTAAATAGAAATGTAATTACTGATTTATTTTTAGGTACAGCAGTTAACACTTCGCAAGAAGCTACTCAAACAGTATATACAAGAGAAGACAATTGTTCGGAGGGTGGAACTACAGGATGTATAACTTATACATGTGGTGATGGTTCGACTGTATCGGTTGATAAAAATGCCGAAAATTGGTTAGATGTTGAAGTTCCAGCAGCTACAGCTGCATGTGGCGGAAGTCTTAAAGTAGAAGAAATAATATATGATCCAAATACTACTAGACAAAAGCAAATTGGTTACTCAATGGCTTTATCTGTCTTTAATGGTTTCGTTCAACCTGCAGCACATGTTAATCCAAATGATGTAATGGTAGAAGTTCAAACAGAAGCAGAGTGTTTGTCTACAGGTGACGCTATGACTTCTATGGGACCTAATTCATATACAAACTATGTGTTAAGTGAATGTTATGAAAATAAAGATTATAGTTACCCAGAATTTTTAACGTTAATTGAAACTACTGGAAACTTTGGTTTAATAACTTCGTTAGCTGAACCAATAAATGAAGATTCTGTTGAATATCAATTTTTAATATCAACATTAGCAGCAGGATTCTTGCTGTATATCTTATTTAGTTTTACAATTGATTTAGGAATAAGAGCTGCTAAATTAGCATTTTATCAACTAATAGCACCGGTACCTTTATTTTTAAGTATATTACCTGCTAATAAGGATTTAGTAAAAAATTGGTTTAAAAATGTATTAACGACATATGTAGAGGTTTTTGTAAGAATTATCTGTATGTCAGCAGTAGCTTTTTTAGCAACAAATATTTCATCAACAATTGTTTTAGAATTTGGTTTTATGGCTAATGCATTCATTATTATGGGGCTAGTTGCATTTGCAAAACAATTACCAAAAATATTTAGTGATATTACAGGAATAAAAAGTGAAGGAATGGGAATAGGTCTTAAAGCTCTGCAAGAAAAACTTGGAGCAGGTGGTGCTCTGGCAGCAGGAGCTGCAATTGGTGGAGGAGCAACAGCTCTTACTAGAAATGCAGTAAATGCTTACAAAAACAAATCGGGTGTTGTAAAGGGTGCAGGAAGCGCCTTTGCTGGAGGATTATCTGGAACTGCTAGAGGTTTAAAAAGTGGTTGGGGAGCTAAAACTATTTCAGAAATGAAAAGTGCAGCTGGAGAATCCGCGTCGGGAGCAGTGAAAGCCAGAAAAAATAGAGCAGCAGATATTAAAAGATATACTGCCAAAGGCGAAAACTTTCTTGGCGGTAGAATCAATGATCTATTTGACGATGTTAAAGAATGGTCAGGCTATGCAGCGAGTTTAGAGGAATTAGATTCTAAAATTCAAATAAATGAAAATATAACTAAAGAATTTGACAATATTAAAGGTGTAACTAAAAATATTGTTGGATCGCAAGCAGTTAACACTGATAAAACATTTGCTTCTAAAGCATTGGCCTCTTTAATGGCAAGAAATTCTGTAACTACAGCAGATTTACAGTTGGCAGAAACTTTTATGAATGCCAGTTTTGCTGGGACTACTAATGTAACAAAAGGTAATGAAACAAAGAGTTTTCGTGTAGGACAAAGTATTAATAATGAAGCTGAATTTAAAAAATACCAACAAGAATTACTAGCGCAAAGACAAATAGAAGCAATAACTGAGTTGAAAAAGGCAGAAGACTATTTTTCAAACATTACTTTTCAATCTGGAAGTAATTATCCTGTAAGTTTTGGTACTTCAAGTTTTCAATCTGGAGCTATAATATCTACAGAAGAAGATTTTAAAAAATATAAAAAAGAATTAGAAAAAGCCAAAGGTAAAGTATCTGGAATGTTTGTGGGAGGCTCGATGGCCGAAGCTAATGATTTAATTACTAAATTGGCTAAAGATGGATATCAAACAGATTTTGATGTTTCAATTCAAGTAGAAGGTTTTGATTCAACAAGAGTTGATCAAAATAACTTTGATGAGTATTTATCAAAATTAAGATTAGCACAAGAAAAAACAAACAAATTGTTTGAAAAAGAAATTGGTATTGGTTTAATGGCTGGTGGAGTTGATGGTGTGAAATCTGTTGTTGGTGATGATGTATTCTCTAATTTTGGAGGAGGTTTAATTGCTTCATTTGCATCTGCTGTAGCTAGTGGTAAAACTATGGAAGAAACGTATATTCGTGAGATGGCTCATTCTCAAAGCATTTTAGAAGAAGGTGCGCCTCCAATAAGCGCTAAAGATTATGAAGCTCTAGATGACTTCAGTAATAAAGCTAATGATAGTACAGTTGAACTTGACGAAATACGTAAAGTTTATAAAATGGCTGCTGACGAAAGAAAGAAAAAAGAATAAAAGGGAGGATAACTAGTGAATAATCAATATATGATACCGGCGAATAGTAAAAAATCGCAGTTGATTCTAGGTTTTTTTACACCAATAGATTTAGCTATATTTGCAAGTGGTGCAGGTTTAACATTATTACTTTTGTTAGTATTTAGTCAACCTAGTGTTGCTCAGATAATAATAATGTTATTACCTGTTTTGGTTACTGGATTTCTAGTACTTCCAGTGCCTCACTATCACAATATTTTACAGTTAATAACAAATTTATTTAATTTCTACTTAGGTAGAAGAAGATATTATTGGAAAGGTTGGTGTTTAAGAGATGAATCAAAAACTGAATAGTAAAACAAATACTTCTAAGTATTCTGAAGATTGGTTACCAGTTAAACAAATTTTAAATGGTATGATTCAATTAGAAACAGGAGAAATAGTTACTGGTGTTAAAGTTACTCCTAAAAATATTTTTATACTTGATCAAGGAACTCAAAATGCTATTATTAGTAGATTACAGAACTTTTATAATTCAATAGATTTTGAGTTTTGGTTAATGATTGCTGATAGACCAGTTGATATCAGTGTGTATTTATCTAAGTTACAATTACTTTATAAAAATACACCTGATGCTGCTGTAAAAAAATTAATTTTACAAGATATAAATAAAGCAAATATGTTTATGAGTTCTGAATATAATGTAGTTGATACTGAGTACTATTTATTATTTAAAGAAAGAAAAATGGAATTAATACAGAAAAAACTTCATGGTATGATTTCAGGACTTGCTAATAGTGGTTTACAATCTTCTCAAACAAGTAATGAAGATTTGAGAATGATTTTAGATAACTTCTTAAATGATGGGGATATGACTACAGTAGGGACGGTGATGTAAGTGGCAAGATTTAAAAGTGAAGTTGCTCCTAAAGGAATTGACTTTAAACCAACAGAATTTAGCTTTGGAGCAAAGTTTTCAACTATACTTACAGTTATTACTTATCCTAAAAATATTTATGCTGGTTATTTAAGTGATTTAATTAATTTGCCAGGGGTTAAAATAGCTGCAAAGCATATTCCAATACCTTTTGAAACATTAAAGAAAATGTTGAATAAAGAAGTCGCAGATTTAAAAACTAAATATCAAAGTGAAAAAGATAAAACTACACAAGAAAAAATTAGAATAGATTATGAATCTTTAGAACAATTTATTTCTATGTTGGCAGCTACGCAATCAAGAATTTTTGATTTTCAATTACATATTATGATAACTGCGGATAATAAAGAAGAACTTGAACTGCGAAAAATGCAATTAAGAAACTTTATGGAAGGAATGGGCATGAGAGGTATTCCTCTAATGTTTGAACAAGAGAAAGCGTTAAAATCGCTTTTACCAATATTTCCAGCACAAGACATAGAACAAAGAATTGGTACTCCAATTCCATCGGCTACTGTTGCTGCCATGTATCCATTTGTTTTTGATAGTATAAAAGATTCTGGTAATGCAACATTATTAGGTGTTGATTATTCTGGTGGAGTTGTGTTATTTAACCAATTCTTATATCAAGAGAAAAAAGAAAATAATAGAAATAATGCTAATATTATATTACTTGGAACATCTGGTTCAGGTAAATCTACAGCAGCAAAATTATTATTAAGAACTCATATAAGAAATGGGTTTAAAATAGTAGTTATAGATCCAGAAGGAGAGCTTGAAGACATGGCATACGCCATGGGAGGCGATTTTCTTGACCTTGGAAAAGGTGGAGAACTTGGGATGATTAATCCTTTAGAAGTAGTTGTTGATGCTGATGAAGATGAAATCGCTCAAGGATTGGGATATACTGTTTTAACTAGAACTATACAACAATTAAAAGCATTTATTAAGTATTATTCACCATCTATTGAAGATGATGTTCTAACAATGTTTAGTGAAGTGGTTCAAGAAACATATAAAAGATTTAAAATAGATTATGATACTAATTATAATTTACTAACAAGTGCTGATTATCCTACATTTGATGATGTATATGCAACAATTAAAGGTAAGTTATTATCAATGGTTGATGCATCACATGAAAAAGATGTAATGGAAAGATTAGAACTTAAAGTAAGACCACTTATAAAAGAGTTAAGATATTATTTTACAGGACATACAACTTTAAAAATAGAAAGTGATTTTATAGTATTTAATATAAGAGAACTTATGAATAGTGATCAAAATATTAGAAATGCATTATTTTTCAACATACTTAAGTATGCTTGGGGTTTATGTTTGGATAAAAATGCTAATACAGTTATGATGGTTGATGAAGCCCATGTACTATTATCTGGAAGAAATGAATTAGGAGCAGAATTCTTAGCTCAAATTCAAAGAAGAAGTAGAAAGTATAACACTGGAACAATCGTTATTACACAACAACCAACAGATTTTGCTGATCCATTAGTAATTACTCATGGAAAAGCAATATTTGATAATGCTGCTTATTATTTAGTTATGAATTTAAAGAAACAAGCAGTAGATGATTTATCTAAATTAATTGATTTAAATGAATCAGAAAAAGAGAGCATTAAATATTATGACCAGGGACAAGCATTATTTGTTTGCGGAGGACGTAGAATGCAAATTAATGTTGTTGCAACTCCTGAAGAATTAGATTCATTTGGTTCTGGTGGAGGTTTATAGAAAAGGCTTTTTTAAGCTTTTTTTTTATGTTATAATTAGTTAACAAGAAGTGGTGGTGAGACTATGGAAAAAGATGAAGATATACTTGAAGAAGAAATATTAGAAGAATCTAGCGAAGAAATTTCAGAAGAGGTATATGATTTTGAAGAAAATCCTAATGAACCATCGTTTCATATGTCTCCTGCTAATAATAATAGTGGTCAAGATTTAAGGAATAGATTATTAAACTCTAAACAAAAAAGAATAAATAATTTCAATAATAAAAATTCTAACCAACCTAGTAATGAAAAAAATGAAAATGCTTTAGAAGAAGTAAAAAAAAGTGTGACTGAAGAAGCTAAACAAGTAGCTAAAACATATGCTAAAGAAGAAATAAAAAAACAAGTTAAAACTAAAGTAGCTCTATTTGTTGCTAGTAACCCATGGGTTTGGGTTGTTGCAGCGGTAATAGCTTTACTATTAATAATTATATTTGCAATTTTAGGTAATGAAATAGTAAATCAATCACAATACACATCATTAAATGGATATTCTTACTATTCAAAAGCTGAAGAATATACATGCGAAACATATACAGTTCTTAATTCAAGTGGGGAAGTTTTAGATAGTGGTGTAACATTAGAAGATTTTGTTACTGTATCTCTATATTCTGAAGCTGCACAGTTTGATGAATCTATAGAATTTCTAAAAGCTCAAGCAGTAGCTATTAGAACGACTATTTTGCATCACAATGGCAAAACTTTATCTGACTCTGATTCAAGTAATGATTGTGAAGTTTATCCACAATTAGCTTATGATGCAGAAGATAAAGTAGCTGCGCTAAATGATGGTAGCATTTATAAAGAAGCTGTTAATTCTACAAGAGGATTAGTGTTAATTGAAAATGAAAATATAACAAATGCATTTTTTTCTGCTTTATGTTATCACGGAAGAACTGATGCTGGAGATTATCTTATTGGATATGGAACTGAATTTTTTTCAGATCTTCAATATCAAGAAATACCCGCTGAATTTTTAGATTCACAAAGTGTTGCATCATCTTATATTGATGACAATAATTACTGTAAGAATAATCATGATTATGGAATGAGTCAACATGGGGGCAATTATTTAGCATCAACTGGTATGTCATTTAAAGAAATATTAGAATTCTATTATGGCGAATTAGAAATAATGTCATTATATGTTGGAGGAAGTTATAATAACTATACAACCTCAACAGCAATTGGTATTGATGCTTTTGTTAAAGAGCCTTTACTATATCATTTAAATGATTACGGTGTAACACTTGAAGAATATAATGAGTACTTATTAAATACTGTTTTGGATAATGGAGTAGGTACTAGAGAAGCTGTTGTAGCTGTAGCTGTAGCACTTGTAGGAAATCTTTATGAAAGTTACGGAATAATACTTCCATATACCATGTCTGGAAACCATGCAAGCACTACTCTTCCAAATGATATATTTGGAAGGTCAATTGATAATATTAGATCTTCAGCGTTTTATGGACTTGATCCTAACTGGGGATCAGAGTTAAGTCGTTATTGGAGTTATGGAGAAGATGGAGCATCGGTTGATTATTATGGCCCAGACTGCTCTGGATTTGTTGCTTGGTCACTACATAATGCAGGATTTAAAGGTGCTGGAGGTTTATCAGGAACTCAAGGTGATTATGGACCTAAACACTCATTAACAAAATCATCAGATTATATTGCTAAACCAGGGGATTTAGTATGGAATGATGGGCATATTATGTTAGTAGTGGGAACAGATTATGAAAATGAAGTTATATATATAGCTCATGCATCAGGTACTAGCAATGGGACAATTATTAATCCTCTTTCAATATATTATAATGATAAATCTAGTACTAAAAATGATAGATATGTTGTAGATATGGATAATTATTATGCAACTACTGAAACCTATACACAAGAAGAATTTTCAAGTGTATTTAATTCTAAAATGTTAATAAATGATGATAGTTTACCAAGTTAAATAGAAAGGGAAATATGAAAAAGTTATTAGTTATAGCAATATTATTTTTTATAACAGGATGCTCTGCTGAGTATACTTTAGATATTAGTCAGGAAGCCGTTAAAGAAACTTTATTATTTGATAATAGTGATAATACTCTGGATTCTAATTTGTTATTTTATTTACCAGCATTCTATGATGAATATGGCGCTACTGATGAAATAAGAAAAATACCAGGAGTAGAATATTATAATGAAATTTATAGATCGACTGAGTTTGGTTATTCATATACATTTAATATTAATGATTTTAACGAATCAAAAATATTAAATAGTTGCTATGAAGTAGTAAATATAAGTTCTGATGAATACAGTTTGAAAATAACAACTAATAATCATATGAAATGTTATGAAGATGATATTAATGATTTAACTATACGTATATCAAATAACAATAACATAATATCTTCAAATGCAACTTTTAAAAATAGTGATTATCATATATGGCAATTTAACGCAAATAGCATTTATGATGCGCAAATAACATTTGAATACCAATTTAAAGAAAGACCAAATATACCAGTTGAACCAGAAGATGAAGATGATGTAACCATTCCTAGTGAACCAGAAGAAGAAATGACACCATTTCAAACAACTCTAATTATATTGGGAAGCATTACTGCATTCATAATTATCTTAGTTATTTTAATAAAAATTAAACAAAAAAAATTATAGTTAAAACAAAAAATATGTAGTATAATACATGTGTTGGAGGCAAATATGAAATTTAAAGCAGAACCAAAAGATTTTTTATTATTCTTTGTATATGCAGTAGCATTACTTTATATAGTTGCAATATTTGTTGTTAATATTGTTACATTAGCAAATGAAGGTGAAATGGCTGGATTTAATCCATTACCCGCATTTTCGCCAAAATATATTGGGGGAACAATTGTAGTATATGGAGCAATTTTATTGTTAATATTTACTAGTGTAACTTCATATATTTTTAAAAAACAAAAAGGCAAAGGTCTTGGTTTAAAAATAGAAAAAAAATCTAGTGGAGATGGTTATTCGAGATGGTCAACTGATAAAGAAATAATCTCTCAAAAAGATATGGAAAAAGTTAAACTCATTGATAAGAATATTAATGCAGCAGGAGTGCCAATTATTAATAATGATAAAGGAACTTATGTTGATAATGGCGAGTATCATAATTTAGTAATAGGTTCTACTGGTTCAGGTAAAACTGAGTGTTTAGTTAAACCAATGGTAAATTTACTTGCTCGTAAAGGTGAGAGCATGATTATTACTGATCCTAAAGGTGAAATATATAAGTATACAGTAGAAAATTTAAAATCTAAAGGATATAATGTTGTTTTACTAAATTTTAGAGAACCTCAAAAAGGTAATTCTTGGAATCCGTTATCACTACCATATCAATATTATAAAGAGGGAAAAAAAGATAAATCAACAGAATTACTTAATGATGTTGCTTTAAATATTTTATATGATCAATCAAATAAAAATGATCCATTTTGGGAAAAAACATCTGCAGATTATTTTGCAGGATTATCTTTAGCATTATTTGAAGATGCTAAAGAAAAAGAAATAAATTTAAATAGTATTAATTATATGAGTACAGTTGGTGAAGAAAGATATGCTGCTAATTCTACTTATATTAAAGAGTATTTTACGTTAAAAGGTGAGCAATCTAAACCATATATATTTGCATCTTCTACTATAGGAGCTCCTAATGAAACAAAAGGAAGTATCTTATCAACATTCAGACAAAAAATAAGTATCTTCTCATCAACTGATAACTTAAGTGAAATGTTATCGTTTAGTAACTTTGATATGAGAGATATTGGTAAGAAAAAAACAGCAGTATTTTTAGTTATTCATGATGAGAAGAAAACTTACCATTCTTTAATGACAATATTTATTAAACAGTGTTATGAAACTTTAATTGACGTTGCTCAAGAAAACGGTGGTAAACTTGAATATAGAACAAACTTTATATTAGATGAATTTGCTAATATGCCGCCACTTAAAGATGTAGATTCCATGATATCTGCTGCAAGAAGTAGATTAATTAGATTTACATTCATAATTCAAAACTACGCTCAATTATCTGAAGTATACGGACAACATATAGCTGAAATAATAAAAGGAAACTGTGGTAATTTAATTTATTTAATTTCTACAGAACTTAAAGCTTTAGAAGAAATAAGCAAAATGTGTGGAGAAGTAAAATCTAAAGAAAAAGATAAAACTGCATCTACACCATTAATAACAGTATCTGATTTACAAAAATTAAAATTATTTCAAGCAATAATTATTAGATTGAGAACTAATCCATTTAAAACTCAATTAAAACCTAATTTTAAAATAGATTGGGGAGAAAATTATGTTGAAGGATCTTTTCCAACTAGAGAAATTGGAAATGTTGAATTATTCGATGTAAAAAAATATGTAACAGAAGAAAAAAGAAAGAAAGCTATGGAAATGGGAAATAATCCGGATCAAATGAACCCTATGGGTATGCCAGGTGGTTATAATCCATTTATGAATCCTGGTATGGGTAATTCATTTTCTAATCCTTTTTCTAATCCTTCTCCAAATCCATTTGGAACACCAGCTCCTATGCCTAAAAATAACATGGACATAGATGCAATGATGAAAGATATTGAAAAGAAATTAAAGGAACTTGATGAACAAGAAGCAGCAGAGAAAAAAGCTTTAGAAGATAAAGAGAAAAAAGTTGCTGAACCAATTGTTGAAGAAGTTAAACCGGAAATACAAACTAAACCAAAAAAAGAAAATGCTCCAAAGATTAATGTTGATGATGAAAGCAAAATTGTAAATGAAAATGTAGTATCTGATGATGAATTCTTTGATGACTTTTTTGAATAAGAAAATAGCTAGGCTATTTTTTTATTTGCATTTAATATATTTGCATATATTATAATGATTAATATGAAAAAAATAAATATAGAAAATTATAGTGAATATATGGGAAAGTTAATAGATGTAAGACATCCTATAGATTATAAAAATGAATATCATCATCCAAGTAGCACGAATATATATTATGAAAAATTAATTTATAACCACAAAAATTACTTAAATAAAAATGATAAATATTATATAACGTGTAATAAAGGTACTTTAAGTAAGAAAACAGTAAGTTATTTAGAATATTATGGTTATGATGTTACACAAGTAATGATGAAGTAATAGACTATATTATTTATTTATTTTAGTGTATAATAATATTATGAATGAAATAATAAATGAAATAACAATTACTATAGATAGTTTTTTACTTAGCATGGGTATATATGCTCCGATTTTTTCATGTTTGTTTATAATTGGAGAAGCCTTTATTCCAATATTACCACTAGTAGCTTTTGTTACTGTTAATATTTTAGCCTTTGGATTTATAATAGGTATTTTAATATCCTGGATATTTACTATAATTGGAAGTTTACTTGCTTTTTTAGCTATAAAGAAAGGTTTGAATAAAAAGTTTTTAAAATACGCTAATAAAAAAACGAAAATTAAAAAAAGTTATGATTATATAAATAAACTTAACTTAATAAAACTGTCTATGATAATTGCAATACCATTTTCTCCAGCGTTTTTAATTAACACCTTGGCTGGATTAACAAGTATTTCAACAAAAAAATATTTAATTTCGTTAATAATAGGTAAATTATTTTTAGTATTGTTTTGGGGAATAGTAGGTAACGGAGTTTATGAAAATATAAGAGATATAAAAACATTGATAATGATTGGCATTATACTTTTAATAGCATATTTAATAAGTTATATTGTAAATAAGATTTTGATGAAGAAAGAGGTAAAATTATGAGTAAATATTTTAGTGCACAGGTTATCATGGCAATAGTTATTGTTTTTGTAACGATTGTTGCAAATAAAATTATTAGTTCAATAATAAATAGAATTATAAAAAAGAAGAAAAATAAACAGCTAACGACAGTATTAATCTTTGTTAGAAAAATTAAAACATTGGTTGTATATTCTATAGGTATATTACTAGCACTAGCTCAGTTTGAGTTGTTTGAATCCATTTCTGTAACTTTATTATCAGCACTGGGTATTGGAGTAGGGGTACTTAGTTTAGCTTTTAAAGAAAGTTTAACTAATTTTATTAGTTCATTTGAATTAATATTAAATAAACCTTTTGAAGTAGGAGATTTTATCAATTTACCTGAACTTAAAATAGGAGGAACAGTTGAAGAAATATCATTTAGACATACAATTATTAAAACTATTAATAATCAAAGAGAAATAATACCAAATAGTTTATTAAATACACTGGCAGTAGAAAATTATGATTTTACTAATAATGAAATAGTATTATTTAAAGATTATCAAGTAGGATATAATGAAGATATAGATAGAGTACTTAAAATTATGCGAGAAGAAATATTAAATTCTTGTGATATAAATTATATTAAAGATAGTGCTGATATTGAATTTCCAAGGGTAAAAGTAGTTAATTTTGCAGATTCAGGAATAGAAATAAGAGCTTGGATTTGGGGTAAAGATGTTGGTGAAGCTTATGATAATTTATTTAATTTTAATTATAATTTAAAGAAAAGATTTGATAAAGAAAAAATTGAAATACCATATAACTATGTGAATATAATTAGTAAGAAATAACTAAATAATTAGTTATTTTTTTTATAATTATGTAACTATTTATGTTATAATAAAAATAATAGGGTATAGTAAGGTAGTTGAGGTATGAGAAGTAAATTAATTTGTTTTTTAAGCTTAATATTTATTGTTAGTAGTATCAGTCTATTTATTGTATTTAATAAAGAAAATACAACTGATACTCAGGCAGTTATAAATCTTATAAACATAGATGAATATACTGAAGAAGAAATAAATAAATACTTTGAAGAAGTAAAAAGTATTACAAAAGAAAATAATCAAGATAATATATTAATTGTTATTTCAGAAACAAATATTGTTGATGATAAAGCGACTAAAATAGTAGCGGCTCCTAATAATCAATATTTTATACAATATAAAACAGAGCAAGATAAAGAAGATGCCTTAGTATATTTAAAAAATATAAAAGGGGTTCTTACTGTTGAAGAAAATGTAACTTATACTATCACTAACACAAATACAAATGCTACATATAACTCATGGGGAGTAGAAGCAACTGGTTTAGATACGGCAACATCTGTTGCTAATACAAAAAATTTAGAAGACGTAGTAATAGCAATTATAGATACTGGATTGGATATTGATTTATTTAATACTCATTATACAAATAAAATTGCAGATACTTATAATGCATATGATTATGTTGATATAATGTATGATAATGATGGACATGGTACTCATATCGCAGGTACAATAGCTGAATCAACACCTAAAAATATTAAAATATTACCTATAAAAGTATCTGATAGTACAAGTATTAATACACTTAATATCATAAATGCTATAAATTATATTGTAAGATATGATTTGGCTGATGTTATTAACATGAGTTTTGGTTCATATCAATCTAATACTGCTTATTATCAAGCTATTACCATGGCTGAAAATAAAGATATTATAATGGTAGCAGCAGCTGGTAATGATAATACTAGTAATTTACATTATCCATCAAGTTATGATAACACCATATCTATAGCATCTGTAGACCAGAATTTATCTAAATCATGGTTTTCTAACTATGGAGATACAATAGACTTTGCGGCGCCTGGGGGAAATATAAATAGCATCAATGGAATTAAAAATGGAACTTCAATGGCAGCTCCGCATGTTGCTAGTATGGTAGGTATATTAAAAAGTTATAATAAAAACTATAATTTATCAACAGTGATTGAAATGTTAAAAATTCATTCAACAGATCTCGGATCTATAGGTAAAGACGCATATTATGGACATGGTTTTATAGATATTGATAGTTTTTCACAAGAAGAAATACCTTCAATTATTAATCCTCCGACAGAGGACGCAACTATTACTAACTTTGAAGTGGTAAGATATACATATGAAGATAGAGATAATTTTACGTATAATAGTTTAACAAATTTAGAAAATGTTCATTTTAATATAGAGTATAGCGATGGAACGACTGATATAAAAGAAATAATTGATTTAGAAGGAGCAGAAATATTAAATTATAATCCGTTGATTTCTGGATCTCAATTGATATCAATTATGTACCAAGGTCATCAAATAAATTTAAACATATCTGGTATAGGGACAAGCTTTGCTTGGACTGCATCAGGAAATAGTTTAACAGGATATTCTGGAAACGCCATGATTTTATATATTCCTAATACTGTTAATGGAACTAAAATAACTGAATTAAGTTCTAATTTATTATTTGGAGACTCCAATATAAGAAAAGTTATTATTCCAGAAACAATTACTACTATAAGATCAGGGGCATTAAATAATATAAGTGCTAAAAATATATATATTCCTAATAATGTTATCAATATTTCAGATAATGCATTTGATATTGATTCTACACTATGGGTTCAAAAAAATTCAGAAGCACATAGTTATGCAAATGATAATAATTTAGATTATATATTAATTAATCCTATTGTAACTTTATCTAATAATTCATTCGAAATAAATGATGTAATCGACCCATCTTCAGTTAATATGAGAATGGAAGTAAATTATGAAAACTATTCTAAAGAGAGTTTAATAATTACTGATGATCTTCAAATTACATATCAAAATGGAAACAGTATAAGTGCTGGAGATACTTATATAACAGTATCAAGTTATATTGATTATACTATGAAAGTATCTGTGAATGTTCCGATAGTAGTAAATAAAAGTATACCTAATTATACTATACCAACTGGTTTAGAAGCATATATTGATCAAAAATTATCTGATATTAATTTGCCCAATAATTTTGAATGGATGAATCCAGATACTAAATTAACACAAACGGGTAATATAACGTATAAAGTTAGATATACTCCTGAAGATCAAAATACTTATCAAGTAGTTGATAATATTAATGTAACAGTTAATGTATTACCTAAAATGATGCCTAGTTATACAGTTCCAACTAATTTAGAAGCTTTTGTAGGTCAAAAATTATCAGAGATATCATTGCCTAATAACTTTGAATGGATGAATCCTAATCAAGTAATTACAACAGAGGGTAACGTTGCATATAAAGCTAAATATACACCAAATGATTTAGTTAGATATTCTGTTGTTGAAAACATTGATATTTATATAAATTCTTCTTTTAAAATTACTGAATCAGTATATAATTATTCACTAGATTATACAGGTTATTATGACGGAAATTATCATACAATAGACCTTAATTTAAAACCAGGTAATCATGAAATAAAATACTCAATAAATAATACAAATTATGATTTAGCTACTTTGCCTGAATTTAAAGAAATTGGAGAGTATACAGTTCATTATAAAATAACTAGTGATACATATGAAGATTATTACGGAAGTAATAAAGTGATTATTTATGGGATAAGTGATTATGATGCTTATGTAGTTGAAAATGGTAATTATTTAATTATTAAAGATTTTAATAATTATACTAGTAGTTTAAAAAATTCAATTAATGTATTTTCAACTACTGTAAGTTATAATTTTTACAATCAGGAAGATAAGTTAATTACAAATGAAAGATATGCTACAGGATATAAATTTAGTATCAGTTTAGTTGGTAATGGTATATCAGATTTTACAGAAGAAAAAATATTAATAGTACTAGGAGATGTATATCCTGATGGTAAAATATCTTCATTAGACTATGTAAGAATAAAGAATCATATAATGAATGAGTCAATATTAAATAGTTATAATTTATTAGCTGGAGATGCTAACTACGATGGTAAGATCTCAGCATTAGATTATGTAAGGATAAAAAATCATATAATGAGTGGAGGTAACTAAGTGAAGAAAATAATTATAATATTGTTAATTGGATTATTAATTATTCCTAATAATATACTTGCAGCAGGAAGTGTAAAACCATCTGTATCAAATTTAAATATTGAAACAGGTAAAACTGTCTCATTTAACATTACTGCTAGTAATTCAGCAGGTCAAATAGTTGTATCATCTTCGAATATTAGCATAGCAACAGTTGATGTAGGCACAACATGGGTAGACAATAACACAGTTAAAGTTAATGTAAAAGGTATAAAAGAAGGTACAACGACTATTAAAGTTGTATTGCATGATGTATCAACATATGATGAAGAAGTTCTTACTAATACTTATAGTATTAATGTAACAGTAAAAGATAAAGAAGTAGTTAATCTATCTTCTAATAACAATCTGGAAAGTTTAACAGTCGAGGGTTATGAAGTAAATAAAGAAAGTGATAATATATATACTTTAAATGTTTCAAATGAAGTAGATCAAATAAATATTATTGCTCTAGCGGAAGATTCTAAGGCAAGTGTGTATGGAGCTGGGAGTAAAGCTTTAGTTGAAGGCGATATGATATTTGATATAGTTATTAAAGCAGAAAATGGAGATAGAAAAACGTACACATTAAAAGTAAATAGAGAATCTATGCCATCTTTAGGGGATTTAATAACACTGCTTCAAACTGATGAAACTAATATAAATATAAAATTAGGTGATAGTGATGTCCTATCAACTGAAATAATTGATTCTATAAAATCATCAAAAAAAATAGTTAATTTAGATTATTATAATAATGAAAATAAAATTATATATAGTTGGCAATTAGATGGAAACAAAATTGATAAAACTGATTCATTTAATTTCAAATTAAATTTATCATCAACTATACCTAGCGAAATAGATCAAGCAGCTAATTATGCCAAAGGAATATATCTAGATTTTGAGCATACTGGAGAACTTCCTGTAGGAACTAAAATTAAAGTATATGTAGGAAATCATTACATAAATGACGAAATAATTAATTTATATTATTTTAATGAAGAAACTAATAAATTAGAAATTAAGGAAACTAATTTAAAAGTATTAAATGGATACGTAGAAACAGAGATTGAACATTGTTCTTCCTATTTTTTAACTAAATCAAATATAGGTAATGTAATAGAAAGTTCAAATAATGATATGGTTCCTATAAGTTACTTATACAATACTATATTAATTGCTGGAATATTAATTATAGCAGGAATTATAATATATATAGCAGTGGCTAAAATTTATCCTAAATATAGAAAATTTTAAAACATACAATTGTATGTTTTTTTATGTAATAAATTGACATATATGCTACAAAATGTTATAATATTTTCATTAACAAGGGGGAAAATATGAAAAAATTTGATAAAAAGACAGCTACATGGGAAGAGTTTATAGAAAGAAATGGAATTGTAGATAAATTTTTAGGTGAAGATCCGTCTAAATATATAGATGAAAAATCTATAAATAATAGAAAAAGAATATATCCTGTAATGCATTTTGCTTTGAAAAATATATTTAATCCATATAAACATAAAACAATTTTAGAAGAAAAAATATCGCCAAATGGGAGACCTGTAATTGTTACTCCTACTCATGGATATAAAGATGATGTTGTAACTTCGCTAATAACAACAAATTTTTCTGCTTATATTTTATTTGGAAACATTGATTCTGTTTATAGAACAGGCGATACTTTTCCATTATATTTAATTGGAATATTACCAGTTAATAGAGATAATGAAATAAGTAGAAAAAATGCTATTCCTAAAGTTTCTTATTTATCTTCTAAAGGAGGAGATACTTTAGTCTTCTCTGAGGGTGTTTGGTGTACTTCGGATAATATGGTAGTAAACGATATCTTCCCAGGAGCTTATAAAGCGGCAATTATTAACAATGGTTATATTCTGCCAGAATCAACTATAACACATTTTAAAAATAGTTTTGGTTACAGAGGAGCGTTATTTGATCCAGTATTATATACTAAAAATTTAATTAAAAACTTAGTTGAAGAGTACATGAATAATAATGTAAGTGTATTAAATAATAATAAACTAATGCAAGAAAAAAATGGGGCATTAAAATTTATAGATAGAATTATAAATGATGAGGACATTAAAAATGAAGAAGAAGTTATAAATGAAGCATACTCTTATGTAAAACATTATTTTACTAAAGAAGACGAAATAAAAAAACATATTAATCAATCAATTAATGTAGAGTTTTATACTCAGTTGAAACAACTAGCTAATTACTGTACATATTTTGCAACGAAGTATCAAAGAGATTTAATGGCAAGTGCTAAAATGGAATTAATGTATGAAGCTAGAGTTAATTATTATGACGAATATTATTTAACGTATAGAAATCCTTTTGAAAATTTCAATTCATATTTACATTTACCATTAATCTATAAAATGATTAATTATATTCATAATAATGAGAATACAACTAAAGAAGAATTTATGAATTACATACCAGCTCATTTTAGAAATGAAGAAGTAGAAAATTTAATTGATTTGTTAATTAATATAAAAGACAAATCAAATTTAAAAAGATATCTATTAGAAATAATAAATGTTACTAAGAATTATGATAATTCTGAAGAAATTGAATTTAACTTTTCTAATTTAACTATGGAAGATAAACAACTATGGACTGCATTTAAAAAAGTTGAAAGAAAAGAATTGTATTATAATTGGAAAATGGAATTAGATAGATTAAAAAAACAACCGGAATATTATATTGATGAATTAGAATTTTACTATTCATTTGAGGATAAATATATTACCACGATTGATGAAGCATTTCCTATTGATTTAAATAGAATGATAAATACATCAACTGAAGTAACTAATTTAAATAATGTAAGCATTCCAACTAAGCGATATTTAGCTAACAAACAAAAAGTTAGACTTAAAAATAATATTTCTACTACAATAGATAACTTAAATAAATAACTAGGAAACTAGTTTTTTTTATTTATAATTATTATCTTACATGCTATAATGTATACTAGAAGAGGTGTATTATATGAGTGGTTTCTTATTACCTGTTTGTTCATTCTTTTTTGCTACATTATTAGTTGTATTTTATTTTTTTAAAGAGAGAATTAATTTATTTGAAAATAAAATATTTTCTTATATGATAATCATTTCTTTAATAGATAGTTTTCTTGTATCAGTTTTACAAATTTTAAGTGTGGATGTATTATCTGCTACTACAATTGCTATCATAAATAAAATAGATTTTATATTATTAATTACATATAATGCAGGTATGTTTGCTTACATATATTTAATTACAACTAATAAAACTTCCAAAAAAGATATTAGAAAATTATTTACATATTTAATTCCTATAACGGCTATTTTATGTATTGGTTGTATAGTAACTAATGTGGATATTATAATTGATAATCAAAATAGAGTTTCAGTGGCAGGATATAGCCCTTATATCTTATTTGGAGCATGTGCCATATTTTTGTTCATGTCATTAATTGTGGTTTTAAAAAACTATAAAAATATAAGTAAAAAGCATTTTCCGTTATTTGCATATATTTTGTTAGCTATAGGTTTGTTAGGAATTTATATACTTGATCCATATATGATTGTAATTTCAATTACTTTAACATTTATAAATTTCATTATGGTTTTTACAATAGAAAATCCGGATATGAAAATGGTAAGCCAATTAAATGTAGCGGTATTAGAAGCGAAAAAAGCAAATGAAGCAAAATCAGATTTCTTATCAAGTATGAGTCATGAAATAAGAACTCCGCTTAATGCAATAGTAGGTTTATCAGAAGATATGCTAGAAAGTGATAAACTAGATGAAAGTTTGAAAGAAGATGCAACAGATGTAGTAAGTGCATCTAAAACACTTTTAGAAATAGTAGGAAATATAATAGATATATCTAAAATAGAGAGTCAAAAAATAGAAGTAATAAATACTGAATATAACTTTGAAGAAATACTAAAAGATACAATAAAAATGAATTCATTTAGAATAGAAGGAAAAGATATAGAAGTAACAACAGATATAGCAGTAGATTTTCCACATGAATTATATGGAGATAAGAACCATGTAAAACAAATAGTAAATAATGTAGTATCAAATGCTTATAAATATACAGAAAAAGGAAAAATAAATATAAATGCAAGATGTATAAATAAAAATGATACAAGTTTAATAGTATTTTCAGTAGAAGATACAGGAAGAGGAATAAAAAAAGAACATGTAGATAGACTGTTTAATAAATTTGATAGATTAGATGTAGCAAAAAATACAACAACAGAAGGAACAGGATTAGGACTGGCTATAACTAAACAGCTAGTAGAACTACTGGGAGGAAAAATAAATATACAATCAAACTTTGGATATGGAAGTTTATTTGTAGTGCAAATACCACAGAAAATAAGTAAGATGAATAAACCAGCAGAAGTAGAAATGTTGGATGTAAAAGTAGATAGTAATTTAGCAGGTAAGAAAGTGCTTGTAGTAGATGATAACCTTCTTAATATAAAAGTAGCAAGAAGAGCGTTAACTCCGCTAGGTTTAGAAATAACAGAAGTAACAAGTGGAGAAGAAGCAATAAATAAAGTAAAAGAAAATAAATACGATGTAATACTAATGGATATAATGATGCCTGGGATAAGTGGGGAAGAAACATATATCAGATTAAAGGAAGATGTAAACTTTAACACGCCGGTAATAGCATTAACAGCAGATGCAATAAGTGGAGCTAAAAACAAATATATTAAACTAGGTTTTTCTGACTATGTAGCAAAACCATTTAGTAAAGATCAAATAAAAACTGTGCTTGAAAGGATTATAAAATAAAATGAAAAAAATATTAATAATAATAGGAATGTTATTCCTAACAGGATGCTCATCATCAAGTAATGATGTATATCAAATAGAGATGTTGACTAGTATAAGTGATGAGCCAATTATAATAGAGTTATATGAAGAAGTTGCTCCAGATACTGTTAATAACTTTGTTTCTCTTGCTGAAGATAATTTCTTTGATGATTTAGTATTTCATAGAGTAGTAGAAGATTTTGTTATTCAAGGTGGAGGTTTCACAGAAGATGGCACTCATAAAGAAACAGATCCAATTAAAGGAGAGTTTACTTTAAATGGTATTACAAATGATTTTAAACATGAAAGAGGAGTTATTTCAATGGCTAGAACAGATGATAAAAATTCTGCATCATCACAGTTCTTTATTTGTCTTACAACTGAAAAATGTTCACAACTTGATAATAGTTATGCAGCATTTGGTAAAGTAATCAGCGGTCTAGAAGTTGTTGATTTAATTGGTGATTTAGAAGTAATCGAAGGAACCGATGAACCAGAAGAAAAAGTCAAAATAATATCAACTAAAGTAACTTTAATAGAAGAAAAAGAAGAATAATCTAGTGTTATTCTTTTTTTCTTGTTATAATTATTTATGTGAGGATATTAAAGTGACTAAATTTGATAATACAATAATAAACGAAGGTAAAATATTAGCTTTAGATATGATAACTTTAGCTCAAAGCGGTCATCCGGGAATAGCAATTGATATAGCTGATATATTATATGTTTTATATGGTAAAATACTAAATATAAACATAAATGATCCTAAATGGATTAATAGAGATAGAGTAATTTTATCAGCTGGTCACGGATCATCTATTTTATATGCTAACTTATTTATGGCGGGTTATAAAATTGATATAGAGGATTTAAAAACATTTAGACAAATAGATTCAAAAGCTACAGGTCATCCTGAAGTAAGAAAAATGCCAGGAGTAGATGCAACAACAGGTGCATTAGGAGGTGGCATAGGAATAGCTGTTGGAATGGCACTTGCTGAGAGATATTATCGTAAACTAATACAAAAGGAAAAGAAAAATTGTAAATTAATAGATTATTATACATATGTAATATGTGGTGATGGGGACTTGATGGAAGGTATTAGTTATGAAGCTTTATCTTTTGCAGGTACTCAAAAACTAAATAAATTAATAGTTATATATAATAGTAATAACATGACTATTGATGGTCAAACAGATAATGTTTTTAATGAAAATATTGCTGATAGATTTGAAGCAATGCATTTTAATGTAATAGAAATAAAAAGTAGTAATGCTAGTAATTTAGAAGAAGCTATAAAGTCAGCTAAGAAAAATAGAAAACCCACAGTTATAATTGTTAAAAAGAACATAGGAAAAGGAAGCCTTTTAGAAGGTACTAAACAAGTGCATTCCGGTGCATTAACTGAAAAAGATATAAAACAGTTTAAAGCTAAATATAATAAAACAAATAAATTATTTGATATAAATGATTCTTTAATAAATGAATATAGAAAAAAAGTTGCAGAAAGAACATCAAAAAGTTATTTAAAATGGTTTAATGAATATGATGAAATATTATATTCTAAAAATGAAAAAATACTTAATATTATAAAATATATAAAAGAACCAACTTTAAATATAGACTTAGAAAATATTGATTTTAAAATAGAAAAAGACTATGAAGATGAGTTAAGAAATTCAAATCAACAAATAATGAATTTTATTGCTAGTAAAAACAATTATTTTATTGGAGGTTCAGCAGATTTAAGTACATCTACTAAAACATATATAAAAAATAGTGGATTTAATACATCGCTAACTCCTCTTGAAAAAAATATTTCTTTTGGAGTTAGAGAACATGCGATGGGACATATATTAAATGGTATGGCTTTATGTAATTTAAAAGTATTTGGTTCTACTTTTTTAACATTTAGTGACTACCTAAGGCCAGCAATTAGAGCAAGTGCAATGATGAATTTGCCTGTAACATACATATTTACCCATGATAATGTATTTGTAGGAGAAGATGGAGCAACTCATCAACCAGTAGAACAACTAGCTTCCCTTACATTGATACCGCAACTTTTTGTATTTAGACCATGTGATATCGATGAAGTTATTGGCTCTTGGAGTATAATATTAAAAAAAGCGTTACCGTCAGTGTTAATTATTTCTAAAGAAAAACTTATTCAACAAAAAAATTCTAATAGTAAATATGTAAAATATGGAGCTTACATGATTCGTAAAGAAAAAGATGATTTAAATGCAATTATAATTTCAACTGGAAGCGAGGTTTCACTGGCAATTGAAGTAGCAAAAGAATTATCTAAAGAAGGAATTGAAATAAGGGTAGTATCAATGCCTTGTATGAAGTTATTTGAATTGCAAAATCCTAAATATGAAGAATTACTGTTACCAAAAGACGTACCAACATTTGTTATAGAAGCATCTAGTTCATATCTATGGTATAAATATGTGAAAAATAAAGATTATATATTTGGAATTAATAACTTTGGTAAAAGTGGCAAAGCTAGTGATTTAAAAAGTGAATATGGTTTTACCGCAGATAAAATAAAAACAAAAATAAAAAAAATGGTTTCAACTGTTGATTCGACAGAGTTTTTAATATAAATGTATTAAAATATAGAAGGTGATATTATGAGGACTTTCTATATTTTTTATATTAACAAAGAATTTAAAACTTTGACTAAAGATAATCCATATAATCTTTATAAAATATTAGAAAATATATATTTATTAGATAAAAATGATGTTAACTTGGGAATAGATTTATTTGATCAAATAGCTATACCTTTTGAAAAAAATAGAGTTAATACTTTTATATATGATAATTTTAAAAATAACGATTTTTATTCTAAAAATTTTAATACACATAAAATGTATAATAAATATCGTGATGAAAGATTTAAAATAGAAACACATTTAGCGTATATTTCGCTTAAAACAAATATAAATAAAAAAACTATATTTGAAAAAATCTTTTTAAATCCAAATTTATTTGTATGTGATTTTAAAAATAAAGATTATTTTTGGGTAGATAAAATTCTAAGTTATAATTAGTTGTTAAATTCTAAAAAGTATAGTAAAATTAATGAGAGGAGTGATTAATATGGGAATCTGGGAACAAATATTATATATTGTAATTGGATTAGTACCAGGCTTAGTAATAGGTTTTTTTGGTGCTAGATATTTATTTAAAAAAACAATGGAAAAAAATCCGCCGATAAATGAAAAAATGATTGAGGCGATGATGACTAGTATGGGTAGAAAACCAAGTCAAAAACAAGTTAAACAAGTTATGAGTCAAATGAATAGATTTAAGTAATGTAAAGAAAGTAGCGCAGCTACTTTTTTTCTTGCAATGAGTATTATTTCATGATAAACTGAATATATATTAGAATAAAGAGGTGTATTTAAAATGCAAGAATTTTTTAATAATTTATATAATATAGAAAATTTTACAACTTACCTAATAATTGCTATCGCAGTATTAGTTGTTTTGTTTTTTCTAGTATTATTTTTAGGAAAAAAAGATCAAAAAAATGAAGAAACGAAGAGATTACAAAAATTAGCTGCTGATGGTTTTAAAGATGAATCTAAAGAAACTAAAGTAGAAACAAAAGAAATTAAAAAAGAAAATGTTGATATTTTAATTTCGAAACCAGCTGATAATAAAGAAGTGGCGGAACAACCAATAATGTCATCTGACAATATTGATGTTAAGGTTTTTGATCCGAATGAAAATAAAGAAGAAGTAACGTCTGAGCCAGTTGTAGCTCCAGAAGTAAAAGAAGAAGTAACTCCTGAACCAGTTGTAGTTCCAGAAGTAAAAGAAGAAGCAACTCCTGAGCCAGTTGTGGTTCCAGAAGTAAAAGAAGAGCCAGCTCCTGAGCCAGTTGTAGTTCCAGAAGTAAAAGAAGAACCAACTCCTGAACCAGTTGTAGTTC
>CAYJJQ010000002.1:0-39989 GCA_964370545.1 uncultured Muribaculaceae bacterium | reverse complement strand
CCAGTTGTAGTTCCAGAAGTAAAAGAAGAACCAACTCCTGAACCAGTTGTAGTTCCAGAAGTAAAAGAAGAGCCAGCTCCTGAACCAGTTGCAGTTCCAGAAGTAAAAGAAGAACCAGCGCCTGAGCCAGTTGTAGTTCCAGAAGTAAAAGAAGAACCAGCTCCAGTATTAGAAGAAATTAAATTACCAGAAATTAATTTAGATGAAATGACAAATACATTATCTGAAACAAAAGAAGATGAAGTAAAACCAAAAGAAATTTTCTCTTCAGTTTATGCTCCGGAAAAAAAAGAAGAACCTGTTGTTGATTTAACTGAAAGCAAACCAGTAGAACCAACGCTAGAAAATACTTCATTTGATTTACCTAAATTAAAAGAAGATGCTCCTAAAAATGATGAAATAAAACCATTTAGTTTTGATTCAATTGAAGGAGAAACGTATAATATTAATAAATAAAGTTGCCTAAAGGCGCTTTTTTTTGTTATAATAATTTTGGTGAAAATAATTATGGCAGTCAAATATGATGAAACAAGTATTAAAGTTTTAGAAGGATTAGAAGCAGTTAGAAAAAGACCTGGGATGTATATCGGTTCTACAGATAAAAGAGGTATGCATCATTTAGTATGGGAAATTGTTGATAATGCAGTTGATGAAGTGATCAATGGTTTTGGTGATACAATTAAAGTTATTCTTAATAAAGATGGTTCAGTAACGGTTTCAGATAATGGTCGTGGTGTTCCAACAGGTCGACATGAAACAGGGAAATCAACACCTGAAGTTATCTACACTGTTTTACATGCTGGTGGAAAATTTCAAGAATCTGGATATAAGGTATCTGGTGGTCTTCATGGTGTTGGTGCATCAGTAGTTAATGCACTTTCTAAATGGATGATAGTTACTATTTGTAGAGATGGTAAAATATCTGAAATTAAATTCAAAGATGGTGGGAAGTTAGATTCGGATTTAAAAGTTATTGGTGATACAAAAAAAACTGGTACAACAGTTACTTTTATGCCAGATGATTCAATTTTTAAAAATTGTAATTTTTCTTATACAACAATAAATGAAAGAATGCAAGAATCGGCATTTTTATTAAACGAATTACATGCAACAATTATAGATGAAGCAGATAATAAAGAAACTACTTATCATTATGAAGCGGGATTAGTATCATTTGTAGAATATATTAATGAAGATAAGAATGTACTTCATAAACCAATTAATTTTAAAACTGCTAAACAAAATATTGAAGTAGAAATAGCTATGCAATATAGTGAATCATATAGTGAAAGTATTTTATCATTTGTTAATAATGTTAAAACAGTAGACGGTGGTTCACATGAAGTAGGCTTTAAAACAGGTCTTACAAAAGCTTTTAATGATTATGCAAGAAATAATAATATAATAAAAGAAAAAGAAGCTAATTTAGATGGTAATGATGTTAGAGAAGGTCTTAGTGCGGTAATTAACTTAAGAATACCAGAAAATATATTGGAGTTTGAAGGTCAAACAAAAGGTAAATTAGGAACTCCTGAAGCAAGAAGTGTAACTGAATCAATAACTTATGAAAATTTAAAATTCTTTTTAGAAGAAAATAAAGAAATAGCTCTTACTATTTTAGATAAAGCACTTAAAAGTAAACTTGCTAGAGAAGCCGCTAGAAAAGCAAGAGAAGATGCTAGGAATGGAAAAAACAAAAGTAAAATAGAAAAGAATCTATCAGGAAAACTAGCTCATGCTCAAAGTAAAAATCCTAAAATAAATGAACTATTTTTAGTAGAAGGTGACTCTGCAGGCGGTTCAGCTAAAGGTGGAAGAGATCGTAAATTTCAAGCAATATTACCACTTAGAGGTAAAGTAATAAATTCTGAAAAAGCTAGTATGGATGATATCCTTAAAAATGAAGAAATTAATACTATAGTTCATACAATAGGAGCTGGTATTGGGAATTCATTTGAAGCTAGTGAATCAAATTATAATAAAGTTATTATAATGACAGATGCTGATGTAGATGGTTCTCATATTCAAACTTTACTATTAACATTTTTCTTTAGATATATGAAACCACTTATTGAAGAAGGTAAGTTATATTTAGCGTTACCTCCTTTATATAAAATTTCAAGTGGTAAAAAGTTTCAATATTTATATTCTGATGAAGAATTAGATGAAATAAAAGAAAGTTATGGTAGTAATCCTACTATACAAAGATATAAAGGGTTAGGAGAAATGAATGCAGACCAATTATGGGATACAACTATGAATCCTGACACAAGAGGTCTTATTAGAATAAATATAGATGATGCAAATCTTGCTGATAAAAGAGTAAGTGTTTTAATGGGCGATAAAGTTGAACCTCGTAAAGAATGGATTAATGAAAATGTAGTGTTTACGATGGAAGATAATTATAGAAATTAGGTGTAATATGCAAGATATATTAAAAAAAATAGAGGATTACGCTCTTGAAGATATTATGGGTGATAGATTTGGTAAGTATGCTAAAGAAATCATTCAGGATAGAGCTATACCAGATGTAAGAGATGGTTTAAAACCAGTTCAAAGAAGAATATTATATGCTATGTATAAAGCAAATAATACCTTTGAAAAACAGCATGTAAAATGTGCAGCTACAGTTGGAGATGTGTTAGGTAAATTCCACCCTCATGGGGATTCATCAGTTTATGATGCAATGGTTAGAATGAGTCAGTGGTGGAAACAAAATCATATATTAATAGATATTCATGGTAATAATGGATCACTTGATGGTGATCCTGCTGCAGCATATCGTTATACTGAAGCAAGATTAAGTAAAATTAGTAATGAACTATTAAAAGATTTAGAAAAAAATACTGTATCATGGGCACCTAACTTTGATGATAGATATTTAGAGCCTACAGTATTACCTGCTAAGTTTCCAAACTTACTAGTAAATGGAACAAGCGGTATATCAGCAGGATACGCTACTAATATTCCTCCTCATAATCTAGGAGAAATAATAGATGCTACAATTAAAAGAATAGATTCACCTAATTGTAAATTAGAAACAATCTTAGAACTAGTTAAAGGACCTGATTTTCCAACTGGTGGTACTGCTTATGGACTTGATGGAATTAAATCAGCTTTTGAAACTGGTAAAGGTAGAGTTGTTGTTAGAAGTAAAACAGAATATAAAAAAGATAAAAGTAAAGATCAAATTATTATTACTGAAATACCATATGAAGTAAATAAAGCTTCATTAGTTGCTAAAATAGATGGTATTAGAATTGATAAAAAAATAGATGGTATTGCTGAAATAAGAGACGAATCTGATAGAACAGGTTTAAGAATTGCTATAGATTTAAAAAATGGAACTAATAAGGAAATAATACTTAATTATTTACTTAAAAATACTGAATTACAAATATCATATAATTATAATATGGTTGCTATAGTAAATAGAACTCCTCAAACTATGGGAATACTGCCTATTTTAGATGCATATATCGCACATCAAAGAGAAGTAGTTAAAAAAAGAACTGAATTTGATTTAGCATTTTTTAAAAAAAGATATCATATAGTTGAAGGTTTAATAAAAGCTGTTAGTATATTAGATGAGGTTATAAAAACTATTAGAAATTCTAAAAATAAAGCAGATGCTAAATCTAATTTAGTATCTAAATATGAATTTACAGCTGAGCAAGCAGAAGCAATTTTAGTATTGCAATTATATCGTCTTACAAATACTGATATTGAAGTATTAGAAGAAGAAGCTGCTAAACTTAAAATTGCTATTAAAGGGTTAGAAGAAATATTATCAGATGAAGAAAAATTTAAATCAGTTATGAAACACGAACTTAAAAACATAAAAAAAGAATATGCTACACCAAGAAAAACAGTTATTGAATCTGAAATAGAAGAAGTAAAAGTTGATATTAAAGATATGATACCTACTGAAAATGTAGTGGTTGTAGTTACAAATGAAGGTTATGTAAAAAGAGTAAGTTATAAAAGTTATTCTTCAAGTGAAGAAAAAACTTTAGTAAAACCAGGAGATTTTGTAACTAATAATTTCTTAGTAACAACGCAAGATACATTATTACTATTTACTAATTTGGGAAATTATTTATTTGTACCAGTTCATATATTACCTGATGTAAAATGGAAAGAATTAGGAAAACATATTTCTAATACTATAATGATTTCTCCAGAAGAGAAAATAGTAGCAAGCATGATTTTAAAAGATAAAAATAAAAATTTATGTTTATATTCAAAAAATGGTATGACAAAAAGAGTTTCTCTTAAAGATTTTGAAGTTACTAGATATTCTAAACCAATGGTATGTTTTAAATTAAAAGAAACTGATGAACTTGTAAATGTAGAAATAGAAAAAACAGAAAACATATTAATTACTGCTAATGGGTATTATTTAAAATATTTAACAGAAGAAATTCCAGTTGTAGGGGTTAAAGCATCAGGTGTAAAAGCAATAAATTTAAAAGATGATTTTGTTGTATACGCTAGTACAATTGATGAAGAAAAAGAATATATAAATATATTTACAAATTACAATACTGGCAAGCGTATAAAATTAACGGATTTAGATAATTTATCTAGAGCTAAAAAAGGTTCTATGTTATTTAAAAAAGTTAAAAGTAAGGATTATAAAATTAAGTATGCTTATTTAACTGATTCTAAAGATATAAATTTAATAATAAATGATTCAGAAGAAAAAAAACTTAAAAATAGTGAAATATCTATAATGGATACCAATGCTATTGGAGGTAATTTTACAAAGGAGAATTTTAATATAATTACTCTTGAGAAAAATTTAGTAAATCTAATTGTTAAAGAGCCAAAAGATAAAGAAGTTAAAGAAGTAGAAGAAAAGCAAATGACATTTGCAGAATTTACAGAAAATTTTAAAATATAGAAAATATCACTCATTTAATTCATATAATTAAATGGGTGATTTATTTTGGAAAAAAAAGAAGAATTTAAAAAATTTGTAAAAAGTAAACCGGAGTTAGCTGAATACGTTAATAAAGGAGAAATGTCTTGGCAAAAATTTTATGAAATGTATGATTTATACGGTGATGATAGATCAGTATGGAATAAATACAATAATGTTGGTAATAGTATAAACACCGGAAAAACAAGCAATATGAATAAGTTAAATGACATTATGAAAGGTGTTAATATGGATTCAATTCAAGAGCATATTGGAACAGCACAAAAAGCTCTTAGTTTTGTTCAAGAGTTAACTAGTAAAAATGTATCAAATGTAGTAAAAGATGTTAGTACCAAATCTCCTAGACCAATAAATAAATTCTTTGGAGATTAATATGAATTTAGATTTACAAATGAAATTTAGAAATGATATAAAATATTATACATATTTAAAAGAAAATAGTTATTATATTAAATATTTAAATAGAGGTAGCTTAACATATGAAAAATTTGTTAGTGATATGAAAGTTAAGTATAAAGAAAGAACTAGTGATAAAATAAGTAACTTTATTGATAACATTGATTTAGTAAGTACAATCATTGATACTTTGAAATAAATTTGTTATACTAAATATAGATTTAATATCAAATTTATGGAGGAGTTATTATGAAAAAAATTATTTTAAAAATCATTAGTATGTTACTATTTACAGGATTATATTATTATTTGTTTTTACCACCTATAAATATACAATCAATACAGTTTTGGTCATTTATTATATTTCTGCTATTATTTTATTTCACAATATCATCAACAAGTTTAATAGTTTCCTCTATAAAGAAATATGATCATTTTATTAAAACAGGTAAACCATATAAAGATATAGAAGTAATAAAAGAGGAAGTTCAATATAAAAAATCATCAAAAATTATTGGGATATCAACAGTAGGTTTAATTTTACTAATAATAATTGTTAACTTTATATTTTCACCTATGTTTAATGCTAACAGTTACGCTACTAGGATAAATATAGTTGAATCTGAAAATTTTGCTAGTGAAATTGCACCAGTTGATTTTAATAAAATACCATTATTAGATAAAGATTCATCACAAAAACTAGGAGACAGAAAAATGGGTGAAATATCTGAATGGGTGAGTCAATTTTCTGTAAGTACACTTTATACTCAAGTAAATTATAATGGTGAAATAGCGAGAGTAACTCCATTAGAATATGCTGATATAATAAAATATTTTAGTAACAAAGATTCAGGCGTTAAAGGATATATTACTGTAAATTCGGTTAATGGAGAATCAACACTAGTAGAATTAGATGAAGGTATGCATTATATGCCTAGTGCATTTTTTGGAGAAGATTTAGATAGAAAATTAAGGTTCTCATATCCAACAGAAATATTTGCTGAAAAAACATTTGAAATAGATGAAGAAGGTAACCCTTATTGGATAGTACCTACAGTAAAATATACAGCTATAGGATTAAGAAAAGAAATAGATGGAGTTATAGTACTAGATGCCGTTACAGGAGAAAGTGTTAAATATAACCTTGATGAAGTCCCTTCATGGATTGATCATGTATATCCTTCTGATTTAATTATAGAACAAGTTAATAACTGGGGAACTTATGTGAATGGATTTATAAATTCTATTTTTGGTCAAAAAGATGTAGTTAATGCAACTGAAGGATATACATATTTATCAATCGAGGATGATATATATCTTTATACAGGTATAACTTCAGTAGCAGCAGATGAATCAAATTTAGGTTTTGTACTTGTTAATTTAAGAACTAAAGAATCGATATATTATCCGGCAGCTGGGGCTGAAGAATTTAGTGCTATGAGTTCTGCTGAAGGTTTAGTTCAAGAAAAAGGGTATATATCGACATTTCCTTTATTAATAAATTTAAATAATAAACCCACATATTTAATGAGTTTAAAAGATGCCGCAGGATTAGTTAAAATGTATGCATTCGTAGATGTTGTAGATTATCAAATTGTATCAGTTTCTGATTCATCGCTAGGAATAGAAAATGCTGCTTCAGAATATTTAAATTTAATAGGTAATGATACTAATTTAGGCACAGAAAGATTAGAAAAAACAATTACTGTAAAAGAAATAACCGAAGCTATAATAGATGGCAATACGCATTATTTTATAATAGATAATGATAACAATAAATATGAAGCTAATATTAAAATAAATGAAAGCTTTTTGCCTTTTGTCCAAAAAGGTGATAAAATAACAATTACTTATCTAAGTGGTAATGTAAATGTAATAAAAACAATCAATTAGATTGTTTTTTATGTTATAATAAACAAGAAAAGAGGTTATTATGTTTGTAGATGAATTAACGCTTGAAGTTAGAGCTGGAAGCGGTGGAGATGGCTGTACATCATTTCGTCGTGAAAAATACATACCAATGGGTGGACCAGATGGTGGTAATGGCGGTAAAGGTGCTGACATCATTTTTAAAGTGGATAAAAATATAACTACCTTAATAGATTTAAGATATCAAAAAATAATTAGAGGAGAACGTGGTGAACACGGAAAAGGTTCTAATATGTATGGAAAAGGTAAAGATCCTGTATATATTCCTGTACCAGAGGGAACAGTAGTTTATGATGCTGATACTAATTTAGTATTATGCGATTTAATTAATGATAATGATGAATATATAGTATGTAAAGGTGGTAGAGGTGGAAAAGGTAATAAATCTTTTGCTACTCAAGAAAATCCTGCTCCACATTTTAGTGAAAAAGGTGAACCAGGAGAAGAAAGACTTCTTAAAATTGAATTAAAGGTTCTTGCAGATGTTGGTCTTATTGGCCTTCCGAGTGTAGGTAAAAGTACGTTATTATCTGTAGTATCTGCATCAAAACCTAAAATAGCAGCATATCATTTTACAACACTATCTCCTAATTTAGGAGTTGTTAAATTAAAAGATCATAGAACTTTTGTAATGGCTGATTTACCAGGTTTGATAGAAGGAGCTTCAAAAGGGGCAGGTCTAGGGGATAAATTTTTAAAACATGCTGCTAGAACAAGAATCCTAGCACATGTTATAGATATGGGAGCTATGGAAGGTAGAGATCCTTTAGAAGATTATGAAATAATAAGAAATGAAATTAATAGTTATGATGATAAATTAGTAAATAAAATAGAAATCGTTATAGCCAATAAAATGGATTTACCAGATGCTGAAAATAATTTAAAAAGATTTAAAGAAAATTATCCAGACAAAGAAGTATTTCAAATTAGTGCAATTAATAATGAAAATATAGATGCTCTTTTAACTAAATTAGCAGATATATTAGATACTATTCCTAAAAAGAGCATGTTTAGTGTAGAAGAGTTTGAGGAATATATAGTTTATGAATATAAAGGAGCAGATGATTTTACTATTACAAAAGAAAATGAAACTTGGGTAGTTTCAGGAGAGAAGATAGAAAAATTATTGAAAATGACTAAACTAAATGAATCTGAAGGTGTAAGAAGATTTGCTAGAAAACTAAATAAAATGGGTGTTGAAGATAAATTAGAAAAAATGGGTGCTAAGCCAGGAGATGAAGTTAAAATATTAGATTTCGTATTCGTTTATAAAAGTTAGTACATCATTAATTTTAATATTTTTACTAATATTTTTAGGTAATACTAAAATATTAGTATTTTTTTGTTCATTTTTTATTTCAATTACTTTATTAATAGGAGCATTTTGATATTTATATATAACAGTATCTTTATTATTAAGTCCTAAAACATCTAAATTAGTTTTACATAAAAAAGTATGTATTATATTACTTTTTTTGTATAAATATGTATTGTTAAAATTCTTTTTATTAAATAAATTTATAAATCTTTTTATAGGATTATTAATTACTGTTACATCATACTTTTTATTTCCAATAAGTAGCTTCATATTATCACCAATAAAATATATGTAAATATTAAACAATTTATAACAAGTTATTGACTACTAATGATATTTATTATATGATATATATGATATAGGATGGTGTCATATATGAATAATAAGGGATATACATTAATTGAATTATTAGCAGTAATAGTAGTAATGTCAGTTATTTCACTTATAGCAGTAACTCAAGTTTTACCACTTCTGTCTTCTTCAAAAGAGGCAGCGTTTGCACTTAATGTAAATAACATTGGTGAATCTGGAAGATATGCAAAGAGTATAGATAATTTAGAAGGGCCAAATACATATAGCTGTTATTCAATAGATTATTTGGTTGATTCTGAATATTTAAAAGATAATATAAAAGAAAACTTTGACGGTGTAGTATTAATTAATCCAGATGGAAAATATGTTGTACATTTAATAGATAATATAAATGGATTTAAAACTATTCACAATATATCTGATTCTACAGCAACTTCAGAAGATATATTTGCTAGCGATAATACTGCAACAGTATTTGCTACTTGTGCAGATGCCGGTGCATCATATATAGAAAAAGTAATGCCTTAAGGATTTTAAAATCCTTTTTTTTATTGTATACTATATGTAGGTGATAATATGTTAAAGATTGGTTCTCATGTTAGTTATTCTACTTTCGGGTTAGAAGGAGCTACAAAAGAAATATTAAATTATGGAGCAAATGCATTTATGTTTTATACTGGGGCTCCTCAAAATACAATAAGAAAAGAAATTAATTTGGAAGATGTTAAAAAGGCTCACGAGCTAATGAAATCAAATAATATTGATTTAAATGATGTATTAGTGCATGCTCCATATATAGTTAATTTAGCGTCTGCAGAACCTATTAAAGCTGATTTTGCTTTACAGTTTATGAAACAAGAAATAGCTAGAATAAAGTTATTAGGAATAAATAATTTAGTTGTACATCCTGGTAGTGCAGTAGGAATTACTAAAAAAGAAGGTTTAGATAATTTAATTAATATATTAAAAGAATTACTTAAAGAAAAAATGTATATATATGTAGAAACAATGGCAGGTAAAGGTAATGAGTTATGTACTAACTTAGAAGAATTAAGTTATGTAATTAATACCATTAATGACCCGTATTTAAAAGTATGTTTAGATACATGTCATTTAAGTGATAGTGGAGTAGATTTATCTAAATTTGATGATTACTTAAATGAATTTGATAAACAAATAGGTATAAATAAAATAGGATTTATACATGTTAATGATTCAAAAAATGATGTTGGAGCTAAGAAAGACAGACATGAAAATTTTGGTTTTGGTACTATAGGATTCGATAATTTACTTCATATTTGTTACCACGAAAAACTAAAAGATGTTCCTAAAATTTTAGAAACACCATATGTGGACGAAGGAAAGAAAAGTTTTCCACCATATAAGTTTGAAATTGAAATGATTAAAAATAAAAAATTAAATACAAATTTAATAGAAGATATAAAAAAACATTATTTAAAATAATGTCCATATTTATTTAAAGATTCTATATATAAATTTTTGATTTTAATAAAATTATCATTAGTAAAATTATTTTTATATTTTGTTATATCAAAAGAGGCTGGATTACTAAATATTTGATTCCAGTTTTTTTTGATGAAATTAAAACTAAATTCTAATTCTTCATTACTAAAAAAGATGTTTTTTTTATTTGCTAATAAATTAAAATTTTCTTTAGTTAAGTTATTCATATATTTTTCTATCATATTATACATTTTATCACCTATTATATTGTATGAATAAATAAAATAAAACAATACTAATAATGATTAATATGTATAAAAAAATAGTAATAATAATCACTTTTATATTTTTAATTATAATAGGTAGGCTTATATACCTAAATATTTATATGCATGATTATTATTTAGATAACTTACTATCTAAAACAAACTATTATGTTTATGGTAGTAGTGCTAGAAGAGGAAGAATACTTGATGTAAATGGAAACATTTTAGTAGATAATAAAACTATTAATACAGTATTTTATAATAAATTAGATGGAGTAACTTTAGAAGAAGAAATAGAAATAGCTAATATGCTTGCAAATATTTTAACTATAGAGCATGGTAGTATTATAGAACAAAAAGATTATTATTTAAAATTAAATAATAATGGAGAAGGTTTAATTACTGAAGAAGAATATGAACTTTATGAGAAAAGAAAATTGACTAGTGAAGATTTACTTAAGTTAAAATATGAAAGAATAAATTTAGATGCTTTTACCGATTTAGAAAAAGAATGTTCTAAAATATATAATTTAATGAATGAGAATTATAAATTTGATAAAAAAGAAATTATATCAAATGTAAGTGATATCGAGTTTGCTCAAATAGCTGAATCTAATATTAAAGGAGTATTAGCAGAAATAACTTATGAAAGAGTATATAATTACGGAGATACTCTTAAAAGTATCTTTGGATCTATAGGAAGTATTCATGTAGAAGATGTAGATAAATACTTAGAAAATAATTATAGTTTAAATGATATAGTAGGAATAAGTTATTTAGAAGAGGAATATGAACACTATTTAAAAGGCGAAAAAGCAGTATATAAAGTTAATGAAAATGGTAGCTTAAAACTTGTAAAAGAAGAAAGTCCTGGTAGTGATATATATTTATCAATAGATATAAATATTCAGTTAGAATTAGATGAAATTGTAAAAGAAGAATTATTAAATGCCCAAAGTAAAAGGAATACAGATTATTTCACTGATACATTTGCTGCTATATCAGATCCTTTAACAGGTAAAATAATTGCCATTACTGGACAAAGAATAATAAGTAATAATAAAAGTTATAGTTATGAGGAAATTACTAATGAAATTTTATCGTCTTCATACACAACTGGATCTGTAATTAAAGCAGCAAGCATGGCTGTAGGTTATAATAATAATTTAATAGATACAAATGAATATATTTATGATTCTTGTGTTAAGTTAGAGTTTATTCCAGAAAAATGTTCCTGGGAACCATTAGGAAAATTAAATGATATAACAGCTCTTAAGATGTCTTCTAACTATTATCAATACTTACTAGCTATAAACTTAGCAGGAGAGTCATATATAAGAAATATGCAGTTCGATCCAAGTGAAGAGGTATTTGATATATATAGAAATACATTTAAAGAGTTTGGTTTAGGAACCTATACTAATATAGATTTACCAGGAGAAACTATAGGCAATAAAGGTAGCGTAGTAGCAGGTGATTTACTACTTAACTTAGCAATAGGTCAGTATGATACTTATACTACCTTGCAATTACTTCAATATATCAATACTATAGCTAATAATAAAAATAGATTAGAATTATCATTACTAGATAAAGTAGTTAACGATAAAGAAATTATTTATATACATAGTAATGATATATTAAATACATTATCCTTAGATAATACATCTTATGAAAGAATTAAAATAGGTTTATCTGAAGTAATAACAAGTGGTACAGGTTATGCATACATTAATAAAAATTATAATCCAGCAGGAAAGACAGGGACTAGTGAATCTTTTTTAGATATAGATAATGATATGACTATAGACGTTAAAACCACTTCTTTAACCTTTGTAGGCTACTTTCCAGTAGACCAGCCAAAGTATAGTATAGCCATCATTTCACCTCACATAGCCTATAAAGAAGAGGATGATGACTATATTTATAGAGCTCCAAGGTATATTTCTACACATATTACTGATTTTCTCTTTGAAAATTACAAATAATTTGATATAATGGTATAGATTTATTAAAGGAGGCAAGTATTATGGCTAAAAATGAAAATCGTAATCCAGTTACTATTAAATGCACAACTTGTAATTTTGAATTTAGACCTACAAGTAAAAACAAAAAAAATACAACTGAACGTTTAGAACTAAAAAAATATTGTCCTAAATGTCGTAAAAGTGTTGTAGCTAAAGAAAAAAAATAATAGGAGTTAAGAAATGAATATACATATTAATGATATAAAAAATGGAATGACTGTTATTATTGATAATAATCTTTATTTAATTCAAGAATTTCAACATGTTAAACCTGGTAAAGGTCCAGCATTTGTTAGAATTAAACTTAGAAATTTAAGAACTAATTCAACAATTGAAGAAACATTTAATACTAATATTAAAGTTCAAAAAGCTCATATTGATAAAGTAGATGCTCAGTATTTATATGCATCAGGAGATAATCTAGTATTTATGAATAATGAAACTTATGAACAAACAGAAATATCGAAAGATGTTTTAAAAGATAAACTTCCATATATAAAAGAAGGCTTATCTATAGGTATTGAATATTTTGAAAATGAAATTATTGGTATTAATTTACCTGAGAAAATTGAATTTGAAATAATTGAAGCTGAACCTGCAGTTAAAGGTAATACTGCTTCAGGTAATGTTACTAAAGATGCTAAAATAGAAACAGGATATACTGTTAAAGTACCTCTTTTTATTGAGCAAGGTGAAAAAATTATTATATCTACAAAAGATGGTAGTTATTCAGGAAGAGCGTAAGCTCTTTTTTCTTTGTATAAAATAAAAAAACTTAAGATCACTCTTAAGCTTTTAATTACTAATGGCGTTCCCGAAAGGATTCGAACCTTTGACCGTACGCTTAGAAGGCGTATGCTCTATCCAGCTGAGCTACGGGAACAACTGACTAGATATAATTATACACCCAAAGGTCGAATTAATCAAGTAAAACTGATAAATTTTTTTCATTTTCAAATTCAAAAAGCACTGCTTTTACGTTGTATGTATCTCTAATTGATAAATAAATAGAGTACTTAACTTCCTCTAATATTTGATTATCAGATAAATCTGCAATTAGTTTATTATTAAAACTTAGGCTTATTGTTTGCTCTAAGACTTCGTATGATTCTAAAGTGGCAGTGGCTTTTAAATAACTAATTAAATTAGTTTGATTAACAGGAGTGGTTTTTAAATTGTTAATAATTATTTCTACTTTTTCTAAATTAGAATTTTCATATTTTGAAATAGGAATATAGTATGTAAAATCTTCACTTTTTCCTAAATAATAATTAGTAGTATGTTCTACATTTTTTAAACTAGTTAAATCATAAACTTTATTTATTCCAAATGTCTTATCCAATACTTGAGGTAAAGCTTTTTTACTATGAGGCAAAACATTTAAATGATTTTCTTCAACGAATATCATGATTTTATCTACTTGACTAAATTCACATAATGAAAAAATAATACTTTCTATTAGTTTAACTTCATCTTCTAAAGGAACATTAAAAAACTCTTTGCTAAAATTTAATTTAAGTAATTTATTTTCTAAACTCATATCTAATAATTTAGTGTTTTCTGGAATTATAGCTTTAAAATCAGATGGAATATAGTCAGATTTGATTGACCCTATGGTTAAATAATTAATAACTTCTTTAATGCTGTTATTTATTTCTTCAGTATTTTTTAGAATATTAATTCTAGAAACAAAACCATTCTTATCAATTAAATAAATTGGCATTTTCACGGCATTTATATAGTTTATATCACTACTAATATCGTTATTTTTTTCTGGAAACATGTAAACACATAATAATATAAGTAGGGCAAGTGTCGATATTAATATTCTTTTAATAGCATTTTTTTTTAGCATTTTTTCACCTTAATAAAATATATTAATATATTTTCAAGTTATAACTAAATTATAAAAAAAAGCACATAAGTGCTTATAAATTTATTTCGCCTAATTTTAAAAGTTCAACGATAGCTCCAGCTCTTCCTTTAACCTCTAACTTTTGCATTGTATTAGATATATGATTTCGTACAGTTTTTTCACTTATCATTAATTTATCTGCTATATCTTTAGTTGAGTGATTAAGAACTAGTAAATCAAATATTTCCTTTTCCCTAATGGTTAATATGCTTTTTTTCATAATCCTCACTTTCTTTCCCATAGTATTTTATGTAAAGAAAGTGGTATCGTGCGGGGTTTTATCCTTGAAACTTAACTGTTATATACATTTGTTTATCATACATATTTTGTATTGTTCTAATAATATTATTAGCTAAAGTAGAATCATGTTTATCTCCAGCAATAGTAACATTTATTTGATCGCTAAGTATTTTTACAAAGGATTCAAGTTCATAAGTTTCTTTAAGTATTTTTTCAATATCTTCGGCTTTAGTTTTCATCGTGTTTATTTCTTGCAAATTATCATAAGCATCATTCTTTTCTTCTAGGCTAGCAGTATTATCTAATAAAATAGCTTCATAAGATGCTATTTTTTCCATTACTGCTTCATCTTCTGCTACTTTTAAAGCTAAAAGTACATCACTATCTTCAACGCTAATAACAGGACTGGAATTATCTACTATGTTATCAACTATCAAGTTTTCATCACCAAGAGTTACATAATAAATTCCTAGTACTAAAATTAATGAAAAAAGAGTTACAAACCACAAATTTTGTTTATTAATCATATTTATTCCTCCAGATTACATTAAATATTATGTTTATAAAAAAAATATATTCAAAAAAAGGAAATAAATAGTTTATTGGGTATATAAGTGTTGAAGGGAGAAGTAATGAAAAAAAAGATTGAAGTTGTTAAGCAAGCTAGTCAAAAAGATTGTGGACCAGCATCATTATTATCTATCATCAAATATTATAATGGTTATGTACCTTTAGAAAAAATAAAAATAGATGCAAAAACTGATTATAAGGGAACTACTGCATATAATCTAATTAAAGCCGGTAATAATTATGGTTTTGATGCAAGTGGTTACAAATATGATAAAGATAATTTCTTTAATAAAAATATTAATTTACCAGTAATATGTCATGTAATAGTAAATGGGTTAAATCACTTTATAGTATTATACGAATATAAAAATAATAATGTAATAGTTATGGATCCAGCATGTGGTAAAAAAATATTAAGTAAAGAAACTTTTATTAAAGAATGGACAGGTACAGTACTTCATTTTTATCCTAGAAATAAAATTGTTATACTAAAATCAGATAATAAAATATTTACTTTGCTATTAAATTTAATAAAATATGAAAAGAAACTATTTATTAGCTTAATAGTATGTAGTATTTTTTATACTATATTAGTAATTAGTTCAAGTTTTTATTTTAAAATTATTAGTCAAAATATGAATAAAGATTTAAATTACATAAAATTTATTTGTCTATTCTTTTTAATAATTACTTTATTAAAGTGTTTATTAAAATTCACAAGAACAATGTATGAAACGTATTTAAATAAAAATTTAGATACCAAATTATTCAGTGAATTTATAAATCACATATTAAGGCTTCCTTCAAAAGTGATAGCATCAAAATCTGTAGGTGAAATCATTACAAGATTTAGTGAAATAGGCCATATAAAAACACTATTTATAGATATAATTATTTCTATGTCTTTAGATTTTATTTTGATGCTTACAGCAATTCCTATATTATTTATAATTAATATTAATCTTTTTATTATTCTTTTATTAATATTGATAATTTATTTAATTGTAGGATTAATATTTAGTAAAATAATATATAAAAGTATTTTACTAAATAAAGAATATCATGCAACGCTTAATACAAAAGTTATAGAAAGTGTAACCATGTTAAATAATATTAAAAATTTAGATAAAGTAAATGTGATATTAAAGCAAATTGAATACTCAGCAGTAAAATATATACATAACAGTTTCAGCATTGGAAAAATAAATAATTTGCAAAATAACATTAAATACTTTACTAATGAAGTGGGGTTTTACTTAATAAATACAGTAGGATTTTATCAAATATATAATAATCATATTACTATTGAAGATCTTATTACATTTAACTTGCTTACTAATATATTTTTTGAGCCTATTAAAAATTTAATAGATAATATTCCTAAGTATAATGGAGTTAAAGCATCTATTTTTAAATTAAATGAGTTCATGAATATAGAAGGAGAAAACGAACTTAATGAGCAGTTATTAAATAATTGGGATATAGATATTAAAAATATAATGTTTGGTTATAATGATTTTAGTAATATACTAGAAAATTATAGTATAAACATAAAAGAAGGTAAACATATATTTCTAAGTGGAAAAAGTGGATCAGGTAAAAGTTCTCTTTGTAAATTACTTTTAAAGCACGAAGATAATTATCAAGGAGAAATTATAATAGGAGGTATAAATATTAAAGATTTAACTTTAAAAACAATTAGAAAAAATATTATGTATGTATCTCAAAGAGAACATTTATATACAGATACTTTAAGAAATAATATAGAGTTTTTTACAGATTATGATTTAACTGAATTTGATAAAATATGTAAATTATGTAATATAGATGAAATTCTAAAAAACAAACTACTTAGATATGATTCATTTTTAGAAATGGATACTAATAACTTTTCTGGAGGTGAAAAACAAAGAATAGTACTTGCAAGAGCTTGTATGAATAACTTTAAAGTATTAATTATAGATGAAGCGTTAAGTGAAGTTGATTTAGAAACTGAACTAAATATTATAAAAAATTTAAAAAAATATTTTTTTGATAAAACAATTATATATATCAGTCACAAAGATTTAAGTAAACAGTTTAAGGAAATAGTGTATGTATGATTATAACTATCAAGATCTATTAAATATAAAATATAAAAAATATTTTATAGAAATCATGATAGGTTTATTAATAATTACTTTTATACTAATAACTATATTTATTAAATGTTATGATACTTTAAATGTAGTAGCAATTAATTCGAATAATTACATAGCAATAAAAATATTGAAAGAGAACTCTGATACAGTTAAAAATAGTAATTATTTGTTAATTGATAATAATAAAGAAAAGTATACATATGAAATAATAAGTTATGGCAGTTTAGAAGTAGATATAAATAATAATATTTATCAAGAAATAATTATAAAGATTGATTATGATATAAAAGAAAATGAAATTATAGATTTAAAGTTTTATTATAATGAGGAAAGAATAATAAATAAAATAGTAAACAAAATATTTTAGAAAGGAGAGACGTGAATAAACTAACAACAAATGAATTAAACAATATTAATGGTGGAAGTGCTCTTGCATGGGGGTTTGCAATTATCAGTGGTATCATTGCTATAAGTGGAATCTTTAGTGGCTTTACAAATCCGTCCAGTTGTAATGATTAATGAAGTTAAATAACGAGGAACTTAGCAGTGTTTATGGGGGATTATCCTTAAGTGCATCTTTGTTTGATGGTTTAGCTAAATTCTTTGGATCTATATTCGAAATAGGCCAAGAAATAGGTTCTGCAATCAGAAGGGCTAAAACAAAAAACTACTGTTAATAAAAAAATACCGAAAAATTCGGTATTTTCTATTGTATGTTTTTTTTATAAGTGATATAATATATTACGAAAACGAAGGGAGGGCGAAAATGACAAAAGTAGTAGTTAAAGACGGAAACGTTGAAGGAGCTTTAAAAAAATTTAAAGCTGGTGTTGCTAAAAGCGGCGTCCTTTCAGAACTAAAAAAAAGAAAACACTATGAAAAACCTGGGGTAAAAAGAAGAAACGAAAAAAAAGAAGGCATTAAAAATTCACGTAAAAAATCACGTGGGTAAGGAATGATAAACATGTTAAATAATATTGGTGAAGAAATCAAAATAGCTATGAAAAGTGGCGACAAGTTTAAATTATCAGTTCTTAGAATGTTGAAAAGTGCTTTACAAAATGAAACTATAAATAAAAAAAGTGAATTAACTTTAGAAGAATCTTTAGCTGTAATTAAAAAACAAGTTAAAGTTAGAAAAGATTCTTTAAGTGAATTTGAAAAGTATAATAAAACAGAAGAATGTAATAATCTTAAGAAGGAAATAGAATTATTGAATGTTTATTTACCTGAAGAACTTACAGAAGAACAAATTAATGCTAAACTTGATGAAATATTTGGAGAAATTAATCCGACTGGTATGAAAGATATGGGACAGTGCATGAAAATGGCATCTGAAAGTATTGAAAATGCTGATATGTCGCTAGTTTCTAGCTTAATAAAAGATAGATTATCAAAACTTTAAAATCTCTTAGGAGATTTTTTGTTTTGCTTTACATTTTTCTGTAAGCAAATATTAAAATTGATTAGAATTCGTGGTATAATGATATATATGAGAAATATTTTTGATTTGACAAAAAAAGAGTTAGAAAACTATTTTGAATCTATAGGTGAGAAAAAGTTTAAAGCAACTCAAATTATTGAATGGTTATATAGACATCGAGTATACAATATTGATGATTTTTTAAATGTTAAAACTGAATTAAGAGATAAATTAAAAACAGATTTTAAGACAGATTTTATTACAATTCAAAAAATTGAAGAAGATGAAGAAGTAGCCAAGTTTTTATTTAAGCTTCATGATAGTGAATTTATAGAAGCTGTATTGATGAAACATCGTTATGGTTTATCAATATGTATTTCAAGTCAAGTAGGATGTAATATGGGTTGTAAGTTCTGTGAAAGTGGCAAACTTAAGAAAGTTAGAAACTTAGAGACTTATGAAATGATTCAGCAAGTATTATTAATTGAAAAACATATAAGAAAAAAAATAAATAGTATAGTAATTATGGGTATTGGTGAGCCATTTGATAATTATGAGAATATAATCAAATTTTTAACGATATGTAATGAACCTAAAGGTTTAGAAATTGGTGCAAGACACATGACCGTTTCAACTTGTGGTCTTGTTCCAAAGATATTAGAATTTGCTGAATTTCCATTACAAGTTAATTTAGCAATATCGTTACATAGTGCATTTGATAAAACAAGAGATGAAATAATGCCTATTAATAAAGTTTATAATATTAGTGAACTAATTAAATCAATGAAGATATATTTAGAGAAAACTAGTAGACGCATAACAATTGAATATGTTATGCTTAATAATATAAATGATAGTGAAAAAGATGCAATGAAGTTAGCTAATTTGTTAAGAGGAATAAATGTATATGTTAATTTGATTCCATATAATGAAACTAGTGGAGAGTTTAGTGCTAGTTCTGAAGACAAAGTAAGAAATTTTTGTAATATATTAAAAGTTAATGGAATAGATGTAACTATTAGAAAAAAATTTGGAGATAAAATATCAGCAGCATGTGGACAGCTAAGAAGTAATGAGGTGAATAAATGAAAACATTTTATTTGACGGATCCAGGAAAAGTAAGAACTCATAATGAAGATAGTGTTACTATTTTGAAAAACCAAAATAGTGAATATCTTTTAGTAGTATCTGATGGAATGGGAGGTCACAGGAAAGGCGAAGTAGCTTCAGCAATGGCTTTAACCCATTTAGGAAAAAGATTTTTAGAATGTCCTTCTATTGGAAGTAAGATAGATGCAGTAAACTGGCTTAAGGATAATGTTAATATTATAAATAAAGATATTTTAGAATATGCTGGAAGCCATGATAATTCAACAGGGATGGGTACAACGTTAGTTGTAGCTATATATACTAAAGAATATATGATTATTGGTAATATTGGAGATTCGTCCGGTTATGTATATAAAAATGAGAAAATACATAAGGTAACCAAAGATCATACTTTAGTAGAACTATTAATAGAAGCTGGTAATCTTACAGAAGAAGATGCCAAGAATCATCCTAAAAAAAATGTTTTAATGAAAGCTTTAGGTGTTACAAAAAGTGTTGAAATTGATATCTTTGATGTAGAGCAAAATTGTGAAGGTATACTTTTATGTAGTGACGGATTGACTAATATGCTAGCAGATCAACATATAGAAAAAGTGCTTAATGATAGTGAACTTAATATTGAAGAAAAAGTAAGTAAGTTAATTAGAAAGTGTAATGCTAGAGGAGGAACAGATAATGTTTCTATAGCGCTACTTCTAATTGAAAGTGGTGATTAAAAGTGATAATGAAGGGACAAAAGATTAGTGATAGATATCAAATAATAAAAAACATTGGTGAAGGCGGTATGTCGAATGTTTTTCTTGCTCATGATACTATATTAGACAGAGAAGTAGCTGTTAAAGTATTAAGAGGAGATTTAGCGACTGATGAAAAATTTGTTAGAAGATTTCAAAGAGAAGCACTTGCGGCTTCTAGTTTATCTAATCCTAATATAGTTGAAATATATGATGTAGGGGAAGACTCTGGAGAATATTACATAGTAATGGAATATATTGAAGGTAAGCATTTGAAAAACTTACTTAAAAAAAGAGGTAAACTTACTATTCCTGAAGTGGTAGATATTGGACTTCAAATTACTCATGGATTATCAATAGCTCATGATTCATATTTAATACATAGAGATATTAAACCACAAAATATATTAATATTAGAAAATGGATTAGTAAAAATAACTGATTTTGGAATAGCGATTGCTATGAATGGAACTCAGTTAACGCAAACTAATTCAGTAATGGGCAGTGTACATTATTTACCGCCTGAACAGGCAATGGGTAAAACAAGTACACTACAAAGTGATATTTATTCAATTGGTATAGTATTATATGAATTACTAGCAGGTAAATTACCGTATACAGGTGAAAATGCTGTGGAAATAGCTCTTAAACATCTTAAAGAAAGCATGCCTGAGATAAATGCTCAAGTGCCTAATATACCTCAAAGTATAGCTAATATAATAATAAGAGCAACAGCTAAGAATCCTAAAAATAGATATAGTGATGCAAGGGAAATGCACGAAGATTTAAAAACGTGCTTAGATGAATCCAGAAAAAAAGAAGCAAAAATAGTATTGAAATATCCTGAAACTGATTATGATGAAACTAAGGTTATGAAAATAGTTAATCAAGAAAAAGAAGAAAAGAAAATAGAAGAAAAAAATAAGAAGAAAGAAGATGAAGAAGTTATAGCAAAGAAAATTACTGAAAAAGATTTAAAAGGCAATAATAAAACTTTACTAATAATGGCAGGTATATTTACTGGTTTAGTAGTAATCATTACAACTTTAGTAGTATTAATTCCTAAAATAGCATCTTCTGATATTGTAGTAATACCAGATGTTGCAGGATTAACAGAAAAAGAAGCTATTGAGTTATTGCAAGATGCCGGATTTGTAGTTGATAAAAATATAATATATCAACAATCAAAAGATCACGAAGATGGTGTAGCAGTTAAAACAGCTCCATTTGCAGGAAGTGAACGTAAAATAGATTCATCAGTCACTTTATATATGTCACTTGGGAATACAGATTTAATAATGCAAGATTATATAGGAATGGATGTAGCTGCTGCAGAAGCTCTTTTAAAGAACTTAAAATTTAATGTAATTATTAATTATCAAGATGTAGATCTTAGTACAGGTATAACTTATGAACCTGATGTTGTAATAGATCAATCAGTTAAAGAAGGAGAAGAACTATCTCCAAACTCAACTGTTATACTATATTTACCTAGATTAGAAGTTTATCCTGACTTTTTAGCAGAAGAATATACAGAGCAGGATGTAAGAGATTTTGCTCTAGAATGGGGATTGAATTTAAAAGTTAATTATGTAACAAGTGATTTATATCAAGAAGGTGCTGTTATAGATCAAAATAGAAATGTAGGAGATCCTATATATGAAGGAAGCTCTCTTACAATTGATGTTGTTGGAACTAGTACATTACCAGTAGATCCGGATGATGAACCGGATTGTGGAGTTGGAGAGGACGGAAAACCGCTTTGTTAAAAAAAGGTGTAATAACAAAAAATATTAGTAACTTATATACAGTGAATACCTCGGATGGGGATTACGATTGTAATCCTCGAGGTATTTTTCGCTTTCAAAAAATGATTCCTGTAGTAGGAGACCATGTAGATATAGAAACTGAAGGAAATGTAATTACTAATATTTATCCAAGGGTAAATTATTCTGAAAGGCCACCTGTTGCAAATGCTGAATTTGCTCTTATAGTTACATCTATAAAAAAACCTGATTTATCATTAAGTTTATTAGATAAACTAATAACTAATTTTGAATCAAGAAAAATAAAACCAATTTTATGTTTTACAAAATTCGATTTAGCTAATAAAGAAGATTTAAAAGAAGTTAAAGATATAATGAGATATTATAAAAAAATAGGATATAAAATTCTTACAAATAGAAATCTATTTACGTTTAAAATAGTACTTAAAAATAAAATAGGTTTCTTAGTGGGACAAACGGGTGCAGGTAAATCTACTTTACTTAATAAACTAGATAAAAATTTAAATTTAGAAACAAAACAAATATCTGATGCGCTTGGTAGAGGAGTGCATACTACTAGACATACACAACTATATAAAATTGCTAATTTTTATATAGCGGATACTCCAGGGTTTTCTGCCATTGATTTAACTCATATTAAACATGATGTGTTAAAAGATTATTTTGTTGAATTTAATAATATTGTATGTGAGTATAAAGATTGTAATCATGATAAAGAAAATTGTAATGTAAAAAAAGAGGTAGGAAAAAGTATAAGAAAAAGTAGATATGATAATTATCTAAGAATGTATAAGGAGGCATATGAAAATCGCGGTAAGTTATTTAAGTAGTAAACATAAACTTAAAGAAACAATTAATAGAATAAATGATACAACAGCAGATTACATTCATATGGATCTTATGGATGGAAAATATGTAGAATTAAATAATATAAAAAAAGGCAAAATAAAAAAGGTTTTAAACCTTGCAAAAAAACCTTTGGATGTACATTTAATGATGGAGAATCCTAGTAAATTTATTAAAGTATTTAAGAAATATGATAATGTAGAAAACTTATTTTTTCATCCAATGACTGAAAAAAATAGTCATATATTAATTAATCAATTAAAACTAATGAATATATCTCCAGGTATAGTAATAAATCCGAATGAAGATATATCATACTTTGATGCATATTTAAATGATATTGATAGAGTACTTATTATGAGTGTTGTTCCTGGAATGGGAGGGCAAGCTTATTTAAAAGAAACATCAAATCAAATCAAATCAGTAATTGATTATAAAAAGAAACATCGCTTGCATTTTGAAATAGCAGTAGATGGTGGTATTAATAATGATACAATAAAAAATATAGATAGTGATAATATAGATTATATTATAAGTGGTTCATTTATATGTCAATCTGATGATTATCAAAAACAAATTAATTTATTAAAAGAAAAAACAGATTAGTCTTCAACTTGATCTGTTTTATTTTTTTTATTTAAAGTTTTTAATTCTCTAGCACTTAATCTAACTTTATTACCATTTACTTTTTTAGTTTGTAAATTTGGTTTTTGTTGCATTTTAGTAGCATTTAAAGCATGAGATCTTTTATTACCTGTTAAAGGTTTTTTTGTTGTTAATTTTGTAGCCATATTATTGCCTCCTTTTGCTAAATAAAACTTTATCATATTATAGCATAATTGTCAATGTATCTAGTAAAAAAAGTATTTATTTAATGTGTATCTTACTTAATTTATGTTATAATAATTTTGAGGTTTATATGTCTTATTTACCATTTAATATTAAAACAGATTATTATTTGTTAAATTCTTTAATTAAAGTAAATGATTTAATTAATTTTTGTAATGCATATAATATTAAATCGGCAGCAATATGTGATAGTAATTTAGGGGCATCATTTGAATTTTATAATAAAGCAATTACTAATAACATTAAACCGTGTATAGGTCTTGAAGTTATTTATAAAGATATTAAATTATATTTATATGCTGAAAATTATGATGGCTTTAAGAATTTGCTAAAAATAAATACTATAAGACAAAAAAAAGAATTAGATATATTAGATTTAACTAAATATAGCAATAATGTATTATGTATTATAAGCAAACCAAATAAAGATATATTTGATGAATTAATTGTATATAATAACTTATTTATTAGTTACAAAAGTAAAGAAGAAGAAACAATTGCTTTAGTAATAACAAATAATGTTATATATTCTCCTAGCACTAAAACTCTAAGCGAAGAAGACAACATATATTTAAATTATTTGAATGAACTTGGTGGATCAAATAACTTAATACATGATCCAAGTATAAAAAAATTAGATGAAAATAAATATAATCAAATAAATAATGTCATTAGTAAACTTAATTTAGTAATGCCTTCTAAAAAGTTATTCATACCTAAATATGATCAAAGTAAAGATTCTTATGAATATTTACTTGCTCTCTCATCTAAAGGACTTTATAAAAGATTAAACGGTAAAATTACAAAAGAATATCAAGATAGACTTGATAATGAACTATCAGTTATTAAAGATATGGGATTTACTGATTACTTTTTAATAGTATATGATTATGTTTTATATGCTAAGAAAAACAATATCTTAGTGGGCCCTGGTAAAGGTTCTGCTGCAGGATCATTAGTGTCATATGCTATAGGTATAACCGATATTGATCCATTAAAATACGATTTATTATTTGAAAGATTTTTAAATAAAGATAGAATAACTATGCCTGATATAGACATAGATTTTGATAGTGAAAAAAGAATTGATGTAATTAAATATGTTCAAAATAAATATGGTCATGATAAGGTAGCAGTAGGCCTTACATACAATACATTAAAAGCAAAATTAGTATTAAAAGAAATTAGTAAAATAATGAAACTTGATAATACGTTAATAGATAAATTTGTAAAAAGTATAGATAGATTTAAAAGTTTAAAAGAAAATTTAGATAATGAAGTAGTTAGTAAATATTTAAAAAATTATCCTGAGTTAAAAAAATTATATCAAGTTGCTATAAAATTAGAAAATATAAAAAAGAATGTTTCTACACATGCTGCAGGAGTAGTTATATGTAGTGATAACTTAGATGAAGTAATACCAGTTGAAGTAAATGATGACCTGAACTTAACAGGTATTACAATGGATTACTTAGATGATTTAGGTATATTAAAAATGGATTTTTTAGGAGTTAAAAATTTATCGATAATATCAAATATATTAAATATTATTGATAAAAAGCATTTAAATGATATTGATTTAAATGATCCTAAAGTAATTAAAATATTTACTGATATAAAAACCGATGGAATATTCCAGTATGATACTCCATCTATGAAAAAATTACTTTCTAAACTAAAACCTGATAGCTTTAAAGAACTTATTGCTGCTGTGGCATTAGTTAGACCAGGTCCTTCTACGTCACTAGATGATTATATTAAAAATAAACAAAATAAAAACAATATTAAATATTATCATTCAAGTTTAGAAGATATATTAAAAGAAACTTATGGAATAATTTTATATCAAGAACAAATAATTAAAATTCTAGTACTAGTAGGTGGTTTTAGTATGACCGATGCCGATATTATTAGAAGAGCTATTTCTAAAAAGAAAATAGTAGATATAAAAAAATATGAAGAAAGTTTTGTAAAAGGAGCAATTAAGAATAACTATGAGGAAAAACTAGCAAAATTTTTATATGCTAAAATAGTGAAGTTTGCTAACTATGGATTTAATAAATCACATTCTGTTGCATATGCCATTATTAGTTATCAAATGGCATATTTAAAAGTCTATCATGAAGAATATTTTATAAATAGTTTACTTAATGATTCTAAAGATATAAATGCTAAAGAAAACTATTTAATGGAACTTAAAAATAATAATATAAAAATAATTAAACCAGAAGTTAATTATTCTTTTAAACATTATGAACTAAAAAATAATCAATTAATATTACCACTTACTATGATTAAAGGAATAACTAAAGAAATAGAAAATACTATATTAGAAGCAAGACCTTACGAAGATTATTTTGATTTTATGCTTAAAAATAAAGATCTTCCTAAAGATAAAATAGAATTATTAATATATGGTGGAGCTTTAAGAAGTTTTAATTTAAATTATAATACACTTATATCTAATTATGATGTAGTAGATAATTATGCTGATTTAAATGGATATGGTAAAAAACCACTTATTAAAGAATATCCAGAATTTGCTAATGAATTTTTAAGAAATAAAGAATTTGAAATATATAATTTTTATATAGGAAATCATCCTTCAAGTATATACAAAGATGATAAGTATTTTAAAATAAAAAATGCACAAAACAGTTTATTTAAAAATGTAGTTTGTGCAGTAATAGTTTCTAATATAAAAAAAATAAAAACTAAAAATAATGATGACATGGCTTTTTTAACACTATCTGATGAAACGGGTAAAATAGAAGGTGTAGTATTTAAAGATCAATTTAATTTACTTAGTAATATAAAAGTAAATGATTTTGTATTTATTAGTGGTAAAGTAAGTAAATCATATGATAAAATAAATATAATTGTTAACAGCATTAAGGAGAAGTAACATGACACAAGAATTAAGTAATTTTTTTAAAGCAATAAATTTTAATACTGACAAATTTAATGATGTTAGAGTAGAAAAAGTTGTATTAAATAAAACTGATGATAGTTTTAAAGTACATTTAAAGAGTCCTGTGATTATAGATAAGGAAGAACTTGATAACTTATATCAAGCTTCTTTAAATGGACTTAATAATAAAAAATGTATCATTATAATGAACTATGATAAATTAAATAAAGAAGATATTATAAAATACTTAGATTTATATATTGATTCTCTAATAAAAAAAAGACCTTCATTTAGTATTTTAAAAACATATACTATAGAAATAAATGATATTAATATATCTATATTAATAGATAATAAATTATCTAACGAGGAAATAAAAAAAGAAGAAATACTTATAAGTGAGTATTTAAAATATTATGGATTAGGTGAATATAAAGTAAGTATTAATTATAATGAAGAAAATAAAAAAAGCTTAGAAGAAGTAATTTTAGAAAGTAAAAATGTAGAGTATAAAGCTGAAGATAGTAATATAATATTAGGTTCTCATAAAGATGGCAATGTTACAGCGCTTAGTAATATTTTTGGAGAAACTAAAAATGTTATCATGGAAGTATTTGTTTTTGATATTGAAATCAGTGAAAGAAAGGGCCAAAAAGGAACAGTTTATATTCTTAATCTTAAAATAAGTGATTATACAGATAGTTATTTAGCTAAAATGGTAAGGTTTGAAGAAAATGACTTTTATAAAGTTGCTAAAAAATTAAAAAAAGGAAACTGGTATAGAATACATGGAAATATAGAACTTGATCAATATTTAAAACAATTAGTAGTATCTCTTAGAAATATCGAAAGTATAAAAACTAAAGATGTAAAAATAACTGATGATGAAGAACATAAAAGAATAGAGTTTCATGCTCATAGTAAAATGAGTCAAATGGATGGTGTAGTTGACGCAGTAAGTTTAGTTAAATTTGCATCATCTTTAGGTCATAAAGCAGTTGCTATAACTGATCATAATAATTTACAATCCTATCCAAATATATTCAATTCTTTATGGGATATAAATAACGGTAAAGAAGGCGATGATCGTTTTAAAGTATTATATGGTGTTGAAATGAATGTTGTTGACGCTGATGCTAAATTAGTTTATAACGAAGAAAAATATCATTTACTAGAAGATGAATTTATAGTATTTGATGTTGAAACAACAGGATTTAATGCTGGAACAGATCAGTTAATAGAAATTGGTGCAGTTAAGATAAAAAATGGTGAAGTCGTAGATAGATTTGATGAATTAATTGCATGTCCTAGAAAACTTCCTCAAGTAATTGTTGATTTAACAATGATTACTGATGAAATGCTTAAAGATAAAGATAGTGAAGAAAACGTCACAAAAAGATTTCTAGAGTTTGCAGGTAATACACCTTTAATAGCACATAATGCTGGTTTTGATATTAGCTTTATAGAAGCAGCAGTAAGTAAGTTTAATTTAAGTGAGTTTAAAAATACAGTTATAGATACAATGGCTTTAGCAAGAACTATGTATCCAGATTGGCATAATCATAAACTCTCTACTTTAGTGAGGAATTTAAAAGTAGAATGGGATGAAAGTAAGCACCATAGAGCTGATTATGATAGTGAAGGAACAGCAAGTTGTTTTTATAAAATGGTAAAAATATTAGAAGAAAGCGAAGTTTTTTATACTACTGATTTAAAAAACTTAGTAGATAGAGAAAATATAGTTAAATTTGCATATCCATTTCATTTAACTTTAATTGCAACTAATGCTATAGGTTTAAAAAATTTATTTAAAATTGTATCTACAGCTAATACAAAATATTTATTTAAAGGAAAGGAACCTAAAATACCGAGAGATGAATTAATTAATTTGAAAGAAGGATTATTAATTGGATCTGGGTGTGTTAACGGAGAAGTATTTAGTAAAGGTTATAAACTAGATGATGATGAGCTTAGAACTATGATGTCATTTTATGATTACATAGAAGTTTATCCTCCTAATGTTGTAAGCCATTTAATAAATAAAGAGGGGAATTTTCACTCTATAAGTGATTATGAAGGTTATGTAAAAAGGTTAATTAGTGTAGCTAAATCAATTGATAAACCTGTTATTGCAACAGGAGATGTTCATAACTTAAGGCCTGAAGATTTAATATCAAGAAAAATTATTGTAAGCCAAAAAACTGGAGGTAAACTTCATCCTCTTAATAGAAAAGGAATGGAAATACCAAACCAATATTTTTTAACTACTAAAGAAATGTTAGATGCATTTAACTTCTTAGATGAAGAAACAAAAAAAGATATAGTAATAAATAATCCGGAAAAAATAGCTAGTAAAGTGGAATATTTAGAAATAATCAAAAGTAAATTATATACGCCACTTATGGAGAACTCTGGTGAGTTAACAAGAAAAATGGTTTATGATAAAGCTCACGAGCTTTATGGTGATCCACTTCCTAAAATTGTCGCAGAGAGAATAGAAGCAGAATTAGAAGGTATTATTGGTGGTGGATTTGACGTTATATACTTAATAAGTCAAAAACTAGTTAAGAAGAGTAACGAAGATGGATATTTTGTTGGATCACGAGGTTCAGTAGGATCATCTATAGTTGCTACTTTTATGGGTATAACAGAAGTTAATGGATTAAGTCCACATTATTTATGTCCAAAATGTAAGCATTCAATATTTGAAGATGAGGATGGTAAATCATTTGGAGAATCATATTCTAGTGGATATGATTTACCTGATAAAGATTGTAGTTGTGGCACTAAATATAAAAAAGAAGGTCAAGATATGCCTTTTGCTACTTTCTTAGGGTTTAAAGCAGAAAAAGTACCTGATATCGACCTTAACTTTTCAGGAGATAATCAAGCTGATGCTCATAATTATGTAAAAGAATTATTTGGTGAAACTAATGCATATCGTGCAGGTACTATTTCAACTGTAGCAGATAAAACTGCATTTGGTTTTGTTAAAGCATACTGTGAAGAAAAAGGAATTATATTAAATAGTATTGAAACTGAAAGATTATCAAAAGGAGTAACTGGTATTAAAAGAACTACTGGTCAGCACCCAGGAGGAATAATAGTTATTCCTCAAAATATGGATGTATTTGATTTTACAGCCTTTCAATATCCAGCAGATGAACCAGATTCAACCTGGTATACAACTCATTTTGATTTCCATGCTATACATGATAATGTTCTTAAACTAGATATATTAGGACACGATGATCCTACAATGCTTAAATATTTAGGTGATACTACTAAAGTGGATATAGAAAAAATAACATTTGATGACGAAAATGTATTATCTTTATTTAATCGTACCGATGCTCTTAAAGTAACAGAAGATGCAATAATGTGTCCAACTGGTACTTTAGGTATTCCAGAATTCGGAACTAATTTTGTAATAAGAATGTTACAAGAAATCAAACCTACTAAATTCTCTGATTTAGTTAAAATATCTGGATTATCACACGGAACAGATGTCTGGCAAGGTAATGTTAGAGATCTAATTGTAAATGATATAGCGTCATTTGATAAAGTAGTGGGTTGTCGTGATGACATCATGGTACTTTTAATTAATTATGGAATGGAACCTGCTGCAGCCTTTAAAATAAGTGAATTCGTTCGTAAAGGTAAAGCAACTAAAGAACCAGATAAATGGGTGGAATTTGCTGATCAAATGAGAAGAGTAGATACTCCAGAATGGTTCATAGAATCATGCCGTAGAATTAAATATATGTTCCCAAAAGCTCATGCATGCGCTTATGTTATGATGGCGTATAGAGTTGCATATTTTAAAGTTTATTATCCTTTATATTACTATTCAGCATACTTTAGTATCAGAAGAAGTGATTTTGATGTAGTTGCTATGATTAAAGGTAAAGAAGGAATAAGAAGAAAAATAGCAGAAGTAAAAGAAAAAGGATTTGGAGCTACTGCTAAAGAGCAAGCTGTTGCAGATACACTTAATGTAGCACTTGAAATGATGGAAAGAGGTTTTTCATTTAAAAATATAAGCTTAGAAGAATCTAAAGCTAAAACTTTTGTAATTAATGAAGAAGACAAATGTTTAGTCTTACCATTTATGGCAGTAGAAGGATTAGGAGATTCTGTTGCCTACAAAATAGAAGAAGAAAGAGAGGTAAAACCTTTTTACTGTATAGAAGATTTTGCTTCTAGAGGAAAGGTTAATCAAACTACTATAGGAAAACTTCGTGATTTAGGAGTTTTTGACGGGCTTCCTGAGTCTGCTCAAATGAGTCTGTTTTAATAGACATCTATAATATAGTTTGATACAATACTGGTGGTGAAAAAACATGAAACAAAATAATTATCGTAACTTTTCAATAATTGCTCATATAGATCATGGGAAAAGTACGCTTGCTGATAGAATACTAGAAATGACTAATGCAGTATCTGATAGAGAAATGCAAGATCAATTATTAGATAGTATGGATTTAGAAAGAGAACGTGGTATTACCATTAAACTTAATGCTGTAAGACTAAATTATAAATATGATAATGAAGATTATGTATTTAATTTAATAGATACTCCAGGGCATGTAGATTTTACATATGAAGTATCTAGAAGTCTAGCAGCTTGTGATGGTGCAATATTAGTAGTAGATGCTGCGCAAGGTATAGAAGCACAAACACTTGCTAATCTTTATCTTGCAATAGAAAATGATTTAACATTAATACCAGTAATAAATAAAATAGATTTACCTAATGCTAATATTCCTAAAGTTACTGATGAGTTAGTTAAAGTTTTAGGTTTTAAAAAAGAAGATATAATTCTTGTAAGTGGTAAAACTGGAGAAGGTGTTGATAAATTACTAGATGAAATAGTAAAAAAAATACCTGCTCCAAATATTAATAATAATGAAAAAACAAGAGCATTAATATTTGACAGTTATTTTGACCCATATAGAGGTGTAGTACTACTTGTTAAAGTAGAAGAAGGCCATATTAATGTAGGAGATACTATTAAACTTATTAATATGAAAAGCGATTTTAATGTAGTAGAACTTGGTTATAAAACTCCTAAAGATGTAAAAGTAAAAACCTTAGAAAGTGGTGCTGTAGGTTACATATGTGCTGCTATTAAAGATATTAAAGAAGTATCTGTAGGTGATACTATAACAACTAAAGAAAATGAATCAACTGTTGCACTTGAAGGCTATAAGGAAATGAAACCAATGGTATTTTCAGGTATATTTCCTACAGAACTTAATAAATATGAAGATTTAAGAGAAGCTTTAGAAAAATTAAAATTATCTGATGCTTCACTTACTTTTGAACCTGAAACTTCTGAAGCATTAGGTTTTGGTTTTAGAATGGGGTTCTTAGGATTACTTCATATGGATATTATAATGACAAGACTTGAAAGAGAATTTGATCTTAATGTTATTGCAACATCTCCTTCAGTTATTTATGAAGTATATAAAACAGATGGAGAACTAGAATTTATAGATGCTCCAAATAAGATGCCAGATAAACAAAAAATTGATTATATTAAAGAACCATATATATATACAAATATAATAGCTCCAGTAGATTATATAGGAGCTATCATGGAATTATGCCAAGAAAAAAGAGGCATCTTTAAAAATACTGAATATATAGATTCTGAAAGAGTAAATATTCACTATGAAGTACCATTATCTGAAATAGTATATGATTTTTATGATAAACTAAAAAGTTTTACTAAAGGATATGCATCTTTTGATTATGACTTATGTGGTTATAAACAAAGTTCTCTTGTAAAAATGGATATATTACTAAATGGTAATATAGTAGATGCTTTATCTGTAATTATTCATAAAGATGATGCTTATAAAAAAGGTAGAGATATAACTACTAAATTACAAAAATTAATTCCTAGACAAATGTTTCAAATACCAATACAAGCTAGTATAGGATCTAAAGTTATAGCTAGAGAAAACATAAGTGCCATGAGAAAAAATGTGCTTGCTAAATGTTATGGGGGAGATATTTCTCGTAAAAGAAAACTTTTAGAAAAACAAAAAGAAGGTAAGAAAAAAATGAAAATGGTGGGTTCTGTTGAAGTACCATCTGAAGTATTCTTAGAGGTTCTTAAAAATGAATAAATCTCATATGAGTGTTTATATACATATTCCTTTTTGTAAGCAAATATGTTCTTATTGTGATTTTCCTAAAATGTTATATAATGAAGAATTTGTTTTAAACTATTTACTATCGCTTGAAAAAGAAATAATAGATAATTATAATCATGAAAAAATAAATACTATATATATTGGAGGGGGAACACCTAGTACTTTATCTATTGCTACTTTAAAAAAGTTAATGAATATAATTCAGTTATTTGATATTACAGAAGATGTTGAATTTACTTTTGAATGTAATTTAGATGATATTAGAGAAGAAATGCTATATATATTAAAAGAAAATAATGTAAATAGATTATCTATAGGTATTCAATCTTTTAGTAAAAATAAACTTGAAATCTTAGAAAGAGAAGCTGATTATAATGATGCTTTATATAAGATTAAATTGTGTAGAAAACTAGGTTTTAATAATATAAATATAGATTTAATGTATGCTTTAGAAGATGAAAGTTATAAAGATTTAAAAAATGATTTATCTAAAATAAATTCTTTAAAACCAGAACATATAAGTACATATAGTTTAATAATAGAAAACAATACTAAACTTAAATTTAATAACACTAAACCAATAGATGATAAAATAGATAGTAAAATGTATAAAATAATTAGATCATATTTAAAGAAAAAAGGTTATATACACTATGAAGTAAGTAATTTTTCAAAACCTGGTAGAGAATCAAAACATAATTTAGTATATTGGAATAATGAAGAATATTATGGATTTGGATTAGGTGCTGCTGGTTACTATGGTGGTGTTAGATATAATAATACTAAGAACTTAACTAAATACTTAAATAAGGATTTCTCTTCTGAAAAAGATATGCTATCTAAAAAGGAAATAATGGATTTTGAACTTATTTTAGGTTTTAGAAAATTAAATGGTATAAATATAAAAGAATTTAATAATAAATATAATACTGATATATATAATGAATATAATATTAGTAATGAAATAAAAAATAAAAACTTAATACTTAAAAACAATATGTTATATATTAATCCTAAAAAAATATATATAATGAATGAAATATTAACTAAACTCATATAAATATGAGTTTTTTGTTTATACTAAATACAGGTGATGTTATGTTAGAAGATTTAATAATTAAGAATGGGAGTATTTCTCCTAATTTTGATAAACTAATAAATACATATACAGTAACTTGTAATAGTGATGTAACATATTTAATATTAGATTATGAATTATCTGATGAATATAATATTAATATAATAAATAACAATAATTTTATAGAAGGGGAAAATCTAGTAACTATAGAAATACTATATAATAATGATTTAGTAGATCAGTATCAACTTATAGTAAATAAAGAAAGTACTAAAGCTAGTATTGATTTAACAGTATATAAACCTATTGATATAGAAAATAGTGAAAAACTACCTGATTATGTGCCTATATCAATAATTGTTTTATGTGTTCTTATGATGTTATTTATATTTAAAATACTATTTTTAAGAAAGAAAAAAATGGACCATTAGTCCATTAATACTGCATGTACAACAAATCTTTTTGTGTTGCCGCTACAAGTTGATAATGTAAGTATTTTATCATCATGTTTAAATTCATATTCAAAAGGTGTAATACTTTTTGCTTGTAAGTCTTCAAACACTGCTACTTTTTCAAAATCATCTTTATAATTTCCTACTAAATATGTATTAGTAGGGCTAGTTTCATAATAAGAAAATATTTGATATTTATAACTTCCATATAAACTATCATAACTAATAATTAAATTATCAGGATTACTTCGCCACTCTTCATCCATTATATTATCAAGTGTACCAAACATTATACTATTACTATATCTAGTATGTCCGAATATTACAGTGTTATCAGAACTCATATCAAAGTTACTTTTACTATCCATAAATATCCAACCATTTAAATCATATTTATTATGAATATTATTAGTTAAATAATATTCATTATTATCAGTTTGAAGTACTGGATATTTTATTAAGGTATTATTAACTACTAAATAACCAACAGTATCTTTATTAAGAGTCATTAAACTAGCTATATAATCATTTATAATAATTTCATCACTATCTTCTTTAAGTTCAGTTAGTATATCAGAAGGTGGGGTACTTTCTATTAATTCTTCTATAATTTCTTTACTTTCTAAGTCGCTTCTTAAAGCAAAGTAATTATTAAATATTACATATATAAAACCACTACTTACAATTATTATAATAAATAATAATATATATTTAAGAATAGTTATATTAAACTGAGGAAGTAAATTTCTACCAATATATTCATCAGAATAAGCTACATCAATAGTTATATTATTATTTTTCTTAGTATTTTTATTTATTCTCTTAATATAATTAATAATTTCTAAATCATTTATATTTTCATGTAACAGGATTTTAATTTTCTTTTTTCTATATTTAAGTAATATATCAATTAATTCTTCTAAATCTTTTTTTATAGTTTTATTTATATGAATAACTTTTAAATAATTATTAATATTACAAAATGCTTCAAAGTCATCAAAATCATTATTATTAAAAGGAAATTCTAAATTAATTGATTTCTTATAATATAAAGAACTATACTTATTTAAACTATTACTTTCTATAAAGTTACTAGTAAAAAACAATTCTGTTCTTACTTCAGTAACTATTTCGTATTTATCTAAAAATTCTACTAAATACTCTGGAATAGAGTAGACACTTAATACTTTAATATTAGAATTAATTAATTGTTCACACATCTTATGAGTTACTTGTACATCATCTTTTAATATTAAAGTATTAATATTATTAATGTTTTTTATAACATCAATTATTTGTAATATTATTTTATTGTTATAGATAATAGCTTCATTAATATTATTTGTTTTAGTAAGTTCTTTAATAAAAGAACTTACTATAGAAGTATTTTCCATAATATATTCATCTGTAAATACTAATTCATTATCAGATATAATATTTGTATTAAGTAAATTTTTTTCAGATCCATTCAATTTTCTTTTTATCTTAAAGAAAATTGATTGGTCTTTTATTTGAACTAATATTTTTACCATTATCAACACCTATTATAATATTACCATATATTTAATATTTTTCAAGTATGTAAAATAAATGTATAGCATAAAAAAAATATGTTTTTTTGTAGAATTATAGTATTTTTATGTTATAATGAGTACATAATAAAGATAGGAGAGATATTATGAAAAAGTATTTTAGTTTATTTATGCTAGCAATGGTATTAGTTATGCCATTTAATGTTAATGCTGAATTAGCTGCATCACTACCGGTTAAGGAAAGTGTAGATAGCTGTCCAAACGATGTTTGTACAAAAGAAGTTGAATTTTACTTTATAAGTGAAGATGGAACTACAACTACATTTGAAAAAACTAGTCCACTTACAGGAAGTTTTGAATATGGTGCTGATGTAACACTTGAAGGTGTAGAAAGCTCACTAAGTTTCAACTTAGCATTATCTGGTGATAATCTAACTGTTACTCCAGTATCTGATACTGTTGAAGTATCTGATTCAGAAGAATTATTAGTAGGAACTGTAATAGTTACATACCCTAAAGATTCAACTGATTGTGATGTACGTTTAATGTTAGGTGATTCAGAAGCTGATATTCATAATCCTGAAACAGGTGTTAGTTTACCAATGGTTACTCTTGGTGCTGTAGCTGTACTTGGAATTGGTGTATACTGCGTAACTAGAAAAAATAATAAATTATTTAAAATATAATAGCAAAAAATAGTAAAAAAGCAATAAAATGCTTTTTTTTATTTTGCAGTAATGCTATAATACTTTATAGGAGGTAAAAAATGAAAGGTAAACAAAAAAAAGAAAAAGCAAAAATTGCAATAAAAAATAAAAATACTAAAACGGTAAGTAAAATTACTAAACCAGTAAATAATAATAAAATTGCAATGTGGACAAAATTAGGATTGGCAGCAGTAGGGTTAATATTAGTAGTATTAGGTTTAGTATTTGAAGCAAATGAAATAGCTTTAGATGCAAATATAATTACTCCGTTTAAATTTTTCGGTTTAATGTTAATGACTACAATTGCAACTATTTTTGCTATTGGATCTAATAAGAATGTTATTTTTAAAGTATTAGGTATATTTACATTGACAGCATTTTTAGCTTCATGGATTATTCCAGTTGAAGAATATTTAAGTTCTGTTACTGTTCATGGACTTAATAGATTAGGGCTTACTGATATTTCAGCAATTGCTTATTATGCAATTGATTCAGCTCAATTTAAATTAGTGTTCTTATTCTCATTAGCAGCATTTTATGGGGTACTTGCTAAATCAGAAGCATATAAAAATATGACTACTGCTATTGCAAGTAAACTAGAAAACAAAAAATTAATAGTTGCTATCTCATCAACAGTTTTATTTATTGTACTTACAGCATTGATACAAGAAACATTTATGGTGTTCTTATTTATACCATTTGTAATTACAATATTATCTAAAATGAAAGTTGATAAATTAACAGCATTAGTTGTTACATTTGGTGCTATGTTAGTAGGTGGTATTGCTCCGATATACGGAACTGAATCACTAATTAACTGGAATAGTACATTACAAATATTAATGGAAGGTGGAATTGAATATAGACTTATTATATTAATTTCAGCATTAGTATTATATACACTATTCTTATTCTTAAGATTAAAAACTACAACATTAGCAGAAAATAGTGAGGTAGTAGATCCTTTTGAAGTAGAAGAATCTAAAACGAATACAAACAATATGCCACTTATAATAGTACTTGCGTTAACTGCAATATTATTATTACTAGGATATATTGATTGGCAAGGGAATTTTGAAATAACTATCTTTAATGATTTCCATAATTGGTTAATCACTTTAGGTGGGGAAGAAAAAATATTCCAAAATATTTTAGGTTTAAGTTCTGCACCGATGGGTTCATGGCATCTATTAATTGGTGTTGTTGTTATTAATATAGTTACATTAATTATAGCTTTATTAAGTAGATTAAAATTAGATACAATTGTATCTGCTCTTGAAAGTAGCTTTAAATTAATGCTTAAACCAGCATTTATAGTATTAGCTATCTATGCTGTAGCAACTACTGCATCAGTATCATTATTTGCTAACGGTATAACTTTCTGGTTATATGAACTAGGAACATCGTTTAATCCTAATCTTTCAGTTATTTCAGCTATATTTACTTCAGTGTTCTATGTAGAACTTGGATTAGTAGCTCAAGTAGTTAGTCCTTATATTACTACACTTTACGCAGACAGTCTTGGACTTGTTAGTGTACTTTATACTAGTATGTATGGTTTTGTTCAATTATTTGCACCAACAAGTGTATTATTACTAATTGGTTTATTTTATACAAAAGTTGATTACAAAGCATGGCTTAAATATATTTGGATTTTCTTACTAGGTATATTTGCAGTTATAATAGTATTACAAAACGTAGTAGCTTATATAGCATAAAAAAGCATTTTAAATGCTTTTTTTATTTGTTATATTTTTATTATTAGTATATTTATAATTTAATTTATTCTTTTGACTAATAACATTTTTATTTAACTTTATTTCTAAATCAATTCTTGCTACTTTAGCTGAGTTTCCGCCCATTTGAGCAATTTTTTTATTTTCTTCTAATCCCATTGAAGTATGTTCTTGGCTAGTTTAACTGAAATGACACGAATTTACAGAGTTAATAATTTGCTTATGTTTAAGGGAAAAGTTAGTAAAAATAAAGTTAAATTAAATAGTTTAAAGAGTAATAAAATTTTAAAAAATGAATTCAAAGTAATGTTGTCTATCATAAATTAATAATAAAACGTTTTCAATATAGATAATATAAAATGAATAAAATTGAAAGTTGTTTATGATTAGCTAAAGGTACTTATTAAGTATCTTTTTAATTATTATAATTTAGTCCAAAATTCATTGCTATAAATATATATTGTGGTAAAATAAATATTACAAGGAAGTGATATACACATGAAAATATATGTTTATTTAGATGAAAGTGGATCTATTCATAAAAATAGTAAAGCGAAATATTTTGCTGTTGGTGGTTATTTCACTTTTAGTGAAGATAAAAATAAAATCAAATCTTTATATAAAAAAATTAATAAAAAAATGAAAGATTCAAGGCATTTAGATTTGGATACAGAAATTAAATCTTACGATATGACAGATGATGAAAAAATAAATATTTTTAATTCAGTACAAGATATAAATACATTTTATGGATGTGTAAAAGTATTCAATAAATCTTTAATGAAAAAAGAAATAGTTGAGTCTAATATATTTTTTAATTATGCTGTTAAATTATTATTTAAAGATTGTGTAATACCACTTATTAATAAAACGGAAAATATAGAATTTATAGTAAGTATAGATAATAGAAATATTAGAGTTGGAGATTTAAATAATTTAGAAACTTATTTAAAAACAGAGTTTTGTTTGGAAAATTATGATTTTAAAATTATTTATTACGATTCAGCTACTAATTTTGGTATACAGCTAGCGGATTTAACAGTAAATACATTTTATAATTCATATAAAGATAAAAAAATAGTAGAAAAAGTATTAAAAGAATTAAAAGATAAAAATTTTAGAGTAAGTTTATTCCCT
>CAYJJQ010000001.1:200055-206801 GCA_964370545.1 uncultured Muribaculaceae bacterium | reverse complement strand
TAAATTTTGAAGAATAAGTTGCTCCATTTTCTAAAGATATTGCATCTTCATCAACAAATACTTCTCCTACAAAACCTAATTCTATACTTATTTTATCATTGTCATTGATTTTAAATATAAAAACTTCATCTCCAACATTTATACTATCTAAAGGTTTTTTTTCAGTTATTACTAAATCACCTTTTTCATATTTAGGAGATGATATCTCTCCATCTATTATCAATAAAGAAGAATTTTCAAACTGAGTTACTCCAAATTCTTTGTTTGTATTTAATAGCAATATTGACATAGTTATGGCTATTGCAAAAAACACTGTTATTAACACACCTATTATTATTTTTTTTATTACACCCATTTTATACCTCACCTACTATAAAATAATAACATACTTTATTTTTTTTATCAATTATTTTTTTCAAATTTATGACAAATAAAAAAACTATTTTTTATTAATAGTTTTTATTACATTTCAGATGGTATTTCTATACCTAGCAAATATAAAAGATTTTCAATAATTTTGTTTGTTAAATTTAGTACATATGTCAAATCGTTTTTAATTATTTGATTTTCTTCATTATTTATATGATTTATACCATAAAATATATTTGCATTAGAAGCTAAATTGTATACATAATCACAAATGTAATTTGGTTTTCTTTCTTCATAAGCTAAATCTAATAATCTTCCTAATTCTAATATTTTTAATCTTAAATTTCTATCACTTTCATTATATATTTGATTAGATAATTCTTGTTTTATTTCACTAGAATTGATTATTTTATTAATTCTTAGATAAGTATATAGAAGATATGGTCCCGTTTTTCCATTTACTTCTGAAAATTTATTTAAATCAAATATATAATCTTTTTCATAAGTTGTACTAAGATCAGCAAATTTTAATATAGAAGTTGTTATTTTATTTAAATTTTCTTCACTTAAATTTTTATTATCTTCTCTTTTTGATACGAATATTGATTTAGCATCTTCTAGTAAACTTTCTAATTTAGGAGTTTCTCCCCCTCTAGTTTTATATGGCTTATTATCGATTCCATTAGCTGTACCATATCCAATATGTTCAAGTTTATTTTCAGGAAATAATCCTGCTTTATCACTTGCTCTAAATACTTGTGTAAAATGTAAATTTTGTCTTAAATCTGTTACATATATTATTCTTTCAGCATTAAATTCTGTTTTTCTTTGATATATAGTAGCTAAATCTGTTGAACCATACAAATAAGCGCCATTACTTTTCTTATATATAAGCGGAGGCAATTCGTTTTTATCTGTTTCCTTTTTTATATCTACAATTAATGCTCCGTTACTTTTTTCAAGTACTTTATCCATTATTTTTGTAGTTTCATTCAAATATTTAAATGAATCAGATTCTCCGTACCAATAATCAAAATGTGTACCTAATTTTTTATAACTTTTTTTCATATCTTCAACTGATATTTCACATATTTTTTTCCATATCATTTGATACTGTGCATTACCATCTTGAAGTTCTTTTGTAATTAAGGCACACTTTTCTTTTAATTCATCATCTTCTTTACAGGCTTTACTCATTAATGGATATGTTTTATCTAAATAGGCAATATTTATGTCATTTATATTTAAATTATCTTCAATTACTTTATATATAACTTGACCTATTTGAAGTCCAATATCTCCTAAATGAACATCACTAATAACATCATGACCATAAAACTCAATAATTCTTTTTATTGACTCTCCAATATTAGTTGTTCTCATATGTCCTACATGAAGTGGTTTTGCAACATTTGGTCCACCATAATCTATTACTACTTTTTCTTTTACTTGAGAAGTTATAGAATTTTTTAAATCCTTATTATATTCTTTTAAGTAACTGTTTATAAATTGATCTGATAATGTCATATTAATAAATCCTGGACTGCAAAACTCCACTTTTTTAAATGCGTTATTATCTGATAAAATTTCAACTACTTCTTCTCCTATTTCTTTTGGATTTTTCCCGTAGCTTTTAGCTATTTTAAACAAATCATTACACTGATAATCACAAAGTTCTGGCCTATTTGAAACTGTAACATTTGACTCATTATCATACCCGCATGATTTAAAACCTTCGTTGATTATTTCCTTTAGCTTTTCAATATACATATATTTTCTCCCTTCAAAATAAAAAGCATCCTGCAATTTGTAAGGACGAGATTAAACCCGCGGTACCACCTTACTTATAGCAAAATACTATCATCTTCATATATAACGCATTTCTGCGAGCTTATAGCCTGCTGGAAAAATTCATTCATAAGATTATTTGCTTATTCGCACTAACCATAAACTCACTTTAAAATAAATTACTTATTACTACTTTTTTCCTTTGCATTTATATAAATATTATATCATTTTCTTTTCGTTTGTCAAATAAATGACTATTTGCTTAATATCTGTAATCTTTTTATAATATTTTTACTTGCTATTATTATCTCTTGGTTATTATCTAATATTATATAATCTTTAATAACTGATTTTATTTGATTTAAATTAACTGAGTAATATACTTCTTTTATTTTAATATAATCAGATGCATTTGCTAACCTAATACTCTCATCTGTTGTATTTAATGGTAAATCTAAAAATAGTAATCTCTTATTAGTTAATGCTACAGTCGATATTTTACTTTTATCTTTATTTGAAACAATTATATCATCTTCAATAACTATTATTTCTTCATTTTTTTCTAGTTCTAAATTATACATATTTTCCTTTCATTCATCTTTAAATGATCTTAATAAAAATGGTTTTATGACTTCATTTAATCCAAACACTGCAATAACATATACTAATATGTATATAAATTCTTTAAAATTTAATGTAACTATTTCAAACAATGTTCTAGCAGGTGTTAAAAATAGTATTAATTGAAGTATTATTAAAATGATCATTGATAAATTCATAATTCTATTTGATAAAAATTCTTTATTAAATATATTTTTATATAGATTACGGCTAGTAAGCGCAAATGTCATTTCTAATAATATTAATCCTAAGAATGCAATTGTTGTACTTTTTTCTGGGCCAAATATTATATTAGATGTAAAATATAATGCCAATACTGCAATTGATTTTAATATTGCTGATAAAGCTATTCTTGATATTAATAATGGTGTAAAAAGTGTATTTGTATTTTTTCTTGGTTTTCTTTTCATAATATCTTTATCATTTTTTTCAAAAGATAGTGCTATTGCTGGAAGGGAATCAGTAACCAAATTAATATATAGCAAATGTATTGGTAAAAATATGCTAGCGTTAAAAATCATTGCTACAAAAACTATTATTATTTCTGCTATATTAGCAGTTAATAAATAACATATAGCTTTTCTAATATTTTCAAAAATATTTCTTCCTTCTTCTACTGCTACTACTATTGTATTAAACGAATCATCCAATAAAACTATGTCTGAAACATTTTTTGATACTTCTGTACCAGTAATTCCCATACCAACACCAACATCGGATACTTTAAGTGCTGGTGCATCATTTACTCCATCACCTGTCATTGCTACAACTTTACCATTTGCTTTTAAAGCTTTAACAATTCTAAGTTTATGCTCTGGCGTTACTCTTGCATATACTACCACATTATTTACAGCTTTTTTTAAATCTGTGTCACTCATTTTTTCCAAAGTGATTCCCTCAAGAGCTGAATCTCCTTCTTTATAAATTCCTACTTCTTTAGCTATAGCTTTAGCTGTATTTATACTATCTCCAGTTATCATAATAGGTTTAATGCCTGCTTGCAAACAAGTTTTTATAGCGTTATTTACTGAGTCTCTTGGAGGATCTATCATTGCAACTAAACCTACTAAAACTAAATCACTCTCAACTTCTTTTATATTATATTCTTTTTTTTCTTTGATTTTTTTATAACCAAAAGCAAGACATCTAAGAGCACTATCAGACATATTTTTTTCTGCTTCTAATATTTTATCTATAAATGCATTTGTTAAATTAACTTCTTTATTATTAACTAATATTTTTTTACATATAGCAAGCATACTATTTAAACTTCCTTTGGTAAGAACTTCTACCCCTTCATTATCTTTAGTTATTACACTCATTAATTTACGGTCAGAATCGAAAGGAAACTCAAATATTTTTTCGTGTTTTTCAATTAAATTCATATTGTTTTTTTCTACATATTTATATAAAGCTATTTCTGTAGGATCACCAAGATATTTATTTTTATCTTTAGTTACATCTATACATTGCCACATGATTTTATTAAGCATTTTATTATCTGCACTATCAACAATTTTTTCATCTATATAAAATTTTCTTACAGTCATTTCATTTTTTGTAATTGTACCTGTTTTATCTGAGGCTATAACTTGTGTACTACCCAAAGTTTCTACAGATGATATCTTACGTACTACTGCATTTTTTTTAGCAAGCTTTGTCATACCTAAGGATAATATTACTGTGATAACCGTAGGTAACCCTTCTGGTATAGCAGCTACAGCCAGTGATATTGCCATGATAAATACATGCATAATATCCATATCATTAACTATACCTATTAAAAGCATAATTACTACTATTACTGCTATGATATAACTAAGAACTTTACTTATATTATGTATTTTTATCTGAAGTAATGTTTTTACTTCTTTTTCTGTTGTTAATGATAGTGCTATTTTTCCAAGTTCTGTATTCATACCTGTAGATGTAACAATTGCTTCACATTTTCCATATACTACACTACTACCTGAATATATCATGTTTTTTCTATCACTAATTATTACATCTTCTTTAATTAATTCTAAATTCTTTTCAACTGAACCCGATTCTCCAGTTAATGAAGCTTCTTCTACTTTAAGGGATGATACATAAAATAACCTTGCATCAGCTGGGACATAATCTCCTGCTTCTAAAATTAATATATCTCCTGGAACAAGCTCTTGAACGTTAATTTTTTTTATTTCATTATTTCTTTTAACTTTTACACTTGTAGTAGACATTTTTTTTAATGCATCAATTGCTTTATCAGCTTTAGCTTCTTGAATGAAACCTAAAATTGCATTTAATATAATTATGGCTAATATTATGTAACTTTCTAAAAAAGACTCTTTTTCCCTTAAAGATATTATGAAACTTAATACTGCTGCACATATTAATATTAACACCATTATATCTTTAAATTGTTCAAAAAATTTTATAATACTGCTTTTCTTTTTCTTTTCTTCTAATTTATTAGATCCATATTTTTCTAATCTTAATTTAATTTCTTTTTCTGTTAATCCATTTTTATTACTCTCTAATTCATTTAAAATTTGCTCTACACTTTCTTTATAATATTTTTTAGTTTCCATATTCATCTACTATATCTCCTACAATTTCTTCTAAAACGTTTTCCATGGATACAATTCCCATGTATTTGTTATTATCTAGTACTACAGCAATTTGTTTTTTATTTCTTTTTAGTTTATTGAATACAACATTAACATAATCATTTGATGAAACAAATAAAGGCTCATATATAATTTTATTTATTATCATATCTGGTTTATCTATATTTCTTAATAAATCTTTAGTATATAAAATACCTATTATTGTATTTTCATCATCATTATACACTGGTATTCTACTATATTTATAACCTTCTTTTTTTAAAATCAATAAAGTTTTATCTATAGTCAAGTTTATATCAAGAGTTACTACATTTTCTTTTAAAATAGTTATTTCTATTACTTTTTTATCATTGAAACCTAACACATTATTTATTAAATTTTGTTCGTATCTTTTAATAGCGCCTTTTTCTTTACCTTGATTAATAATCATTCTAATTTCTTCTTCTGTAATGTGTTCTTCTTCATATTCTTGTACACCAAATTTTTTTGAAACACCATCAGTTATACTAGTTAAAAGAGCTACAAATGGTTTGGCAATAATTGAAATAAATTTAATAATATTTATACTTTTGTATACTATGTACTCATCATGTTTCATAGCTATTCTTTTTGGAATAAGTTCACCAAATAAAAGCATAAAAAACGATAGTACAATAGTTACCACTATTATAGATATCGCATTAAATGTACTTAAGCTTATAAACGGCATTATATTGTGTAAAACTGGAGCTAATTTTTCTGCAAAAGCTTCCGATGCTAAAGCTGATGATAGAAAACCCGCTAGAGTTATTCCAATTTGAATAGTGGCTAAAAAAGCACTAGGAGTTTTAAGAATTTTCATTATTTCAATTGCTTTTTTATCTTTTTCTTTTGCCTTTTGTTTAAATTTCATATCATTTATTGATATGAATGCTATTTCAGTAGCGGCAAAAAATGCATTTATGCATATTAATATTATTAACAAAATTATTTGATTTATCATATATACCTCTATAATTAGTATACCATGATTCTTTATTAATTAAAATTATTTTCCGTTTATAATTGCGTTTATATTTTTAATTATATAATCGATTAAGTTAGCTTTTTTTATTTCTTCTTTTACTATTATATCAAGAGTATCAACTTTATTGTTATCACTATCTATTATATCTACTTTTCCGATTACTTCATTTTCTTTTAATGGAGCTTTTATACTATTTATAGTAATATCAAATGTATATTCTAAATTATTTTCAGTAACTTTTTGCAGTTTTGTTGCATCTTCTTTTAAATATACTTCAACTTCATCTACTTTACCTCCGATAACATCTATTTTGCCAATTGATTCATCTTTATCTTTTATTACAAATAGCT
>CAYJJQ010000001.1:129742-200045 GCA_964370545.1 uncultured Muribaculaceae bacterium | reverse complement strand
ATATGAATTAAATCCATATTGAAGCATATTTATAATATCTGTACTTCTATTTTCAGAGGATGATGCGCCCATTGATACAGCTATTAACCTTAAATCATTTTTTTGAGCTGTTGCAGTTAAACAATATCCAGCTAGTGTGGTATATCCTGTTTTAAGACCATCTACTCCTGGATAATATCTTATAAGTTTATTAGTATTAACAAGCCAAGTACTTGATCCATCTGGTTTATTTAAATATTCTTCATATATACTTGTGTATTCTAGTATATCTTCATAATTTAATAATTCCTTTGCTAAAAGAGCCATATCATATGCAGAAGAATAATGATTATCTTCATCAAGTCCATGAGGATTCATAAAATTGGTAGACTCACAACCTAAACTTTCACATTTTTCATTCATCATTTTTACAAAATTATCTTTTGTTCCGCCTACTTTTTCTGCTAAAGCATATACTGCATCGTTACCAGAAGCTATTGCTACGCCTTTTAATAACTCATTAACTTTATATACATCTCCTTCTTCTAAAAATATTTGACTTCCACCCATTGATGCAGCATCACTACTGATAGTAACTGTGTCTTCATAAGATAGTTTTCCTTCGTCTATTGCTTCCATTATCAAAAGCATACTTGCTATTTTAGTCATTGATGCTGGAGATAATTTTTCTTTCGAATTTTTCTCATAAAGAACTTCACCTGTTGATTTTTCAATTAAGATAGCACTTTTAGAATTAACTGCTAAATCTTGTGCATTAACAATATTTATAAATGATATAAAACTTATAATTATAATTAACATTTTTTTCATATAACACCTCTTATAAAAATTTATGTATATCAACAAAAAAAATGAGTATTTAAACTCATTTTCTAAAAACCCATCTTAATTGAACTTGATAACTAATAATAAATAATACTGTGTCTATTATTATCTTAGTTAATACCATATTAATTACTACATATGTACTAAAATATGAAACTAATAATATTGAAAATATTAATTGAGTTGACCATAAAACATAATATCTTATGACTGAAGATACATTCATATTTTTATTGTTTGTGAATATTCTTAAATTTAAATTGTAGTTTACTAGAGATGAAATTATTCTTGATACACCAGTTGATAAAGTTATTGTTACAAATGCTGCATATATATTATTAAATACTAATGTCAATAATGTAAATAATAATATATCTATTCCTGCACTTAATAGCGAGCTTGCCGCATATAATTTTGAACCTTTAATCAATTGCATAAATATTCTAAAGGCATCTTTTACTGGTTTAAAATGACTAGATTTATTATCATTTATATACACAGTTTTAATAGGCACTTCAGAAAATTTTATATTTTCTTTTTTTGATTCTAACAAAACATTTAATTCATATTCAAATCTATTACCTTTTATTTTTTCTAACCATTTTAAGTGATTTTTTCTAAATAATCTTAATCCTGTTTGTGTATCTTTTAAATTTATATTATGTAATATTTTAATTAGTACAGTTGATATTTTATTGCCTATCATACTTCTTAAAGGCGTATTTTTGTCAAATGATCTTACCCCTAAAATAAAATCATTTTGGCTTTTGTATGCACTTTTATACATCTTATAAACATCACTAACTAAGTGCTGTCCATCTGCATCTGCTGTAATCACTATATCTACATTTTTTTTATGATTTATTACATAAGTGAATGCTGTTTTTAAAGCTTTTCCTTTTCCCATATTTTTTTCATGATGTAAAACTTTACATTTTTTTATTTTAGAAAGCTCATCAAATATATGTTTTTTATCTATATTACTTCCATCATTTATTATTAATATTTCACAAAAATTTTTCTTTAGCATATCTTTTACATATTTAATAAGTTTACTATCTGGCTCATATGCTGGAATTATTGTTATACACTTCATTTATTCTCACCTATTTTAATAATATCATAATACTTATTTTTTTTCACTAAAAAAAGCAAATTATTTATTGCTTTCTTCACTACTTTTAACGTTGAAAAATTTTTTGATATTTTCTATTATCTTTTTCATTTCACACCTCTAATAAAAGATATGCTTTATAACTTATTTAATTCTTCTTTTATTAAATTTATATCATTTAATTTCATTATATTATTTATTTTTTCTTTTTGTAATAAACTTTTTATGATTACTTCATATTCTTCTAATTTTTCTTCAGTTTGATTAATAGATTTGGAAACGAATGCTCTTGAAACTTTTTTTAAATCTGCTATTTCTTGTAAACTTAAATTTTCTTCATAGTACAGTTTAAATAATTCTTTTTGATTGTCAGTAAATAATTCTCCATATATATCAAAAAGTTTGTTAAAATATATTAGTTTATCCATATTACATCATATCCTTAAATAAACCATATATATAATTTTCTATATCAAATGTTTTTAAATCTTCCATTTTTTCTCCAAAACCAATAAATTTTACTGGTATATTCACTTTTTCCTTAATCGCTAAAACTATTCCACCTTTTGCAGTACCATCTAATTTAGTTAAGACTAGGCCACTAACGTTAGTAATTTCTTTAAAACTTTCTGCTTGCATAATACCATTTTGACCAGTTGATGCATCTACTATTAATAAAGTTTCATGAGGTGCACTTGCTATTTCTCTACCTATGATTTTATTTATCTTTTCTAATTCCTTCATTAAGTTAACTTTATTTTGAAGTCTTCCAGCTGTATCTATTAAAATAATATCTGCATTTTCCTTTTTACCATATTTTAAACCATCAAACACTACACTAGCTGGATCAGAATTTTCTTTTCCATAAAATAAACTATTCGTTCTTTGCGCCCATACTTTAAGTTGCTCTGTTGCACCTGCTCTGAATGTGTCTCCAGCAATGAGTAAAACTTTTTTGTTTTCTTTTTGATATTTATGTGCAAGTTTAGCTATTGTAGTTGTTTTTCCAACTCCATTAACTCCTACTACTAAAATTACAGTTGGTTCATTTTCTTGTATATTCATTTTATCTGTTAAACTTTCATTATTAACATATATTATAAATAATTCATCTACTATTATTTCTTTTAAATCTTCTGAGTTAGAAATTTTTTCTTTTTTTACTCTAGACCTTAGTTGATCTAAAAAATCCATGACAGTATTTACCCCTATATCAGCCATTATCAAAATGTTTTCAAGTTCTTCAAAATATTCTTCAGTTACTTTTTTATGACTTTTTGATAAACTTACTAATTTATTTGAAAACTCTTCTCTGGTTTTTTCTAATCCTTTTTCATATACTTTTAATTCTTCTTTTTCTTCTTTTGTTTCTTTTTTACTTATAAAATTTTTTATTTTATCAAATATTCCCATTTATATCACCTTTTTCTATTATAAATTATATCCCTATTAATATCAAATATTTTCATTGAAATTCCATATACCAAGTTGTCCTTTTGCTTTTATTGGTTTAATGACTTCTATATTTTCTAAAACCCAAGCATATCTACCTATTTCATAACTACCACATAAATATTCTTTATTATTATTGTTTTTTAGATTTTCAATAAAACTCTCATCCATTAAAATACAATCAACTAAATTAACTTTACATAATATATATCCTGGATTTTTATTTAAGTTTTCAGTTAGTTTAAAGAAATCATCATGTTTATGATTTGTTTTTTCTTTAGTTAAACTTGCATGTATATAAATTTCACCACGATAGTTGGTTTTCCAACTTCTGGTTTCAACTAATTTTATACCTTCTTTTATCAGTGAAGCATATGGTTCTTTAAGACTTAATACTTTCATATATAATCACCAATTTCAGTATATCATAATCAAAGGAAATAGACAAATTACCAGTTTTATGGTATAATGCTTAAAGCAATTAACTTTATAAAAAGAAAGAAGGAATATAAATGAAAAATAATAGTGCTACTACTATTGTAGCTTTAGGAGGACTTGGTGAAGTTGGTAAAAACATGTATGTTTTAACTCACGAAGAAGAAATAATAATAATTGATGCTGGAGTTATGTTTCCAGAAGATGATTTATTAGGAATTGATTATGTAATACAAGATATTACATATTTAAAGAAAAATGAAAGTAAAATAAAAGGATTAGTAATAACTCATGGACATGAAGACCATATTGGTGGTGTACCTTTTTTACTTAATACAATTAAGGTTCCCGTTATATGGGCTCCAAGAATTGCTATAGACTTAATGAAAAAGAAAATAGATGAAAGATTAATAAAATATGACAATTTTGAACTTATAAATGAAGAAAGTATTATTGAAACTAAGCATTTTAAAATTGATTTTATTAATACTACTCACTCTATTCCAGATTCATTTGCTTTAGTAATTAAAACTCCTAATGGAACTATATTCGAAACTGGAGATTTTAAATTTGATTTAACTCCTGTAGGGCCAATGGCAGATATTCATAAGATGGCTGAAGCTGGTAGCAAAGGCGTTGATCTATTAATAAGTGATTCTACTAATGCATTATCTAAAGGATTTTCTAAGAGTGAAAGTAATGTAGATGAAACTTTAAATGATATAATTGGTAAACATTTAGGAAGAGTAATTATTGCTACCTTTGCATCAAATCTATTTAGAGTTAAACACATAGTAGAAACTTGTAAAAAACATGGTAGAAAAATTGTTGTATTCGGAAGAAGTATGGAAAACAATATTGAACTATCTTTACAAAATGGAACAATAGAAGATAGATCAATGTTTATTAATGCAAATGAAGCTAAACACCTTAAGAAAAATGAAATCTGTATATTATGTACCGGATCTCAAGGTGAACCACTGGCTGCATTATCAAGAATAGCTAATGGGGTTCATAAACAAATTTCTTTAATTCCAGACGATCTAGTAGTATTTTCTTCTAGTCCAATACCTGGAAATTCAGCTAGTATAAATCGAATTATAAATAAGCTTTATTTAAAAGGTGTACGTGTATTTACTAATTCCGAATTTTCAGATATACATACATCTGGACATGCTAAAGAAGAAGAATTAAAATGGATGTTTAGAATAACAAAACCAAAATATTTTATGCCAATGCATGGTGAATATCGTATGCTTAAAGCACATGGTGAAATTGCTAAACTTTGTGGAGTAGATGAAAATAATATATTTATCTGTTCTAATGGTGATGTTGTTGAATTAAAAGATGGAGTTGTTTCTAGAGGTGGTAAAATTCAGGCAGGAGATATTTATGTTGACGGTTCAAGAATTGGAGACATTGGTAGTGTAGTTATTAAAGATCGTAAACTTATGAGTCAAGATGGAATATTAATATCTATACTTAATATTGATATTAATAGAAAAAAATTATTACTGAAGCCTAATGTAACTGCTAGAGGATTTGTATTAGTTAATGAAAACTTAGAACTTATGAAAAAAATAGAAGAAAAAATCAGTTCTATTGTAAATGATTTTTTTGATAAAAATGATTATAACTATTTAGATCTTAAGAATCAAATTATTTTAGAGTTATTACCATTCATAAATGGATTAACCGGAAGACATCCTATAATACTACCAGTAATTATGGAAGTAAAATAAAAGAAACGTTTATACGTTTCTTATTTTTTTGTGATAATTCTTGATTTACCTTTTATTTCAATAGTATCTTTCATCATCTCGCCTGTACCAATATAATTTATTTTAAGGCCTGTATATTCACTAATGAAGTTTATATATTTTTGAGCTGATGCAGGTAATTCTGCAAACTTTTGACAATCTTTAACATCAAAATTTCCTGAAAAAGTTTTATATACTGGTTCATAATTTTTAAATTCTTTAGAAAAATTATTTGGAATAGCAGTTATTATTTCGCCAGTTTTTTTATTTTTATATGCCACACATATTTTAATTTCATCAAGTTTACCTACTACATCTAAATGATTTATACATAAACTTGTAACTCCATTAATATATTTAAATTGATTTATTTGAACTAAATCTAACCAACCACATCTAATTGATGTAGCATTAGAAACTTCATTTGATTTTTTTAGTGTATTACCAACACTATTATTTAATTCCGTTATAAAAGGTCCATTATCTGGTCTAGAGGTATAAGCTTTAATCACACCTACTACTTCGTCAATATATGTTGGTCCTATTCCAGCACCGGCTGCACTTCCACTAGCATTATGACTTGAAGATGAAACTTCAGGATAATTACCATGATCAATATCAAATCCAGTTGGACCCATTCCTTCAATAATAATATTTTCACCTGAAATCAAAGAATTATTTATTATATGTTGAGTATTCGCTATATAAGGCATTATTAATTTTTTTTGTTTAATTATCCACTCAAAAACATCAATCGGATCAATAAAATCTTTTACATCAATATCTATATCAAATCTTTTTATCATAGCAAAAGAGCTATTAATATTTTCTATAATTTTAGAATGAATATCATTATTATTTCCTAAAAGATCTTCTACTGTAAATCCAACACCTTGAACTTTATGTGCAAATGCAGATGATATTCCTAAATTATTTATTGTTCTAGGATTATTCTTAAGTTCATCTCTTATTGCATCTAATTTTGCATAATGAGGAAGAATTATATGTGCTTTTTCAGAAATAAATAATCTACCATTTAATTTAACTCCTACATCTCTTAAAGCAATTATTTCTTTATTTAAAATCTCTAAATTAATTATAACTCCTGGAGAAATAATTGATTTAATATCTCTATCCAATATTGATTTAGGTAATAATTTTAATTCATGTTTTGCATCAGCATGTAAATTTAATTCCCCTGTTGACCTTATTACTAAATCATACTTTTTTGCTAATTTACTTATTACTCTACTTTTTCCTTCATCACCATATTGTAACCCCATCACTATTGTAACCATAAATCCTCCTGTAAAACTTAATAATATTATATCTTTTTATTATAAATTAGACAACAAAAAAATTGTTGTTACCAACAATTATTTTGCTTCTTCTAAAGCTCTTGTTTCTCTAATTACAGTTATTTTTATAGTTCCAGGATATTGCATTTCATTTTCAATACGTTCTTTCATTTCCCTTGCTATTTTATAACTATTAGCATCATCTATTTCTCCTGGTTTAACCATTACACGAACTTCTCTTCCAGCTTGCATTGCATAGGTTTTTTCAACACCTTCGTAGGAATTACCTATTTCTTCAAGTTGTTCTAATCTTTTTATATAATTATCTAAAGAATCATTTCTTGCTCCTGGTCTTGCTGCAGAAAGTGTATCTGCTATCGCCACTAATGTTGCAATAACACTTTTAGCATCTTCATCTCCATGATGAGAAAGAATTGAATTTACTACTATATCATTTTCTTTATGTTTTCTAGCTACATCTGCTCCAATAGTAACATGTGATCCTTCAATTTCAAAATCTATTGCTTTACCAATATCATGTAATAAACCTGCTCTTTTAGCAAGAAGTACATTTTCTCCAAGTTCAGCTGCCATTAATCCAGTTAAGTTAGCCACTTCTATAGAGTGTTTTAATGCATTTTGACCATAACTAGTTCTAAAATTAAGTTTTCCTATTAATGTAATAATTTCAGAATCAATTTTAGTTAAACCTAAATCATTAATTGTTTTGTTTCCAATTTCAGTAATTTTTGAATTAATATCATTTGATACTTTTTCATATACTTCTTCAATTCTAGATGGATGTATTCTTCCATCTTTAATTAATGTTTCAATTGTAATTTTAGCAATTTCTCTTCTAAGTGGATCAAAAGACGAAATTACAATAGCTTCAGGCGTATCATCTATAATTAAATCAACACCAGTGATTGATTCAATAGTACGGATATTTCTACCCTCTCTACCAATCAATCTACCTTTCATATCATCATTAGGTAAATCTATTGTTGAAACTGTTTGTACTCCTACAACATCATCAGAATATCTTTCCATACTACTAACAATTAATTGTTTAGCTTTTTCGTTAGCTTCAACTTTAGCTTTACTTTCTTCTGTTTTAATGTAATCTGCAATTTCTAAAGCAATGTTTTTTTCCACTATTTCCATGATTTTATCTTTTGCTTTTTCTTTACTTAATCCAGATACTTTTTCTAGCGCAGCTACTTCTTCTTTAAGTAACTTTTCTATTTTTTCCTCTTTTTCTTGCATTACTGCTTGTCTAGCTAATAAACCTTGTTCTTTTTCTTCAAGAGACTTATCCCTATTATGAAGCATTTCTTCTCTTTTGTCTAAATTAGTTTCTCTTGTTAAAAGTCTATCTTCAGCTGCTAAAACTTCAGCTTTTTTCTCTTTTACTTCAGCATCAACTTGCTGTTTTAATTTGTAAGATTCTTCCTTAATTTCTAAAAGGCTATCTCTTTTATTTTTGTCAGCTTCTCTTTTAGCATTTTCAATTATTTTATTCGCTGTTTTTTCAGTATTAGCATTTCTTAGGTAATTTATCAACCATGAAACAAATACACCTAGTGCCAATCCAAGAATTAGAGTCAAAATAGTTAATAAAATATTATCCATTTTTTCTCCTTTATTTATAGAAATAAAAATAACTTCTATAAATTTATTATAAAAGTTATTCTTAAAATAAGCAAGGTATTTTGACTAATTATTTTTTTTGTCTGTATTTTTAGACTTAAAATTGTAGTAATCTCTTACTTTTTTATCAAGTTCATCAAAAATTTTATCATTTTCTTTTAAAAATTGCTTTACGTTTTCTTTACCTTGACCAATTTTATCTTCATTATATGAATACCATGCACCACTTTTTTCTATTATTCCAATATCAGCAGCTAAATCAATTAACTCACCTTCTTTAGAAATTCCTTCACCGTACATTATATCTACACCTGCAGTTTTAAATGGTGGCGCCACTTTATTTTTAACTACTTTAATATTTGTTTTGTTACCAATTACTTGATCTCCCATTTTAAGTTGCTCTCCACGTCTAATATCAAGTCTTATAGTTGAATAAAATTTAAGAGCTCTTCCTCCAGGAGTAGTCTCTGGATTTCCAAACATAACTCCAACTTTTTCACGTAATTGATTTATAAATATAGCAGTTGTATTAGTTTTATTCATAATACCTGATAGTTTACGAAGAGCCTGCGACATTAATCTTGCTTGTAAACCAACATGTGAATCTCCCATTTCTCCATCTATTTCTGCTTGTGGAACCAAAGCAGCAACTGAATCTATTATTATTAAATCTATTGCTTCACTTCTAACTAACGCTTCGCATATTTCTAGTGCTTGCTCTCCAGTATCGGGTTGCGATAATAATAAATCACTAATATTTACACCTAAAGCTTTAGCATAAACTGGATCTAAAGCGTGCTCTGCATCTATAAATGCAGCTCTTCCTCCAGCTTTTTGAGTTGCGGCAATAGCTTCTAAAGCAATAGTTGTTTTACCACTTGATTCTGGTCCGAATATTTCTATAATTCTTCCTCTTGGAAAACCTCCAACTCCCAACGCAACGTCCAGTGCAAGAGATCCAGTTGATACAACATCAATTTCTATGTGATCATCAGTGCCTAACTTCATAATAGCTCCAGCTCCAAATTGCTTTTCTATATCACTTAAAACCTGTTCTAGTGTTTTATCTTTATTTTTTACTTCCTTTGTAGATTTCATTTTTCCTCCTAGTATAACTCTGATACATTCACATTGTATAACAAAAAAAAACAATTGTCAACACAAAAGCGAACAAATGTTTATATTCTTTTATTTTGACTGATTAACTCTATATCTTCAGTCAATTGTTTTACTCTTTCAATGATTCTTCTAGCTTTTACAAAATCTTCACTATTTTTAGTAATCGCTAAGTGTGATTCTAATTCTTTTATTGTTAAATTAGATGTAAAAAATGTAGTTAATCCCTCATTCATTCTATATTGAAGAATTGTAGATAATATTTCATCTCTACCCCAGCTAGTTACATTTTCTGCACCAATATCATCTAACATTAATAATTCAACACCTTTTAAATATTCAACTTTACTTTCCAATAAATCAAAATTATCTCTTAAACTTCTAAGTAAATCTGGATAATAAACTATTTCACTTTGAATATTTTTAGTTTCTTTTAATTCATTAAATAAAGCTGATATTAAGTAAGTTTTACCACTTCCAAATGAACCGTGTAAATATAATCCTTTTTGAGTTTTACTAGGATCATAATTATCATAAAATGCTTTTATCCATTTTATAAGAGCTACTCTATTTTTATCTGTTATATCTATATCTTTCATTCTAGCTTTTTTAAGTACATTTTCGCTAGTTTCTTTATTTTCTTTAGCAAGAATCATTTTTTTCTGATACTTACATGGAGCATAACCAAAAATAAGTCTATCATCTACTATAGAAGGATAATATACATGTCCTTCAAATGCGTTTTTACATTGATATAAACCTTTACATGTTTTACAATTTTTAAGATCATCTATGCTTGCATTTATTTTAGTTACATTTTTTTTAGCTAACTGTTCTGGAATATTTATATTTTTAACTATATTTTTAAACTCTGTTTTTGACATAGCTAATCTAAATTCATTATCAACTTTTGCTTTTACTTTTTGACTATTAGGTATATTAAATTTTTCCATTAACTAAACTCCTTTAACAAATCTTTTAATTCTTCTTCTTGCTCCTTAGTTATTTCATCTTTACCAATATTCTCATTAAACCATGGTGGTTTAACTTCTGTTTTAACTGTTTTTTTAATAACTTTATTACTCATTTTCTTATGTTCTTTTTCGGCAAATTCCATTGCTTCTTTCGCAGTTTTAACACCTGCTCTATTCCACTGAGCAGCTACTGCTTCTACATAAGCACTAATAAATTTATTATTATTTTTTCTTAAAACATAATCTATTAATACATTTACTACAGCTGGTGAAAGTTCCATGTCTACCATTAACATTTCTAATATTTTCAAATCTTTAGCAGTAGGTTTAACACCTCTATTTTTACTTTTTAAAAAATCATATGGAGTTGTATTTTCAAATAAATTAATTATTTTACCACGCATTGAATTATCACCATCAGGGCTTTTTAAAAAGTCAGGTTGGGATCTATATACTAAAGTTGGTAATGAATTATTATTAAACTGATAAAACTTTCTAGTAGCTATTCTAAGTTCATTTTTATCAATCATACCAAATTCATTTAATACACTTCTAACTATTTCACTCATTTTAATAGTATCAATATCGTATATAAAAGCTAATAAATTAATTAAATCTTTACTTCTTTTATTAAAGGTTTTATCATTAATTAAACTTTTGGGAATATTAGCAATAAGTAAGTCATAATCAATTTTATTACTAACTGTTATATTAGTAATAGTTCTTTCTCTAATGTCATCAGAAGCTTGATAACTGTCGCTTTTATATACATCATCTAACTGTTTAGTAATATCTTTATATTCTTTAGTATTTATTTTTATTTTTTGATAAAATAATTTTAATCTTTCATATTCTTCTCTACCTATATTATTATATAAAACTATATTAAGAATAGGATGATTAAAAAATTCATATGGAGAAAGTGGCGAATATAATTCATAAATATATGAATTAAGGTCTCCTTCTTTTAAATATGTTTTTAACAAACCCATAGATTCTAATATTTCTCTAGCTACCTTAAGATTATTCATACTACTCTTAAGAATTTTCATTAAATGATGATGATTAAGATCTCTACTATATAGTTCTAATTGTTCTAAATCATGCCACAAAGTTAAATACAAACTAGAAGCAAATGGACCAATAATTGGCTCATAAAAAGCCACTAAAACTTTTCTGTCAAAGTCAGTTAAAATAGTTTTATTAACTACCTTATATATATCTGCTGGTAATAATGCTATTTCACTCATAAGAATCCTTTCAACTAATATTATATACTAGTTAAATACTATAAACAACTATAATTTTATATTTAATAAATATAAAGAAAAAAACTAGCATATAGCTAGTTTAATTTTACTTTGGTGGAGAATAAGGGATTCGAACCCTTGACCCCCTGCGTGCAAGGCAGGTGCTCTAGCCAACTGAGCCAATTCCCCAAAAGCAAGATTATTTTATCATATTGATAATTAATAATCAAGTACTTTTAGTTAATTTCTAATTGTTTTCATGTACATTTATTAAATTATTATTAAGTTCTTCTAAAGCTCTTCCTAATTCTTTCTTATTTTCATAATCACATTCTTTCATTTGAAAATGATTATGTTCAAGCATTTGCTTACTTCTTTGAGATGAAACATGAACCAACTTATACTTAGAATCAACTATGTTTAGTAATTTATCTATTGATGGGTATAACATTTTACCACTCCTTACAATAATATTTTACTATAGAAATTGAAAGGTATACATATTTTTGTTATTTTTTGACAAAATGTTTACAGTCAATTTTTTACAACTGTAGCTGTGTATGTTTCACCTGATTTAACAATGCTTATTTTTATATCATTAAGAGTATCAGTTTCGTCAACGGGATTTACTATATCTCCATTTGAATTAGCAGGTAAATAACCTTCTTCTACTAAATCATTTATATATAATTCAATAGTATCTGTTTCTAAAAATAATTCACTATTTTTTTCAGCATATATTTCACTTTGATTCAATATACTAGTAATTGCATCATTATAAGCTTCTTCTGTTGCAGGTGTTTCAAATGCAAACGTTACATTAATAACTCCTACTAAATATATTAAACTAAATACTCCTACTACTACTAATATTTCAATAGTCGATATTCCTCTATTATTCATTTATATCACCTATACATATTATACAGTATTTAATAACAAAAAAAAAGATAAACTATCTTTTTTTCACTTCTTTACTAGAATTACTCACTATTTTAGTTGCTTGATAATTATAAGGTAGACAATCTAAATTATGCTTTAATATTTGATAATCAGCAACTGTTACAAATAATGCAAAATTATCTAATGGATAATCTTTTTCTACCATAAATTCTAAAGCTAGCTTAGCAGCTGTCAATCTATCAGCATTTGTTAATTTATACTCATCTTTAGTACCAGGTACTAATTTTTTTATTTCAACTGTAATATAAGATCTAAATAAATCTCTAGTGTCTACTTTACTACGTCTTAATGATGGTTCGTTCATTTGTTTAACACTTACTGCTTCTTCAAATATTTCTTTTGCTAAAGTATTATTTTCAAATGTATCAACTACTTCTCTTAAGTTAGCGCAAAATGTCATCAAACTATTATAATTAAAATTCATTTTATTACTAACAAAAAAATCACAAATATACATTATTGGACTAAATGTTTCATCAGTTTCAATTTTAGCTCTTTCTTTTAAATATTTTAATGCTGTTCTAACAGTATTATTTCTTAGTATAGTTCCTTGTCTAGTTATAAAGGGTCTTACTAATATTTCCTTAATATCCGTAACTATAGTCATAGTATTATTTTCTAAATTTCTAATTTTATTAATTACTTCTTCTTTAGTCATGTATTCTTCTTCTAGAATATCAATATTACTTTTTCTCATTTTGTCTCCTCTTTTTCGTGTTTTTTTATTCTATCATAAAGAATACTATCTAGCAACAAAAAAATCTCTTAATAGAGATTTTTAACAACATTTTTTATCGTAAACATTACATACTACATTTTCTTCACAACATGAGTAACATGGAGAATATGTATGTCTATATACATGATGATTTACTATTCTTGTGTTGCAAGGAATAATATGCGGTACTTCATAATTTATATATCTATGACATACTCTTTCTTGCGGAGCTTCATAAATAGGTTCACATCCAGCAGGAACATGGCAACTTTCCATTCCCTCAACAGGCATTTCCATACTAGTATTTTCCAAAGTTGCAGTTTTATTAAAGTTACCTTCCACTTTCATATTGTTATACATTTCATTTTGATCGTAATAATTATTCATAATACACTATCCTTTCTACATTATATTATTCTAAATAATTATACTTGTTTAGACATTTATACCAAAAAAAAAGATTAACTCTTTTTTTCATCAAATAAATATTTCGAACTATTCATTACATATTCAACACCAGATATAATTGATATTACTGTTGCAATAATAATAAATATCTCTCCTATATATATATTTAAATATATAAAAGGAAAATCATAAAATAAAGTAAGAGTAATACCTATCATCATAAATATAGTTTTTGCTTTACCTAGTTTTGATGCTGCAACAACTTTACCTTTACTACCACATATAGATTTACATGAATCAGTAATTATATCCCTTGAGATAATAATAACTGGTATTAAAAGAGGTATAATTCTATCATATGCTAATATTACCAACAAACCATTAACAAGTAGTTTGTCTGCAATAGCATCTGCTGTTTTACCGAAATCTGTAATTAAATTATATTTTCTAGCTATGTATCCATCAATAAAATCTGTTGATGCTGCAATTAAGAAAATTCCTCCAGCAATTAAATATTTTAAATTAATTAATTCATTTTTAAAACTATAAACAGGCCATTCCACACCAATTTGTTCCCATGGAATTATTAACATAATAAGTAATAAAAATGATAATATAATTCTGCACACTGTTATTTTATTAGGTAAATTTAATTTTTTCATACATCCTACTTTCTATAACTAATTACTGTCGTTGTTTCACTTGTACCAATTGCAACCTGCTTAATTGCCCAGGTCATAGCTAATAAAACTAATATAATAATTACTACTATAGAAATTATAAATAATTTATAATTTTCTTTAACTTCTTTTTTTGTATATGGTGAAATTACTTTATTTTTATCTACTTCTTCTTTCATTTGAAGTTCAATTGTTTTTTCAATTTCTTTAACTGGAATTTTTGAAGTATATTCAAATAAATAAGAATTAAAATCATCTATTATTTTATCTGATTCTAAGCCTAAATATTTAGAGTAATTATATAGTATTTCTTTTAGTTCAAAAACATCTTTAAAAGAACCGATTTTTCCATCCTCGATATTTTCTATTGCAAGTTCACTTATACTTAAGTCCTTGCTTACCTCACTAATATTTACTCCAGCTGATATTCTAGTCTCTTTTAACAACGATCCAATATCGTCCAAAATAATTCACTCCCTTTAATAATATATATTCAAAATAAAAAAATCTTATAAGCCATGTTCTGTACTTCACTTGGAAGCGGCAAATATTTATCTACTATTACAGTCCTTTAATCCGTTTGTTTCCTTCATAAAAGTTCCCCTACCAAAATTTGGGTTTCTCGCTCGTGGGGTTTACCTCGTTTCATTTTTTTAGTTTCCTAAAAAACTCGTTTCTGTGGCACTTTTAAATTTACTTTAACCAGTTAAGGTTATTTCAAAGCCGTTAGTAATACTACTCTTAGTTATTTTTTCCTAAGACACGAACACTACAAGCATTACAGCTTGTGCGAGCATGGACTTTCCTCTACATAGGTTATATGCAGCATTTGCCCAGATTAATCATATTTTCTATATACTATTTTTTCTAATTGGCTAATTCTTTTTAAAAGGTCTAAGTTACTAGGACCACTTGATGCTGAATTATTTTCGGCATCTTCCAAATCAACTTTTAATCTACGAAGCTCTTGTTTAAGTTTAATATTGTCTTCATTAGCATCTTTAAGTTGTTGTTCTAAACTTTTGATAGTATTTATATATTCAGTTTCATCACGAATAACCATGTCCAGAATTTTATCAACTTCTTGTGGTCTATATCCTCTAGCATCAACTTTAAATTTGTAATCTAAAAGCTCTTGAGGAGTCATATAAATTCTTTCACTATACATATCTACACCTTCTAACAATAAAAATTATACTTTATTTTATATGCTTTTGTCAATATCTCTACTGAAATTATCTCAGTTAAAATTTAAAAAAAAGAAGATAAATCTTCTTCTTTATTAACTTAATATAAGACTAGCAACTGTCAATATTAACATATTAACTATAGCTAATGTAATAATGACTTTTAGTACCCATTTAAGCCATGTACTATATTGAACTTTAGCAAGAGCTAAACCTCCCATTATTGCTCCACATGTAGGCGTAAATAGATTTACAAGCCCATTAGCAGCCACAAATGTCATAATAGTAGTTTCAACATTATAACCAAGTTCTAGAGCAAGAGGCCCCATTATTGGCGTTGAAATAGAGGCAAGACCAGATGATGATGGAACTAAGAATGATAATACTACATGTAGCAAATAGTTAAGCGGCGCAAATATTGTAACGGAAACATCTTTAAGAGCGTCAGCAGCATTATATATAATATAATTATCTAGATATGTTGCTCCCATTAATACGCTAGCTCCTCTTGCGATCGCAATAATTAAAATTACACTCATCATACCAGCAGCACCATTTAAAAATGTTTTTACAAATGTATTTTCATTCATTCTATTAACAATAGCTATTATTATACTACATAATAAGAACCATAAAGCCGCATCATAAAACCACCAAGCTCCAAGTGCACTTCCTGTTAAGAAATTAGTTGTGTTATCAAATATAGTTATATCAAATTCTCCCCAAGGGATGAAACCTACTATCATCACTAGGAACGATAAACCAAATAATACTAGAGTTAATTTTTGTTTTCCAGATAATTTGGTTTCTTTACTTTCAGTTTCTTCTCCAAAAGTTTTTTTCATATCTTCTTGTTCTTGTAACGATAAAAATGTTGATCCTTTATCTTTAATAACTTTAGATGCATATTTCATAACAAAGAATATTGAAATAACCAATGACGTTAACCATAATACTGCACCTATTGCAATGATTATACCTTGGTTAACCTCTATACCAGCAGGAAGTGCTGATACAGCAGCTCCAACAGCAAATGGATTTACAGTAGAACCTAAAACTCCAGATCCTGCTCCAAGTAATACTACAGAAGACGCTACAAGCGTATCCATACCAGCAGCAACCATAGTTACAGCAAGGATAGCATAAAATATAACAGTTTCTTCAAGCATACCATATGTAGTTCCTCCTATAGAGAAAATTAACATAAGTATTGGGATTAAAATAAGTTCTTTCCCTTTTAATTTTTGTATTAAAACTTTTATTCCTTTAGTAAAAGCACCCGTTTTATTAATTATTTCTAGGAAACCTCCTAAAACAAGTACAAATAAACATACGTCTACAGCATTTTCAAAACCTAGTATAGGTGACATTAATATCGTAGATAAACTTGCTTTTACAACTCCACTTCCATTAACAATTACACCATCAATAAAATCCGCTTGTGGTAATAAATAAGAAATACCTCCAAGTAAAATTATTAAAATGAAAATTATTGAAAATGAAGAAATCATATTTCTTTTTTTAACTCTTTTTTCTTTCATAAACTCACTCCTTTTTTATTTTAAAGTAGCCAACATAACAGCTTTAATAGTATGTAATCTATTTTCTGCTTCGTCAAATACTTTAGATTTGCTTGACAGGAATACTTCATCAGTTACTTCCATAGAAGTAAGAGCGAATTTTTCTCCTATCTCTTTTCCAATTTTTGTATTTGTATCATGAAAAGCTGGTAAACAATGTAAGAATATAGCATTACTTTTAGCATTATTCATAATGTTATTATTAACTTGATAATTTTTTAATAACTCTATTCTATCACTCCAAACTTCCTCTGGTTCTCCCATTGATACCCATACGTCTGTGCATATTACATCAGCATCTTTCGATCCTTCTAAAATATCTTCCGTAAATTTTAAAGTTCCACCAGATGTTTTGCATATGTCCTCACATATTTTAATCAAATCTTCGTTAGGCCATAAACTTTTAGGTGCACATGCCGTAAAATTAAGTCCTAATTTAGACGAAATAATCATAAGTGAATTACCCATATTATTTCTTGCATCTCCAAAAAACGAAAAATTTAATCCCTCTAATTTATTAAAATTTTCCTCAACAGTAAGCATATCTGCTAACATTTGAGTTGGATGGTATTCATTTGTTAAACCATTCCATACCGGAACATTTGAATGAAGAGCTAATTCCTCAACCACTTCTTGACCAAACCCACGATATTCAATACCATCATACATTCTAGATAAGACTTTTGCCGTATCTGCAATACTTTCTTTTTTACCCATTTGAGAACCTGTTGGTCCTAAATATGTTGATCCCATTCCAAGATCAGATGCAGCTACTTCAAATGCACATCTCGTTCTAGTTGAATCTTTTTCAAATATAAGGGCAACATTTTTGCCCTTTAAATATTCATGAGGCTTCCCATTTTTTTTCATTTTTTTTAATTTTTTAGATAAATTTATTAAATATATTATTTCTTCTTTGGAAAAATCTAATACTTTTAAAAAATCTTTTCCTTTTAAATTCATTTAATTGTCCTCTCTATAAAGTGGCATACTCATACATCGTGGTCCGCCACGTCCTCGTGATAATTCAGCACTTGGCATTTCAAGTACCTTTATACCATTTGCACGTAAAACTTCATTTGTAACATCATTTCTTTCATAAACAATTACAACTCCTGGTGCAATACATAAGGTATTAGATCCATCATTCCATTGTTCACGTTGACTACCAACAACATCACCACCAGCACAAGGTATTAAAGTAATATCTTTATTTAAATATTTTTCTAAAATATTTTCTAAAGAATCTTTAATTTCAACAACATTTAAGTCATCTCTACTGTTAGGGTCATTTCCTTCAGTAATTTCAAATACTTGCAGTGTTTCCATAATACCAGGATGATAAGTAAACTTATCATAATCTATTTGGGTAAATACAGTATCTAAATGCATAAATGCTCTTGTGTTTGGTATGTTAAATGCAAGAACAGTAGTAATTTTACTTGTTGGATCTTCAAAAAGATTTCTTGCCAGTTCATCAATTGCTTCTGCTTTTGTTCTTTGTGATATGCCTACTGCTATAATAGATTCGCTTAAAACTAATATGTCGCCACCTTCAATACTATAATCATAATTACGATTATAATATTTAGGAACTTTTAATCCATATTCTGGGTGATATTCAAAAATATATTGAGCATAAATTGTTTCTCTATTTCTAGTTACTGAATACATTTTGTTTAAACTAATTCCATTGCCTATACTAGCAAAATTGTCTCTTGTAAAATATAAATTCGGCATCGGATCAGCAACAAAATCGCCATCTTCACGAATTAAATCAACAAGAGATTTTTCTTGTTCTAATTTGCTATGGTTAAGTTCATTAATTTGAATACCTTCCATAGTTTTTAAAACTAACTCTTTAGTATCTTTGATATTGTGTAAAAACTCTGAAACTAAAATTTTATATTTTTTAGTTTTAAGTCCAGCTTCATCAATATACTGGTTGATAAACTTTTCTTTTAAACTGTTATCATAATTTAAAGTTTCAGTCATTAAATCTTCAAGATAAACTATTTCAACACCATTATCTGATAATATCTTAGCAAAAGCATTATGTTCTTCAATTGCTACTTTTAAAAAAGGTATATCATCAAATAATAATCTTTCAAGTGTATCTGGAGTTAAATTTAACAACTCTTTTCCAGGTTTATGCAACAATACTCTTTTAAGTGGCATAATTTCACTCTTAACATTAATTTTACTTTCCATTTCTCCTCCTTCTTTAAGATTTAGTTTTTTAATGAGAACTATAACTCAAGTATGATTTTAAGGACTTAAAAACTCCTTTAACTCCCTAGTTTTTGGTTTGTAAAATATCTCTTCTTTTGGTCCATCTTCAATGATTTTTCCTTTGTGAATAAATAAAACTCTATCGGCTATTTCACGAGCGAATTTAAGTTCATGCGTTACTACAATCATTCCAATATTTTCTTTTTTTAATTCTCTAAATATTTCAACTACTTCATCAATCATCTTAGGATCAAGTGCACTAGTAGGTTCATCAAATAATATATATTCTGGATTCATAATCAATGCTCTGATTATTGCAACCCGCTGTTTTTGCCCACCAGATAATTGTTTTGGATAATCATTAATTTTCTCAGATAAATTAAATTTATCCAATAATTTTTCTGCTTCCTTAATTGCCTTTATTTCAGATAACATTTTTAATTTCACAGGGGCTAAAATAATATTTTCTAAAATTGTTAAATTATTGAAAAGATTATAGGACTGAAACACCATGTTGATTTTTGATCTTACTTTCAAAATATTTTTATCAGTTATTAATTCATTATTAAAATATATAGCTCCGCTAGTTTTTTCTTCTAGTTTATTAATACATCTAAGTATAGTAGATTTACCACTACCACTTTCTCCTAGTATTACTACTCTTTCGCCTTTTTCTAGATTAAAATTTATATTTTTTAATACTTCTTTATTGCCAAATGATTTATTTAAATTTTCTATTTTTAACATATTGTAACTCTCTTTTCTATGAATTTAACTATTTTCGAGATAATATATGTAAGTAATAAGTAAATAAGTGCTATCATAGTTAGTGGAAAAAAGTAATCATATGTTCTTGATGCAATAATATCTGAAGCTTTAGTTAAATCTATTATTCCTATAAATCCTGCTACACTTGTTTCTTTAATCAAAGTTATTGCTTCGTTGCCAAGTGTTGGAAGCGCATTCCTAAGACCTTGAGGTATTATGATATTTTTCATAGTCTGAAAATAATTTAATCCGAGTGCATAAGCACTTTCTTTTTGTCCTTGCTCCACTGATTCAAAGCCTGCTCTTAAAATTTCTGCAATATACGCTCCCGAATTTATTCCAAAAGCTATTATTCCTACCAATATAATGTTAATATCAATACTTCTAAATATAATGTAATATATAATCATCAATTGAAGAAGTATAGGAGTTCCTCTTATTATTGATATATATAGATTGCTTATAAAATTTAATATTTTTAATTTTTTTGTTTCATTGTGGTACATTTTTATATTAACTATAATTAAACCAATGAAAAAACCAATTATAAGCGCAAACAAATAAATAACTAGTGTATTTTTAACACCTTCTAGTATATATGTATATCTATTATCACTTATAAATGATTTTGTGAAATCGTCTATAAAATTATTAAATATGTCATTCATAAATCCAACCTACTCTGAATACTTAATTATATATTCTTCTATTTTATTTTCTTCAATTAGTCTTTCTAACACTTTATTTATTTCAACTAGTAATTCATCATTGCCTTTTTTTACAGCCATTCCGTATTTATCTGTAAATAAAACATCATCTAAAATTACTAATTCCGGATTGTTTTTTACTAATTCTTTAGCTGGAAGAGAATCCATAATAATTAAGTCAATTTTACCAGTTTTTATTTCTTCAACTGCAACGCTGTATTTTTTATATGTTGTATGATTTGCATTTTTATAATTGTCTGTTACATACATATCAGCAGTGCTTCCAAGTTGGGTTCCTATTTTTTTATTTTGAATGTCATCAAGATTTTTTATGTTGGAATTTTTATTTACAATAACTACTTGATTGGAAGTTATATATTCAATAGTAAAATCTACTTCTTTAGCCCTATCTTCATTAATGCTCATTCCTGCCGCTATAAAATCTGCTTTCCCACTATTCAATTCATTTATCAAATTATCGAACGCAACATCTTTTACCACAAGGGTTAAATCTAATGCATTTGCAATTTCTTTTGCAATTTCAATATCTACACCTACTATTTCACCATTTTCATAAAATTCAAAAGGTGCAAAACCTGCTTCAGTGGCCATTACCAACTGATTTTGATCATCATTACCACATCCTGTCAGTAATACTATGATGCTCATTACACTTAATATTTTAACTAATTTTGTTATCATAATATATCTCCTATTATAAATATAACATATATCTTCTTTTTTTGACAAGAAAATAATTTTAATTTAAAAAAAAATTTAATCTTCACCAAGATTAAAAATTTTTATTTCCGATTCTCTAACTTTATCTTCTATTAAATTAAGATAATAATCTATTCTCATTATTTCCTCCAAATATATATTACTATAAAAATTATTAAAATTGATTTTTTCGACATTATTTTACATTAAATGTAATTAAAATGTTTGTGACTATTTATTAAAAATATGTTATAATTATATATAGGTGATATGGTGAAATATCCGAATAATATAAAAAAAGAATTTAAAAAAGTTATAACCCATTCTAATAGAGGAATGAGCTTAGAAAATATTATTAATGATGCTAATCAGTATTATTTAGATAATGATATAGCGTTAATTTATAAAAAACCTACTCCTATTCAAGTAGTTAAAGTTCAAAACAAAAAAATAGTAGATGCATTTTTTAAAGAGCCTTCTACTTTAGATTATAGTGGTTTATATAAAGGTAAATATATAGAATTTGATGCAAAGGAAACAAAACTTAAAAATTATTTTCCCTTATCTAATATACATGATCATCAAATTAATCATATTAGAAATGTAATTAAACAACATGGTATTTCATTTCTTATAATTGCAATTAATAATGAATATTATTTACTTAATGGATTAACTATTATAGATTATATTGATTCTAATGATATTAAAAATATGCCATATGATTTTATTAAAGAAAAAGGATTCTTACTAAAATATAATTACCTAAGAGGATTAGATTATATAAAAGTAATTGATAATATAATGGAGGAATTATGAAAAAAATAAAAACTAAAAAAAGCATGCCAACTAAAGGCAAGACTAAACCTAAAACTAAATTTAAGTTTAAGCCATTTAGAAACTTATCTGTTGGTAGAACTATTTTATATTCAATTCTAGGACTTGGTATAATTGGAGCTACACTAGCTTTAGTATTTGCTCTATATATTATATTAACTGCTCCTAACTTCGAACAAGAATTATTATATGAACGTGAAGCAACAATTATATATGACGTAAATGGAAATGAACTTGTTAGAGTTGGTTCTAATAATGTAGAACTTGTTACATATGAACAGTTGCCTCAGGTATTAATTGATGCAATTATAGCAACAGAAGATTCAAGGTTTTTTCAACATACAGGACTTGACGCTCCTCGTTTTGTAGTTGCTGCAGTAGGTACGTTATTAGGAAATGATGATGCTGGTGGAGCTTCTACTTTATCAATGCAGGTAATAAAAAATACTTATACTGATGCTCAAGCTACAACTGGTTTTAGTGGTATAGCTAGAAAATTCACAGATGTATATATGTCTATTTTCAAACTTGAAAATGCATATACAAAAGAAGAAATTATTGAGTTTTATGTTAATAGTCAGTGGCTTGGTCATGATGGAAATAAAAACTATACGGGTATAACAGGAGTTGAACAAGCTAGCCAATATTTCTTTGGAAAAAGCGTATCAATGCTTTCTTTATCTGAAGCTTCCCTATTAGCGGGAATGTTTCAAAATCCATATAGTTTAAATCCATATAACTTTCCAGAAAATGCCAAAGCAAGACAAGAAACTGTTCTTAATTTAATGGTAAGACATGGTTATATAACTGATGAAGAAAGAGATAATGCCATTGCTATACCTTTAGAAGATATATTAACTCCTTATGAATTTGATTCTACAAATTATCTTCAAGCTTCAATAGATTATGTTTTAGATGAAACAGAAGAAAAAACTGGATTAAATCCTTATACTACTCCAATGGAAATATATACAACTTTAGATCCTGAGATTCAACAAACTTTACATTCTTTAGAAACTGGGGAAATATATTCTATACCAGAAGCTAGAGGTAACTTACAATTTGGTTTAGCAATTACTAATACTGAAAATGGTGGTATCACTGCCCTATCTGGGGGTATTAATTATGCTGCTAAAGGTACAAATAGAGCTATAACAAGACGTCAACCAGGTTCAACAGCAAAACTAATATTTGATTATGCGCCTTATATAGAATATTTAGATGGTTCACCAGGAACATACTTTTTAGATGAACCTTACACTTATTCAAGTGGTCAACCACTTCGTAATTATGATCGTGAGTATAAAGGATTAATGACTATAAGAGATGCAGTAGCAGATTCAAGAAACGTAACTGCATTAAAAGCATTTCATGCAGTAATGGCTTACGATCCTAATGCAATTGGGAATTTTGCTAATAGCTTAGGAATAGATTATGGAGCTTCATTATACGAATCTGCAGCTATAGGAGCTGGTATTTATGCAAGCCCACTTGAAATGAGTGCTGCATATGCAGCCTTTGCTAGAGGAGGATATTATATTGAACCTTATTCTGTAACTAAAATAGTATTTATAGAATCTGGTGAAGAATATGAATATAATTATACTCTTGAAAAAGTAATGAGTGAAGAAACAGCCTATTTAATAACTGATGCTCTTTTAACTTCTGAGGCAGAAGCATTTAGTATAAGTGGTACTGATGTAGGAGCAAAAACTGGTACATCAAGTATAGATGAAGATGTAAAAGATGAATTAGGAATAAATTCAAATTCAATTATGGACTCTTGGGTAGTACATTTTAATCCAGAATATTCAACGGGTATATGGATAGGTTATGATAAATTATCCAATGAGTTTCACGAAACAAAATCTGAGGGTTACTTTACACAAAGTCAGGCCTCTTCAATTAGAAATGCAATTAGTAAAGCTATAGGTACTAGAATATATAGTACTAATCAAAGATTTAGTGCTCCTAGCGGGGTTACTTATGCAACCGTGGAAAAATATACTTTCCCATTACAATTAGCAAGTCCTTATACACCTGAAAATATGAAAATGACGGAAATATTTAAAAGAGGTACTGAACCAACAGAAGTATCTACTAGATACTCTGCACTTAGTAATGTTACTAATACATCAGCTTCTTTTGATGGAACTCAAATAACTTTAACTTGGGATCCTACTGCAATACCAGATGCAATTAATCCTACATATTTAACTGAACACTTTAATACTTATTATGAAGATTCAGCAGTTAAATATTATGAAGAAAGATTATTATATAATCAAACTTATATTGGAAACTTAATGTATGATGTATATTTAGATAATAATGGAAGCTTAGAACTTGTAGCATCTGTTACAGGTAATAGTGTAAATTATTTACCACCTACTATAGGAACCGAATATAAATTTGTAATTAAAACTTCTTACTCAATATTTAAAACTAATGCTAGTACAGGAGTGAATCTAACAGTTTCTACTTCTATTGATAGCAATACTGAGGATTTAGTAGAACCATAATAAAAACTTGATTATTTAATCAAGTTTTTTATTACAATTATTTTTAAATTCACAATTAGTACATTCAGGTTTTTTTGCTTTACATATATATCTTCCAAATAATATTAATTGATCATTTACCCTATTCCATTTATCTTTAGGAATAGTTTTAGTTAATTTTTTTTCTATTTTAACTACATCATCTGTATTAACTAATTTAAGCCTATTAGAAACTCTTATTACATGTGTATCTACTGCAATAGTAGGTATATTATAAAGGTTTGATAATACAACATTAGTAGTCTTTCTACCTACTCCTGGTAAAGATTCTAAGTATTCTCTATTTAGAGGCACAATTCCATTATAATCTTTAATTAAACTTGTAGCTATACCTTTAATATAAATAGTTTTCTTTCTAAAAGAACCTACAGGCTTAATTATATTTTCTATCACTACATTATCTAAATTACTTAGTTCTTCTAAAGTATATTTAAATAACTTTTTAGTAACAATATTAACTCTTTTATCAGTTGATTGAGCACTTAACATTGTAGCTATTAATAATTCATAATCTTTGTTATAATCAAGTTCACACACAGGATTAGGAATCATAATATCTAATTTTTCAATAATATTATTCATTATCTAGCCAATTAAATTTTAATAATGTTGTTTCTGCTAATTTATCTTCTACATTAATTGGAGCATCTTTTATGTCCTCTTTCTTTTTAATGCCTTTTTTACCCCAATCAAAGAGTATTTTATCAATATACCTCATAGAAGATGTTCCGCTTATTGAAGCCTCTTTAAGAGCCCTTAAAATGACTTCTTCGTCTATGCCACTTCCTACCCAATCATTTATTAAATTATAATCCATTGGAGATAATGTTCTTCCAAAGGCTTTTTCAAAACTAGTATATACATCTTCTTTAATTTTAGACACTCTTTCATTTTTAACTTCTTTTTCATAATTATTATAAAAATTATCTAAATCAATTTTTTCTACTACTTTATTATGAGAATTTTTGCCAGTCTCTACTTTAATTATATTTTTTTCAAGCAATGATGCAAAAGCCATCATTATATCTTCTTCTTTCATTTTAGTAAATTTATTTATTAATTCTACATCAAAAAAAGGTTCATAATCATTATCAAAAAACATTAGAAGTAAAAATTCATTTATAGATAAATTTCTTTTTATAACTTCATCTACAAATGCTGTACTTATAACAAAATTTTTATTACTTTTATTCACTTCTATCACTTTCTTTCTTTTAAATATTTTATTATTTCTTCTTTATTATTATTTAATTTATTTTCTAGTACTAAATTAATTATTTCTTCTTTTATTTTTTTTATAATAGCTCCCGGAGGTACTTTTAAAATAGTTATTATTTCTAATGATGATAAAGCAAGCGGTTTAATATCATTTATTTGCATATTTTTATACATTTCATCAATATCTTTTTTACTATATCCTAGTATTTCTCCTGCTGCCATACTCATATATAAACCATATTTATAAATAACCTTATAATCAATAATTTTATTTTCTAGAATTGCACGTAAATCTATTATATTCTTTAATTCATTTTTTGTAAATAACTTCTCATTACATTTTATTTGACTCCACATAACTAATAAATCAGAACTATATTTAATTTCTTTATACTCTAGATTAAGATGTTTATTTATTTCATACTTTTTTAAAAGTTGTAATCCTATTTCATAATTTTTACTTAATAATATTTTATTTAATTCACTTCTAACTTTAGTTATTGAAATATACTTAACTAATCCAGCATTTTTAATTATTGCTTCATTTAAAGTACTTTCTATGTTAAACCCTAGTATTGTTGCAAATCTAATTCCCCTCAATATTCTTAGAGGATCTTCATTAAATTTAATATCTGCATTACCCACTATTCTTATTTCTTTATTTTCTATTTCTTTTTTTCCATCTAGTAAATCTATTATTTTACCATCAACATTCATGCATAAAGTATTAATAGTATAATCTCTTCTTTTTAAATCTTCTATTAAACTATTTATATATTTATGTTTTACTAATTTTCTATCTGTATATTTTATTTCTTCTCTATAAGTAGTAATATCTATACTATATTTTTTAATCTTTAAATCAATTCCCCCATATTTATTTTGATTTCCTTGCTTAAATAAATTATGTATATCTTTAGGTAATGCATTAGTACATATATCTACATCATATGATTGATTACCCATTAAATAATCTCTTACATAACCACCAACTATATAAGCTTCAAAACCTTCATTAATAATAGTTTGAAGTATCATCTTAATTTCTTTATCCAAAATTACCTCCACTTTTAAAAAGCAAACTATTCGCTTGCTTTTTTACTTATTACATATGTAAGAACAACACCTATAATAAATAGCGCTATAGCCGTTATTATATGTCCTGCACTAAATATATATCCATCATTATATCCTGTTATAAATAATGATATTAATGATGCTATAACGAATCCTATAATACCAAAATATGTTTTAACTTTATATTTTTTTAATAAGAATTTAATAACTCTAGCAATTAAAAATAATCCAATTAATATTCCTAAACCAAAGGTTACTAAAACAGATAAATTTGTTGATACATTTTCAAATACCGTTATTTCTTCTATTACAGTTAATATAGGTTGATGATATCCTAGTAAAAGTAAGATTAAAGAACCACTTAAACCTGGTATAACCATTGCAGCAGAAGCAACTACTCCAGCTAAGAATAATAAACCATATTCTAAAATATTCATATCAATAAAACTGACTTCTGTTAATCCTGTATTAATAAAAGATAAGATTATAACAAATGCAAATGTTATTAAAAACCAAATAATATTACCAAATTTATTACTTTTTCCTTTTATTGGTTCTACTAATTTAGGAAGCCCTCCTATAATTAAACCTAAGAATAAAAGAATTGTTGGTAATCTATAATTGTCTAAACTAAAGTTTATTGCTCTGGTCATGAATATAAAAGATAATAATACTCCAATACCTAACATAGCAATAAATATTATATTCTTTTTTATATTTTTATAAAAGTCACTTATAATATTTATTATATCTTCAAATACCCCTAAGAATACCATTAAAGTACCACCACTTAAACCTGGTATTATATTAGCTGTTCCAATAAGAAAGCCTTTTATAATTAAACTTAGTTTATCTTTCATATTTATTTATTTCTCCTATTATCTTCAAAATTAAGAATGTTATCCACTACTGGTTTTTCTTCTTCAAATTCTACAACATTATCTGCCATAGCATTTAATTGTGTAATTATTAAGCTTCTTATTTGTTTTATTACTTCATCAGATACACCTGTTTTACCTAAACAATGCAGATTATTTGTAAGCACTCTAGTATCAACATATCCTATTGAATTAAGCGCCGCTTCATTTTCACAAGCATCTTTTAAATTTATTAATATTTCATAATATAAATCTTCTTTTCTTGTATTTTCTAATAGATTATATATTATATCAAATACTAACATTAATTGATCTTCATCTAATTTATATTTTATAACTGATACTTCATTCATAGCATCAATATTTGATAGTATAACCTCGTTAATATCTTCTCTAGTAACCGGTATATAATCGTTAGTTATTTTTTCAAACTTAGGAAACTCTATTATTTTATTTTCCATATTACCTCCAAATTAAATGGTGCGAAAGATGGGACTTGAACCCACACGTTATTACTAACAAAGGTGTTTGAGACCTTCGCGTCTACCACTTCCGCCACTTTCGCATCTATATAAATTATATCATATTATATTTTTCTTTACTATAAATATATATTATTAGACAAAAAAAAAGACAAGAGTCTTTTTTACATAGCTATTTGAATTAAAATGTATAATACAACAAATACAATAGCGTAAATAGCAGTAGTCATTAACGGGAATTTATTTTCATCTACTTTTTCATTTGTTAAGTAAATATTGTAAAGTGTTACAATAAACATAATACCTGCTAATAAAATAACAGCAGCAATAATATCAGCAAAAATAAATAATAATAATGTTGATAATAACCATGCAATTGAATTAACAACTGATGCTACACCAATATTTGTTATATGTTTTTTAATTGATACTTCAGTTTTCATAACTTTATTTACTATGATAAGTTTACCTAGTAATATAGATCCATAAACTGCTGCAGCACTTAATACAGAATAAATAAATACTTCAAAATAATCAACTTCTACAGCTGAAAACACATCGCCTATGTCTCCACCCATTAATAACATAATTGAAGCAAATGCCCCTTGTAATTCATTAGTTAAAGCTATTACAAATAACGCTGGCGCCACTAGAGCAATAGCAAGTAAAATATAACCAATATTAACATTTTTTTCACTTGAATATTTTTTAGCTGTTGCTATTGGTGCAATTAACATTCCTTTTGCAATTTCAACTAAATCTTTTCCAATATTCCCTGTTGATGCTGTTTTTGTAACTGGAGTTTCTTTTGCTCCACCACAACTACAAGCTTTTCCTTCCATTAATTCTTTTCCGCAACTCGTACAAAATTTTGCCATCTCAAACCTCTTCCTTTCATATATATATCACTATATATCTGCACTTATATAATAACATTTATTATAATATTATGTAAAGTATTAAATATTAATTTATATTAAAAGACTTTAATTACATTAATAATCATATAAATTTATATGGATGAGTTAAATGAACAAATCAATAGCATAAATACAGAAAGATTATTATCTATTATATTTATTGTAATTGGTTTAGGAAATATAGTCGGCGATGAGATATTAAAAAAAGGAATTATTACAGAAGATGAGAATTTAGTAAACACTGCAGAAAAAATATTTTTCTGGGGCTTAGTATTTTCATTCATAGTATATTTAGTTATCGTTACTAGAAATTATAAATTTTATATAGAAAAAAAAGAATCTGGTGAAGATTCTTCTAATGAACTTATTAGATTATTTGGTAGTTGTTTAATTCTTGTTGGTTTCATATTAGTATTTTACTATTTTATACAAGGTAATTTAGACTCTGATAACCCTCCAGTTTTATAACTCTTTATAAGTAGATGTGAATAATTCTTTTTCATCATCAAAATCTTTAGATTCTAAATTAATTTCTGGTAAATCACTTAGTGATGCTAGACCAAAATAATCTAGAAATTCACTTGTAGTTTTATATAAGTTAGGACTACCCGGTAGATCAGATTTACCTGATACTTTTACTAAATCTCTTGCTACTAATTTTCTTATAATATGTGAACTTTCAATTCCTCTATATTCATTTATCTCTATTCTTGTTATAGGTTGATTATAAGCGATAATTGCTAATGTTTCTAATGCTGCTGTACTCAGCACATCAGCTTTATTACTTTGAATTAACATTTGATAATATTCTTTATGTTCTTTTTTAGTAGTTAATTTAAAGCTTTCACCTAAGAAAGATATTCTAATCCCTCTTTTTTCATCATCATATACTTCTCTTAACTGTTTTAAAAGTTCTTTTGCTTCATCATTATTTATTTCAATTATTTTGCTAATGTCATCCAGCGTTAAACCTTCATCACCTACTGCAAATAATAATCCCTCTAAAATTGCTAGTTTATTCATTTTATTTTCCTTCTATATAAATATTACCTAAATTTTTATCTTGTGTAATATCAATAATATTATCTTTACATAAATTTAAAATTGATAAAAAAGTAACAATCAATTCTTCAGTTGTATTTCTTTCAAATAAATCAAAAAAATTAACTTTAGTTCCTTTTTTTATTACAGTTTTAATATATTTAACTTTATCTTCTACACTTAGTTCTTTTTTTGTAATTCTAGTATTAATAGGTTTCTGATCACTTTCTCTTTTTTTCAAGTCCAAGAAAGCACTAACTAAATCATCTAAAGAAACTTCAAGAGTGTTGTTATTTTCCACTGCATATTCTTTTAAATTCTCAGGTACTTTAGTAAAAAAGTCTTTTCTATTTTCTTCGTATATTCTAAACTCATTACATATATTTTTATATTTTTCATATTCAATTAATTTATTTTTTAAATCTTCTTCTGAATTAATTTCATACTCAGTTTCTTCATCTGTTATTTTCTCATTTATTAATAATCTACTTTTTAGATGTATTAACTCAGCTGCCATAACCAAATACTCACTAGCATTATCTAAATCACTTTTATCGGTTAAATTTATAAACTTTAAATATTCATCAATAATTACTTTAACATCAATTTGATAGATATCCATTTTAGCTGTTTTTACAAAATGTAATAATAAATCTAATGGTCCTTCAAAATCATTAATTGTAAAATTCATAAATACTCCTAACTACAAATAAATCCTCGAGCCTCATTTTCATATTTAACAACATTTTCTTGAGTCAATTTTCCATAAAAGTAATTCTCTTCTAACGCATTTGTATTGTTATTATATAACTTTAAGTCATAAGTTGCAATATATTCAAATCTAGAAATAAGAGAATTAAATGTAACTGTTACTCCAGTTGCATTTAAATAACTATTTCTTTTTTCTGTATAATAGTTATAATAATCATTAAAATCAGTATTGGTTGATTCTAAAGAAATACTCTCATTCAAACTAACTAATCCAGTTTCTTCAAAACTATAAACTAAGTTCAGTAAATCTTTTTGACATGTTAGTGTTGCTATACCGCTTGAATAATCTAAAGTAAATTCAGGATAATCACTACTTTTAATATAACTAAATTTCAGATAACTAATATCAGCATCAACATTTTTAGAATAATCTAATGATTCTCCACTTTCCAAATCTAGATTTTCTATAATTATTTTATCTAATATAACATCTTTATCACTATATATTTCTAAAAAATAATTAGTATTATTCATAACTAAAGATTCAGTACTTATATTTGTTAACTTAAATGATAATATATTATCTACATGTAAAAAATCACTTAGTTTTATATCATCTAACTCTATTTCCATTCCGGATTCTATAATATATTTATTTGTTTCTTCTATTGGAGGTGTTACTATAGTATTATTCGACCCAGGTGTAACAGTTGTTGATTCTTTTTCATTTTCAATATACGCTACTATATCAGGCAAGAAAATAGTAAAAGTAATTAATAAAACAAAAATAATTATTAATGGAATAATACTTGTTTTTTTATTTACAGAAAGTTCTCCTAAAACTGTAGGTGTCAATTCTTGATTATTTATAACTACTTTTTCTTTTTTTCTTTTTCCCATAATTACATCCTTTATTCTATTTAAAATTATACACTAGTTTTATAAATATAACAAGAAAAAACCTAGCAAAGTTCATCGCTAGATTCGCAGTTCACATTCATGATTTTTCCAAACATATCATCATATATATTTTGTAGTTCTTCAGATTGATCTTCAGTTAATACGATATATGGATCTTCTATACCTTCAAAAGTTCCTATATGAGAAGCTACTGGTTTACCATCTTTAATAGCAACTACTGTTGGAGCATATATTCTATATGTTCCAGTATCATATTCTTCTCCATCTTCATCTCTTACCACATAGTTATCAAGTACATCTTTAAGAAGTTCAACAGTTTCACTATATCCTTCTGCGCCTTCTTCTTTTAGTACTACTTCACCATCTTCATAAGCATATAGATCTCTTATTTCTTCTATATCAATATAATAAATAGTTCCACCAGTTTTTTCAGATGAATTTAATAGTGAAGGAATCATACTTCTACACCACTGACAGTTTGCAAATCCAAAATAAAGTAAAACGTCTTCTGATTCTGCTAACTCAACTACCTCATCGATTTCTTTATATACAACAGTAGCATTATCATTAATATCTAAGTCAACATGGATATTATCACCTTTGCCCATACCATTATATCCTTCGTATTCTTCTGCAAATTTAGAAATCTCATTTACAACCTTATTTGCTTCATCATTTTTGTATTGAATAATTGCAAATATACATAAAATAACAATTAATATAGTTACTGTAATAGTAATTCCTAAAAATATTTTGTTTCTCTTTTCCATTTTATCACTCCATATAAAAATTATAGCACATTATGTTTATTAGTTAAATAAAAACTGTTAAATTTAAAACATTTATACAGTTATTTTATATTATGATATAATTATTTTGAAGGAAGTGAATAATATGATAGTGATTGCTACAAATGAAGAATTAACGCTCGCAGAAAAATTTAATACAAGTAATGACGAAGTGATACTTACTGGAGTTGGTGGATTAAATGTTATAGAAAAACTAAAAGATTTGGATAAGGATACTCCTATATTAAATTTGGGCTATGTAGGAAGCAATAATATACCTATAGGTGAAGTTGTAAAAATAGATAGAGTTAAACTTTATCATCCTAACGTTGAATATGATGAACCCATTTATGATTTACCCGGAGGAGATATTTTATGTCTTACATCAAATGATTTTGTTCTTGAAACAAAAATCAATACTCCTGTAGTATTTGACATGGAACTTGCTTATATCATGGCCTTAGGATTTAAAAATGTAACTAGTATTAAAGTTGTAAGTGATAATCTTAATTATGATGATTATGAAACTAATATAAAAAAGTAATGTGAAAAATACATTACTTTTTTATATATACTACTCTAGGTTTATGCATTTTATAATGTTCAACTAAAGATTTTCTATTAACACTTAAATATTCATTTAAATACTGTTCCATATCTTCTATTGTTATATCAATTAAATCATTTTCTATTCTAAAATCAATTAGTTTAGATACAAACTCTCCTATAAAATTTATTTCTATAGGAAAAGTTATAGTATGAAATAGCGATAAATCAATTTTAAGCATATCATTTATATTAAGGTATGAACTAACATTTCTAAGGAGTATAAATTCTCCTGATTCCTTTAATTCCATATTAATAGGTTTTGTTAAATCTATATTCAAACCTTCTTTTTCTATATAAAATCTAACATATTTTTCATGATCGATCCACTTATCCATATAACCGAATTTTAAAATTTCTTCATCTCCTATTTTAGTCTTAAATATATAGTTTTCTTCACTTACTGTAGTTAATAGTTTCGCAAGTATTTTACCGATTTGAGAAACATTAAAGATCTTTGTTATATCTAATTTTTTTTCTAGATTTTTCTTTTTTATTTCTTCTGCTCTAACTAGCTGTTTTAATTCTTCTAATCTTTTTTTTGTTTCCTCATATTCTTGTTTTATTTTCATAATACACCTCTAATATAAAAATAACAAATTAAAAAAACACTGTCAATATATTATTCATTTTAATAAACAATTAAACTTGCATTTTTTGTATCTTTTTGTTATAATTTATTTGTCTTTCAAAAAAGACATGGCGATGTAGCTCAGCTGGCTAGAGCAACCGGTTCATACCCGGTAGGTCGGGGGTTCAAATCCCTCCGTCGCTACCAATAAAAAAATAACTAGAGTAATCTAGTTTTTTTTATGTCTTTTTATTCATAAAAAAACTACTATACAGTAGTTTTCCAAAGTCCATGTAAATTGCAATAAGCATAAACTTCAATGAATATATCATTTTCATTTTTAGTTACATTAAGTTCAAGAGATCCTCCAGGAGCTAACTTGATTAATTCTGCTCCACTTTTTTTTACAACCGCTATAAACATGATATAGTGATCTGAATCCATCGGATGTAATACAGAACCAACTTTAATATTAAGAGTATTGTTATCTACATTTAAAACAGGTATATGTTTTTCTAAAGCAGCATCAACAGTATTAGCATTAAGAAGTTCCATATTATCTCCACAACATACTAAATTAGCTCCTGCATCAACTACTTTTGTTGCTACATTTTTACAATGATTACAAATATAAAATTCCATATTATTCTCCCTCTTTATTAGTTACTTTAGTTTCTTTAAAAATATTTTTTAATTCTTCATAAGTATATATTTCTTTTTTTTCATATTTATTTTTATCTTCTGGGCCATTAAAACTAGATATTATTTTTAAGTCTGTTGTTACTAAAGGTTTTAGTTTATCAGATTTAAATAATCTTTTTTCTAAAAATAAAAATGTTTTCATTTTAATATTAGTAACTGCTATAACTTCAGGTTCTGTTACATCATTGATTTTTTCATATTTTTGTTCATATTCTATAAAATTAGTTTCATTTTCCATAACATATTCTAAATTCAGTGCAAGATTATTAACATTATCTTCAAACATATTTTTAAGTAACTCTACTCTATTTATTTTAGATAATGCTGTCTTATTTCTAACATAATTACTTATTAATATGTGTTTTTTTACATTTTCATTAAATGTATATTTACTATTTAATTTTTTTAAACTTTCATATTTAGCAGAGTTTTTCTTAACTAAATCTATTTTCTTTTTATATATTATTAAAGTAATAATTGCAATAATTACTAATAACACTAAAAGAACTATTATAATATTATCCATATTTACCACCTATCTAAAGTAATTATAACATATATTAAAATAATAAAAAAGTAAGTTTAATAACTTACTCTTTAAATTTCCATTTTAATACTTCATCTATATCTTTACCATGTTGAACTATATAACTATTATGTTTTTCTAACATTTCATTACAATAATTTTCTAATTTTTTATTTCTCAGTTTAGAGTATTTTAATACATCTAATACTAAATGATATCTATCCATTTTATTTTGCACTCTCATATCAAATGGAGTTGTAATAGTACCTTCTTCATTATATCCTCTAACATGTATATTTTGATTATCTCTATTATATACAAATTGGTGTACTAAACTAGGATATCCATGGAACGCAAATATTATTGGTTTATCTTTAGTAAATATATCATTATAATCTTCATGAGTTAAACCATGAGGATGTTTATCATTTGATACTAATTTAAATAAATCTACTACATTTACTACTTTAATTTTAATATCAGGCATAAACTCTTTTAATATAGTTGATGCTGCTAAAACTTCAAGTGTTGGCGTGTCCCCAGCACAAGCAAGAACAACATCTACATCGTCTTTTTCATGTGTACTTGCCCAATTCCAAACACCAATACCTTTTTTCATATGTTTAACAGTTTCATTCATTGAAAGCCACTGTGGTCTTGGATGCTTACTAGCAACTATAACATTAACATAATTTTTACTTTTTAATACATGATTTACACAGCTAAGAAGTGAATTTGCATCATACGGTAAGTATATTCTGGCTATCTCTGCTTTTTTAGTTGCAATATGATCTAAGAAGCCTGGATCTTGATGTGTATAACCATTGTGATCTTGTTGCCAAACATGTGATGATAAAATTATGTTTAATGATGCAATATCTTCACGCCATGGTAATTCTTTTGATACTTTAAGCCATTTAGCATGTTGTGATACCATTGAATCTATAACTCTTATAAATGATTCATATGAGTGTATTAAACCGTGTCTTCCGGTAAGTAAATACCCTTCTAAAGCACCTTCACAAAAATGTTCTGATAATATGCCATCTAATACTCTACCATTTTCATTTAATAATTTTTCTTCAGGTAAAGTTGACATATTCCATGTTTTTTTCTCTATATCAAAAACATGATTGAATCTATTACTCATTGCTTCATCTGGTCCAAATATTCTAAAATTTTTATTTACTTTATTAACTTTATAAACATCTTTTAAATATTTACCCATATGCATCATATCAGATGCTTCTACTGATCCTCTTTTTCTAAATTCAAGAGCATATTTTTTAAAATCAGGTAAAACTAAATTTTTAAGTAACAATCCACCATTAGTATGTGGATTTGATCCCATTCTTCTTTTACCATGCGGATTAAGTAATTTTAAATCTTTTCTTAATCTTCCTTTATCATCAAATAAAGTTTCAGGTTTATAACTTTTTAACCATTTTTCAAGTTTATTTAAGTCATTTTGATTCTTTACATTAAATGGTATTTGATGAGCTAAATAAGTTCCTACTATTTCTTTAGGTCCGGTAATACCTTTAGGGGTATCTAATATAATCATTGGCAAATATATATTTTTAATTGATTTATGATTTTTTCTTATATGTTTAATATCTTTAATAGCGCTTTCTAAAGCATTAGCAAGATCTTTATGTAAATTATTTGGTCTAACACCTTTTACATAATAAGGCTTATATCCAAGTCCAGTAAAATAACTATATAAATCTTCCTTATTCATTCTCGAAAGTATTGTTGGATTATTAATTTTAAATCCATTCAAATGGAGGATAGGTAAAACTACACCATCTTTTCCATAATTTAAAAATTTATTTAAATGCCATGAAGTTGCTAAAGGTCCTGTTTCTGCTTCACCATCACCAACTACTGTTGCAGCTATTAAATTTGGATTATCAAGTACTGCACCATATGCATGAGCAAGTGAATAACCTAACTCTCCACCTTCATGAATACTTCCTGGAGTTTCAGGAGCAGCATGTGATGATATACCACCAGGAAAACTGAAACTTTTAAATAGTTTCTTCATTCCTTCTTCGTCTTGTGTTATGTCTGGATATACTTCAGTATAACTTCCTTCAAGATAAGTACAAGCTACTGGAGCATTTCCTCCATGTCCTGGACCTGATAGATATATCATATCTAAATTAAATTTATTTATTGCTCTGTTTAAGTGAGCATAAATCAAATTTTGACCTGGAACAGTTCCCCAATGTCCTATTACGTTTGTTTTTACATCACTTAGTTTAAGTGGTTCTTTTAGTAAAGGGTTATCCTTTAAATATAATTGTCCTACAGCTAAATAATTTAGTGCATTCCAATACTCATTAATTAAATTAATATCACTTTTTTTTATCGCCACGATTTATTCTCCTATCATCATAATTATTATAACATAAAACATTTGAAAATTAAAAAAAATATTTTAAAAAATAATATACTATTTTACACATTAAATCATTTAAAATCCAAAAATCAAATAACACTTGCTTTTTACTGGTTTTTTTGTTAAAATTTAAAGTGTTATGGCGGTCTTGGTGAAGTGGTTAACACGCCAGATTGTGGCTCTGGTATTCGCGGGTTCGATTCCCGTAGATCGCCCCATTAGAAAAATAAAAGTTGATAGATTAATTTCTATCAACTTTTTTAATTATATTAAAATGGTAAGTCATCATAATTTTCATATTCATAATCGATGTTATTTTTTTTAACTCTTTGATATCCTTCTCCATTTAAAAAATTCCTGAAATTCATCTCTTCTATATATTTCTTTGGAGCTATTTCGCATTCATCATTTTTTATTAACTCATTAATAGCTAAATTAACTATTGATATACTGATAGATAACCTGTTTGCAATCCTAGATTCATCAATTTTTTTATTGTTATCAATATAAAATTTTATTAAACTATATATTCTCATTTTAAAATAATTAAGTTTTTCAGAACACATTTTTAAATAGTCTTCATCTTTTTTTACATATTCTAGTTTGATTTCATTTAATATTCTGACCTGATGCTCATTTAATATTTTTTCATTAAAGATCTGTAATAACACCGCCAACACTTCTATAGTTTGATCTCTGGAAATACCATAAATTTCTGACACTAAAGTAATTATATTTCCCGCTTGATTACAACCATAACATGTATAATATTTCTTTTCTAAATCAATATAAAACCTCGATTTACCATCCTTATAATGGTTGTGAAATACACATGTGTCTAAATATATATTATTATGTGGACTTGTTCTAATTATTACTGTTTCATCTTTTTTTAACAATGTTGCATGAATCATTCCCATCATATCTATATTTTCTTTTATATACCAAGCAAACTCATCACTATATATATTTATACTTTGCAATTTTGACATCATAATTCTCCTTAATAAAGATTATTATATCATATATACTTGATTTAACAAAATATAAGAGTTATACTTTATTTAAAGGAAGTTAGCAACTTCAACTATAACTGCCCCATTATAAAAATAAAGTTGATAGATTAATTTCTATCTACTTTTTATTTATTTGCTTCAAAAAATTCGAAATACAATTTAACGTTATGCAATTCTTTCCAATCTTTAGTTGTAACTGGTATACTGTCTAAATCATAAATAAGTGCATCTTTAATACTTAATAAAAATGGTGAATGTGTTGCCAATATAATTTGACAATTATAAAATCTTGCTGATTCTTCTAAGTACTCTTTTAATTTTATTTGATTTTCTGCCGACAAACTGTTTTCAGGTTCATCCAAAATATATATTCCATTTTCCTTTATCTCTTTTTGCCAGTACATTAAAGCTGATTCTCCATTTGAGTTTTCTGGTATATTATTATTTGCTAGTCTTCTTCTTGTATATTCTGACATTGTAAATTTTCTTGAATCAACAATTTTTTTTAATTCTTCATATTCAAAATTATTACTTTTGAAATCTCCATATTTACTATTTAACCATTCATTTTTTAAATCTTCTTTTCTTGTACTAATTCCACTATTAAGACTTCTAATATTAAGCATATATTCGAAAACATCATCACTTGTTATCATATTTATTTCATTCAAATTATTCTTATTTAAGTTGTAGTCAATTTTACTAACATAATTATTGAAAAATACACCTTTATCAAAATTGTTATGTTTATTTGAATTCACAGCGCTTGCAATTAAATTAAGTAATGTTGATTTTCCTGAACCATTACCTCCATAGATTATGGTAACTTCTGAAAATTTCAAATTACTTACTTGTTTAGGTGGAAATATGTCGAGTGGATATTTATTATTATGAATTGTTCTTGTATCAGCACCAATACACCCTCTCTCTTCACGTTCGCTTAATAAATCTAGTTCTCTCAAATACACCATAATTGCACCTCTATTAAATTATATCAAAAACTATTGTGAATTCCAAATTTTAGAGTTATACTCTACTTAAAGGAAGTTAGCAACTTCAATTAAAACTGCCCCATAAAAAATAAAGTTGATAGATTAATCTCTATCAACTTTTTCTTTTTGTAATTTTCTTTGATTAGCATTATTTTCTATATAATACATATTTAACATTTCTATTAATTGCGGTCCATAGTATGATTTTTCCGGATCTGCAACTCCTAATTTTACTAAATATTTTTTTAAATCTATATCATCTATATAATCACAATTGCATAGATAAAAGTCAAGCTCATTTTCAGAGTTTAAGTTTTCAATATCAATAGGTAAATTATCTAGTAAATGAAGTCTTTCTAGTTTTAATTGTGATAAATATAAAAGATTTTTTAATTCATCGTAACTAAGAATGTCAATTAATTTTTCCACACCCATATTTTCATTGTCATATGTATAGCAAGTAGCTAGTTTTTCAAAAATAAAAGTTTCAAAGTCTTTAAAGGAATTAAAATTTTCCGCAAGATTTTCCCAAGCTATATCATTTTCAGATTTTAGTGCATTATTATTTTGTTCTAAAATTCTCATTTTTTGATTACATAGAGACAGAATCATTCCCATATTAGCTCTTGAAAGACCACTTATAATTAATACCCTAGAAGAATTTATATTATTAATCATATATTCTATCATTTGTTCAAGCTTTAAAATCAGTTCTTTTTTCCCCTCTTCTAAAACTAAAAATGTCGTTCGAGAAACTCTTTTTGAATATATTTTATTCCACTTCTTTTTTATGTATTCTCCTGGATAAGCACTTATTCTGTTATTATCAAAATAAAATGTACATTTATTCATGTTAAACCTCCCTAATAAAATTTATTATATCATATTTAATTAATTTAGCTAATAAAATATATAACTTTTTCTAAAACATCTTGATATTTTGTTAAAAGCGTTTCATCTGGATTTACTAAAAACTCTTCAATATCAATATCTCTATTAGTTACTTCATTAGCACCATTAACTAGTTTTATAATTTCACCTTGAACTTTACCAGTACCATTTCTAAATAACTCTAAAGTCTCTTTAGCATTAACCTTTACTAATTCAAGTATTTCACTTTCATCATAATGAAAATTATAATTAGTTTCATCATATCTATAAAAATATATATTAGCAAAAGCTTTATCAAGAAATACTGATCCATCATTTTTAACAAATGATCCTTCATAATTAACTATATATCCAAACTCACTATTTTCACAATCAATAACAGTTCCTAGTTCTTCATTTATTTCTCTAGCAAAAGCCTCTTTAACAGTTTCCCCTAAAGCTAGATGACCTGATGCTGTTGTATATAAAGTTCCTCTATCAGTTCTTCTTTGGAAAAATATATTTCCTTTTGAATCATATAACCAGCAGTGAACAGTTTTATGCCACAAACCTTTTTCATGTACAACTTTTCTATCCTCACTACCTATGTGAATTCCTTCCTTATCATAAATATCTAATAATTCCATTTTTACCTCCATCTTACAAATAAATTATACCATGATTTAAATAAAAAACAGATTTTTTTCAATCTGTTTTATTTTAATTTTACTTCTTTAATTGAAATCAACTTTTTGATTTATATTATAAATTTTTCCATTTAACTCCATATAGATATTATAAGTTCCCTTTAATCCTTCATCATTAATATATTTATATGCATTTAATTTTTCATTACTATCTGTAAATATATCTACACACATAGCAGTGTATGGCTTTGAACTTACAATAATTTCATATTCTTTAACTATAAAATTTTTACTTAAAATCACTTTTATTTCATCTTTTTCAACAAACTCTCCTTTAACTACTAATCTATCATTTTCTTTTGTTATATTAATGTTTCTACTTTCATATTCATTATCGATATCATTAGTAAACATGAATTTAATTCCAGAGTCATCTACTTTTGTTTCACCAAGTGTTCCCCTAGTATCAAATCCATTTAATTTAAATTCATAATTTTCATATAAATGCATTTTTTCAGCTCTATAAGTATTAATCGGTAATACTAATTCATAAATAACTTTATTGTTTAATATTTCAACAGTATCTGATACCATTTTATCTGCATCTAATAATCCTGCTGGCGAGTTTTGAATAACACCGTCTACGTATACTATTCCTCCTGAACTAACTAAATAATGATCTTCAGCAATATAGTCAATATCTGATACATATGATGAATAAAATTCACTCCCTCTTTCTTTTCCATATTGCCATACTTGCTCTATAGTCATATCATTTGTATCAATTTTATAATGTACCCCTCTTGTATAACTATCTTCTGCACTTACATATTCATCTTCATTTTTTGATTTGTTTTTTCCATTATCAAGAACTAAAACATCACCTTCTGGAGTAATCATTGCTGCATGTTGGCTCCATTGCCATTCAAAATCATTTCCTACGGGTGTAAAAAAGTATTGATGATATTCTTCACTCCAATTTGTTTTATCTCCAATAATCCAGTTTAATTCTCCAGTTGTATAATCTATATTGATAACTGCATCTTGATGTCTACCAGATAAAGTTATTGAATTTGTTTCTTCATCAAACCAAAGAGAATTATTGTGAAACCAATCATAACTTACCCAATCTTCACTTTTACCATCATTCATTTTCAAAATATCTTTTAAATCAATAGTTTTAACAATTTCTCCAGTTTCTCTATCAAGCTGAACTATAATATCTTCAACTGTTCCATGTTCAAAATTATCAGATAGAACTAATAAATCTCCATTATCAAGTTCATAATAATCATGATGATATCCACCAGAAAGTTTATACTCTACATATATTTTCCCTAACATATCTACTTCATATAATCCAGTATTATAATATGGTGCCTCTATTATACGTTCAGTACCTAGCAAAAAATTTCCATTTTCTAATCTATCAATTTTCCAAGTTAGTGAATTGCTTAAATACCATCTTACATCACCATTAACATCATAAGCACTAGTGTACCCAAATGTAGCAGGAGTTACAAAATATAATTCATTATCTAATTTACTCTTATCACTATACACTTTTTCTGGTAATAGAAAATTATCTGGAAGTGGTTCCGTTTTTATATTTATAGTTTTTTCATTACCTTCGATTTCTATAATTATCTCATTATCAGTATCTGCATATAATCCTAATATTGGTAAATAATGTTCTGTATTTGCATCAAATGTTTGAGTATATGTAGTGTGCTCATCTTTACCTTTTATTGTAACTACTGGACTAACTGATTCTTCTGTTTTAAAAATAACTAATGCAGTTAATGGAGAATTATCATATGGATCTAAAATAATATTTGGAGAATCAATTGTATACCCTTCAATTTCAAATTCCTCTTCTATTTTTTCTTGTTTAGCTATTAAACTTTCAATTTCAGGTACTCTTTTAATATTATAATTATAAACTACCATTATAATACTTATAGTTATAATAACTAATAATATTAATAATAACCCTAACTTTTTTTTGTTTTCCAACATACTTATCACCTCAAAATAATTATTAACTATTTTGACAAAAAAATAAATAACTTATTAGTTGAAAATAACTCAACTATAAGTTGAGTTATTCACATGTACAATCATCTAAAAATACAAACGGTATTTCAAAGGTGCTTATTTGATCATTATTATCTTTTGCCGTTACTTTAATATAAAAGGCGTTACACGCATACTGTTTACATGTTGCAGCATAGTTTTCTACATTAAAATGAATATCACTTATTATTTCTTCAAATGAGTTTTGATTACCATTTTCAATTATTCTCTCGCTTATTTTAACAAGTTTATCTCCATATTCTTCATATAAGGTAAAATTAATACTTTTATAGATTTTATCTTTGTTTTCGCCTGCATATTCGATATCTGAAACATATATTGTTGCAACATCATTGTTATAAACAATACTGCCACTAACACTAAATTCACTCGCATTAGTAGATATTGGTTTTAAAACTAATTTGTCATTCGGCCAGAAAGTAATAGCTACTACAATTAATAAAAGTATTAAACCTATAAATAAAAATATTAATTTATTCTTATTATTATTTTTTACAGCTTTTGTTCCATTTAATATTTCATTAATATCTATATCAAATTCTTTAGATATTTTATTTAATATTGTTATATCGGGTATATTTTTCTCATTTTCCCATTTACTTACAGCTTGAAATGTCACACCTAATTTATTTGCAAATTGAGATTGAGTTAATTTATGCTTTTCTCTTATTTGCTTAATAATTTTTGATACATTTTCTTGTTCCATATAATCTCCTTATTTGCTAATTATTTTTACTTTTCTTTGATACTATGCTAACTACAATTATAGTTATAATAAAAGCTACTATAATACCAATAATATAGTGTATTTCTGTGCCTGATTCATCAAATTCAGTTTCGCTTGTACCATCCACACTTACATTTGTTATTTCATCTGGTATAAAATTATCTTCATCAATACTAACTATAGCATAGGTTCCTACTTCATTAACTGAATAACTATATTTTGTATCACTTATTTTAGTAACATTTATAAAAGAATTTTCAGTAATTGGTTTATCTAAGTTAACAGCTACTAACCTTTCTTCTGTTGAAGTAATGTCCATTTCTATTATCACTTCGTCATATAAAGAAATTATTTCTTCAAATTCATTAGAATAATCATATCCATTTACTTCCATTATATTAAATCTAGCATCTATTTGAACTATTTTTTCAGAGTATAATGTCATATTCTTATTAGCTATTATATCGGTATACTGAGTATCTTCTATTTTGTTTGCAATAATTACATCATAATATATTTCTTTTGTATATTCATTATTAAATTTACTACCCTCACCATAGGTATTTGTAAAGAACACTTTTAAATTAAAGTCATTTGATGTAACATTCATATATTCCAAGTTTTTAACAGTATTTTCTATAGTATCAACATCTTCTGGTAATAAGTCATTATTTACATACCAATAATAAGTATAATATGTTTCATTATTTTGGATAATTGCAAAACTAAATGTTTCATACTGAAGTGCATCATAATCAGGTATTATATAATAATCTTTATCTATAGAATTAACTGTTTTTACATGTAAATGTTTATCTTTAGGATAAAGCATATTGATCATTGAATAATCATCATTATATGTTTGCAAATGTATATTACCATCTTCATCATAATGTGGACACGCAAATACAGTTGACGGCAATAATATTAATAATAACAATAATATGTTAGTTAGTATTTTTTTCATTTTTCACCTTCATTTTAGATATCGCTATAAATATAAGAATAGTAATGGGAATAGTTAATAATAATCCTATACTTCCAGACATAGCTCTTAATATTTCAATTGATATTGATTCTAAATTTATAATTTCTATAAAATTTTTTTCAAATCCAACAAATAATAAAATTGTTGGAAGTGAGGTTCCTGTATAAGCAAGAATTAATGTATTTACCATGGTTCCCATAATATCTTTACCTATATTAAAACCAGATTTCATTAAATCTTTATCCTCTATATTAGGTTTATGAGCTTTAATTTCAAACAATGAAGAAGTAAGTTCCATGGCAACATCCATGCAAGCACCAAGCGCTCCTATTATAATACCTGCAAATAATAAGCCTTTAAAGTCAAAAGTAATATCACCTGGTAAATAAAGTAGCATTTGCTCGCTTTCTGATGCCATACCGCTTAAATTCATTAAATGTGTAAAAATATAAATGATTATTCCTGCTGCAATTAATCCTCCACTTACTCCAATTAATGCTATTAGCGATTTTTTAGTTATACCATTAGTAATACCAAAAGTAATTACTGTAGCAAGTATACAAATTAAAATAGATAAAGGTATTGGATTATACCCTTTAAGGAGTAATGGAACTAAAACAAATAATATTAATAATATTGTAAGAATAAGGGATAATAACGCTTTTAAACCCTTAAATTTACCAATAAATATAACTAGTAATGCAAAAATTATTGTTAATAATAATAAGTAATTTGATTTTTCATAACTATGAAAATAAAATTCATTATCACCATAATTAACTACATTTATTTTATCTCCTGGCTCTAGCTTTATATCATTTTCTGTATTAGTGATAGTATTAGTTATAACAAAAGTGTCTCCCTTATATTCTCCGTTTAATATTTCTATTTTTAAACTTTGAATTATTGAACTTTCATAACTTTCACGACCTAAAATTTCTAATATTTCTGCTGTAAATAACTCACTTTGAAATTCTTCACTAAGATTGTTTGAATATGCATTAACACTTATAGGTAATACAATAATTATACTAATTAATATATATATTATTTTATTTTTCATATTGATAAGCCTTCAACACCATTGATTGATGAAGTTCATCAATTCTTGCTACAACTGGAATTAAACTATTATAAAAATATATATCCACTACGCCTATTAAATCATTATCTCTAATACTATCAAGATTAATCCCTGGTCCTGTTGCTCCATTTCTAAGATCAACATATTCTCCATATGGAACATCTTCACTTCCTGAATGAGGTAATGGCGCAATAGATGCAGCTATATGAACATCCCCAATAGTTACTATTACTGCTCTTCTTTTAACATTCCAATCTCCACCTGCAGTAGAAATTAAAGCTGCTGTATCTTCGCTAGAAACAGTTTCTACATCAGCTAAAGTTTCATAGCCTCCTACTGCTCTTCTTACAGTGTAAGTTTCTCCAGTTTCTATATCAAAAACTGTTGCTTCTGTTCCAGGTTCAAATAATTCTAGCACATCTACTGATTGCATTAACTGCGCATAACCTCCACCAGTTATTTCTGTATTATTTATTTGAGATTCCTCTTTATCAGAACAACCAGTTAATAATATTAATAAAAAGCAACACAGCATGATTTTTTTTAACATGTTTAATCCTCCAATGTAAACATTATTATACCATAAAAAAACTCAAAAATCGAGATTGTTGAGTTTATTTACTTTTGGATACATTTGCTAAATTAACATACATATGTAATCCGTATAACATATTTAATATTTCAAGTGGTGAAAATTTAGTTAGGTCTGTAAAATTAAGATTATCAATTTTATCATCAATATTTTTACCAGTTCTCATAACTTTATAAATATCTGTTAAATTTGCTTCAATGTCTTCAGCTCTTCTTCTAATATCCTTAAATTGTGTTTCATCTAAGAAATTCTTTTTATTATTTACAATAATACTTTGTCTTAACACTTGCATTTCTCCATTTAATCCTTGTATTACTAAATCTGCTAAAGATTTAATAAATGTATTATTGGAAATAGGTACACTGTTAATAATTTCTATTAAAGTTAAATGCCATGCATTAGAATTACTATTATTAATATATAACATATTTGCTTCATAATAATTCAAATATGCTTCTTCTAATTTGCTTACTAAATCCGGATTATCCTCTTTTGATTTAGCAATCTCTAATCTGACATTAGTTAAATTAATTTTATTCTTTTCTAACTCTAAAGCATAACCTTGAGTATCAACTATCTTTTTTTCATACACCGTTGACCAAAATGCTATTTGGTTTGATGCAAAATCTACTTTAATCATATTTTCTCCTAATCTTTCTTAAAACCGCTTGATAGAACTTTAAGTATAAATATAATAATAATTATATTTAATAAAAATATTAATAAACTACCTAATGAACCTGGTGCAAAACTATAAATAAAATTTTCATATGCTGAATACCAACTTACTAATGTATCCCATGTATCTTCAAAAATATTTGCTACTAAATTACTTAACATCATTTAAATCAACACCTTCACTTATTAACATATCAGAAAATACTTCTTTAAATCTAGCTATTTCTTTAATTTTTGCATCCTGATATATATTCTTAGCATTATATACTGCTTTATAAAAATGTCTAATTCTTGCTTCTTTACTATTTTCATATAATGCATAGGTTAGTGCATTTGATAAAATTGTTAAACAAATATCAGGATATCTACTGGCAATTTCATATACTCTTTTATATTCATCTGTCATTTCAACAATAAATTCACATAATTTTTTTATAGTTCCCAGCGGATAACTAATCTTTACTCCCGTTTGTTTTTCTAATCTAGGTAAAGTTCCCATTAGTATTTCAACTGTCGTAGGCTTATCTGTTTCTATTATTTCTACTTTTTGAAATCTTCTTAAAAACGCTCTATCTCTTAAAATATACTGTTCATATTCTTCAGTAGTAGTAGCACCAATCATTTTGATTAAACCTCTATCTAATACTGGCTTTAACATATTAGCAAAATCTACTCCACCATTTCTATTTACTAGTAAATGAGTTTCATCAATAAAAATAATAGTTTTAGTTTTTTCAGAAAGTTCTTTAATAAAAACATCAAGTTTACTATCTGTAGCACCTTCTGTTTCAATAGTTCCTAATAAATTGGTTATATTTACTTTTATTATTTCATAACCCTTTAAAGCATCAGGAACATCATTATTTTTTATTCTATATGCAATCCCTTCAACTATAGCTGTTTTACCAATACCAGCTTTACCTACTAATAAAGCACTTTTATCAGGAGTAAGTAAAGTAAGTAAACATTCTTTAATCTCATTATCTCTTGCTATTGCTGGATCTGTTATATATTCTTTTAATGTTAATAAAGTTCCATATTTATCTATCATACTAACTTCTTCTAGCATTTTTATCACCTAATTAATTATAACATATATTTTATTAGATGGCATAAAAAAAATCCTTTAAAAGGATTTTAATTTTAAAATGGCGCTCGTTATAGGACTTGAACCTATGACCTAACGGTTAACAGCCGTGCGCTCTACCAACTGAGCTAAACGAGCACTGCAAAATAATTATAATATATTCATTTGCAGTTGTCAAACCTTTTTTGTTGTTTTTTAGAGATATTTTTTTAATTCTTCTATGTTTTTTTCTAAGGTAGTTTTAAGTTTTATTGCTAAATTTAATATTTTATCATCACTAATTTTATAATTATTAATCTTTTGCGTTATAGCAATAATACCCATATTTGTTCCTTTAATAGTCATTTTAGCTATATTTGATGCTGAATAATCAACTAACATTTTCATATTCATCATCACTTTAGTACTCTTTTTAGTTAAATCACTAATTTCTTTTATACTATAATTAGCTTTCTTTAATAAAGCTATTGCTTTTTTCTCTATTACTTCATATTCTCTTTTTTGTTTTTCTAATATTTTTATTAATTTATCATTTTCTACATACTTTAAAATACCGTCAATACTAAATATTCCCATCTTAACATTTAAATTAATAAATTCTAATACTTCTATTTCTTCTTTCAAAAAAAATCACCCATTTATATAATGAGCAATATTTTTATAATTATACTTCTTGCACTACTGCAATAATCATTGGTTTACATTCAGTTTCAGCATATAAGAATTTACTTAACTCTTCTCTTATTTCTGATTTAATATTATTATACTCTACATACGTAGGAGATATATTTCTTGTAATAATTGTTTCACTAATTTTTTTAATTTCAATTATTAAATCATGAGAATCTTTAATGTATACAAAACCTCTTGTTGTAACTTCTGGACCAACTATAATTTCTTTTGTTTTTTTAGAAATTGTAGCTGATATTAATACAATACCGTTTTCAGATAACATTTCTCTATCTTTTATTACAAGATCACCAATATCATCATTACTATTACCATCTATTAATATATCATTTACTTTTAATTTTTCCACTTTTTCTAATAAATTTTTATTATCAATAGTAATAATTTCACCATTTTGTTTTAATATAATATTATCTGCAGGCATACCTAATTTACTTGCTAAATTAGCATTACCTACCATGTATCTATATTCACCTTTAACTGGCATATAGTATTTTGGATTCATAAGTTTTAACATTAACATTAAATCTTCACTAGAAGAATGGTGAGAAATAATTTTCTCTTTCGGAATATTAATAATATTACATCCATATTTAGCTAATGCATTTTCAAGTTTAACTAATGTCTTTTCAGTTCCATCTTCTCTAGGTTCTGCAAAAACTATTGTATCATCTTTCTTAAGATTAATAAACTTATCATACCCACCAAGAATTTTATTTAAATTAGCATACGGGTTAGATTTATCATTAACAATTAATATAATAGAATTAGGGTCATTTAAATGGCTTAAATCTCCTAGTAAATCATTTGGAAAATCAATATACCCTTCTTTTTTTGCAAAATTAATTACATTTTGAAGTTTTTTTCCCATAACTATTATTTTACGATGTGTATTTGCTGCCGCTGTAAATATTTCATTAATATTATACAAATGATATGGAAGTATTGAAAATATAATTCTCTTTTCATTATGATTAATAGCATCTTTAAAAAATTCTACTAAGTGATGTTTAGGAGATGTATGACCTGTTTTTTCTGAAAACTTAGATTCAGATAGTAAACAAAGTACTCCTTGTTTTCCAACATAAGCTATTTTTCCTAAATCCATATCATATGCACCATGCATACTTGGATCAATAATAAAATCTCCCGTATAACATATTGCTCCATCAGGAGTATTTATTACATACATAACAGAATCTGGAATAGAATGTGAAACGGCTATAGGAAAAATCGATACTTCTTTGAAATTAACTTTCTTATGCGCTGTTATTTCAACTATATTTTTTTCGCTTATTCAATCTTCTAAAAGTACAAATTTAGTAAATTTAGTAGCAAATATTTTAATATTTGGTATTTCTTTTACTAAATCTTTTACTGCACCCATATTTTCTTTATGACCATGCGTCAGGAATAACCCTTTAATTCTATCTTTATTTTTTACTAAATATGAAAAATCCGGTATTATATAATCAATACCTAATAAATTACCACTTGCATATTTTAACCCTGCATCAAATATAAATATTGAGTCATCAATATCTATGACATAAGTGTTTTTGCCGTCTTCATCAAGACCGCCCAAACCAAAAATTTTAATTTTACTCATTAATATCACCTCTATAAAGTTTTTAAAGTTAATTTGGTGTTATCATTATAGCAAAAATTCAATAAAAAATCAAATAACTTAGAAAAAATCATTTGATTTACATTATATATTATGCCTATTGATTATCTTTCTAAATAATCTGCTAGATCTTCTGTTTCTGCTCTTTGGCATAAATATTCTAAATCCAGAAGAGGGTTTTGTTCATTTAATTCATTAAATTTTAGTAAAAAGAACCAAGGGTAATCTTCTTTATATGGTTTATCTTGTAATCCCTTTGCAAATTCTATATACTCATTTTTATTTGCATATATAAAACTTTCACATAATGCCTCTTTACCTAAATTAAAATACTTAAAATCATCATTACTAAATTCTATAATACTACCCTGTTTTACCAATTTTAAATAAATTTCTTTTTTATCAGCAGATAATTTATTAAACATTCTATTTATATCTTGATTTTCATACACCATTATATCAACCATAAACTTTAGTTCTATATCACTATACATAAATACCTCTCTTATTTCAAGTTATATATATTGTACAATACTAAATTTATTATTACAACTATGAATAAATTCTATTCATATAATAGTTCGCTTAAATATACTATATTATAATCTCTATACAATGCTTCTATATATATCATTATAAAATAATCTAAGTTTAAATCATTATCAATTAGTATTATATTCCCGCTAGATAATTCTTCTTTTACTAAAATATAATTATCATTATTTATTTTTATATTAGCATTTATTAAATAATAACCATGACTTTTACAGTATTCTTCTATATCATTATTTACCAAACATATTTTTGTTAAAATTTTACTGTTAAGCCTATTAAAGTTATTTACATCATTATTTAAATATTCAAAATTATTATCACTTTCAAAGTCATTATATGTTATTAACTTATTTGCTCTTATATTGTTGAGTTTAATATAACTTTCTATGTCATAATTTTTATCAATTATAAAAGAAATATTCCTTTTATTTTTATTCCCAGATGTAATATATAAATTTTTATTATCAGAAATACTAACTAATGGCTTTTCAATTTTATAAACTAAATAACTAGAATTAAATACACCTAAACTTCTCATATTATAATAACTTTCTAAAACATTAACTCTTTTACCACTAACTCCCGGCATTATTCCACCTTCAGCGATAGCTGCATCCGAAGGATCAATTTCATAAATATCTTTTCTACTTAATATTTCTTGGTACAAGCTATTATTTTCTATTAATATATTATTTATTTTATCTATATACAAAAAAGAAAAAATTAATAATATAATAGTTCCTCCCACTGTAAGTGTATTTTTCATTATTACCACCAATAAATATTATGTGAAATTGATTGCATTTTTACTATTTTATACTTATAATAAAATTAATCAAAGCCTTAGGGGGTAATAATGAACAATATTAAATTCATAAAAAATGAAAACATAGTAAAATATTTACAAGATTTAAAAGAAAATATAACATCACAGTTAATATATTCTGATGCATACTATAATCAGTATACTGAAGCTGAAATGGATTACATACAAGATACATATAATTATGGTTATTGTGAAGAAAATGAAGCTTTTTTAGATTTTGAAAATGATGAAGTTATTGCCGAAAATGTTAATCAATTAATGACTTACATTCCAGTTTATGATCCAGAGCTATCTTTAAGTTGTGATATCATATCAACAATAACTGAAATTTTATTTAACTCAAATGTTTTTCACTTCCAAAATCAATCAATATTACTACATATATTAATGGTATGTAGAGAAAATTGTGATGAGAATGAACAACATTTATTAAACTATATTGATAATATGCTGAGTTCAACCTTCGAAGAAGGAATTGAAATATTAGTATCTGATTTTAATTTATCAGAAGAATTAATTAGAAAATATTATTTCATAGAAGATAATGAATTATTATTCGATAGTTTAAATAAAATAAAAAGTACTAGTGAATTTAAAATATTTGATGAAATTAATGATGATAAAATTCCTATAAGCAATGTTTTAAGAAATTTTGATAATTATATTAAAGAAGTATTTAACTTTTTTAAAAATTTAGATCACTCTACTATTCAAATAAAAGAAAATATCATTGATTTTTTTAAAAGTAATGATTTAGAAATATTTGTTCCTAACATATATTTTGAGGAAACAGATTTAGTAGCGTATACTCCATTAATTATTGAAAAAGTTTATTTAGATGCATATTTATATTTATTAAAACTAAAATCAGTTAACTTAGTAACATATGATGATTTAATGGCTTTAGGGTATTTGCAAGAAGCATTACAATCAAGAAATTTTTCAAGTAAATTTAATTTAAGTAGTCCATTAACCGAAATAATAATAGACGCTTATATTAAATCAATTAATATTAATTTAAATAATGAAAACAAATTATCTAAAAATTTAATAAAAAAATTAAAAAAACAATCTATAATACCATTTACAAAAGTAATGGAAGAAATATAAAAACCAACACATTGTTGGTTTTTATATTATCCGATTTTCTTTTTCACTAAATCAGATCCCCTTTTTGGATCAGTAAATAAAATCTCGTATACGATTTTATCTTTTTTAAGTTCATTTATAAACAATATCTCTTCGTTAGTCATGGTTCTATATTTCGGGTGTTTATTTTCAACTGTTTTTATTAAATTATCAGTACCTAATATATAGTCAGCAGATACTCCAAGTACTTGCATTATTTCTAATACATTTTCAAGTGTTGGATTACGAGTTTCTTTTTCATAACAACAAATTGCACTTTTACCTACTCCAATTAAATTACCAAGTTCTTCTTGAGTTAATTTTAACTCTTTTCTTTTCTCTTTAAGTCTACTACCAATTATCACTTATATACACCTCTATAATTAGTATAACCACTTTGCAAATCTATTTGCGAAAAGTTGACCTTTTGTAAAATATTAACTAGCGGTTTTCTTTTCCTTTTTATCACTGCTAAGAAAAGTTATTTTTTCAACTACTACTTCTGTTTTGAATTTTACTTCCTTGTTTTCATCTTCATATGATGATGATTCTAATCTTCCTTTAATTCCAACCACATCACCACTATGACAGTATTCACAAGTGCTTACTGCTATTGCATTCCATAGTACGCATCTAATAAAATCTGTTTCATAAATACCATCAGTATTTTTATAATTTCTTGTAACAGCTAAAGTAATCATTGTTCTTTTCTTTTCACCATCTTTACAATCAACTATTTCAGGATTTTTTGTAAGTCTGCCGACTAAGACAACATTGTTCATAAATTCCTCCTTTCAAAAAAAAATTTAACATGTTAACAATTAAATGTCAAAATGCCAAATCTTATTTTTGGTAATATTTTATGAATTATATTTCCTTAATCAATCTATTTAATTCTACAGCATATTCCATAGGTAAACTTTTTTTAAAATCATCTATAAACCCCATTATAAGCAGTTCCTGCGCTTGATTTTCAGTTAACCCTTTACTCATCAAACTAAACAGTTTCTCATGTGATAACTTAGATATAGTTGCCTCATGTTCTATATACGAATTATCATTTTCTACAATATTTTTTGGATAAGCACTACTTTTAGATAATTCATCGAGTAAAATAGTATCACATTTTATAGACGCTCTACTATTAGCTGCTTCTTTTGCAATTCTTACAGTGCCTCTATAATTACTAACACCACCTTTTTCACTTATAGATTTTGATATGATATTACTTTTAGTATTTTTCCCTAAATGAATCATTTTAGAACCTGCATCTAAATATTGATTTTCTTTAGCATAAGCAATGCTTATTGAATTACCTACTGAATTATCGCCTTTTAGTATACATGAAGGGTATTTCATTGTAATGCCACTACCAACATTTCCATCAATCCATTCCATTAATCCATTTTCTTCTACTATTGCTCTTTTTGTAACTAAGTTATAAACATCATTGCTCCAATTTTGTATAGTTGAATATTTACATTTCGCATTTTTTCCAACATATATTTCTACTACACCTGCATGTAAACTAGTTGCTGAATATGACTTAGCAGTACATCCTTCTATATATTCCAATTCACTATTATCATCTACTATAATTATTGTTCTTTCAAACTGACCTAAGCCTTCTGTATCAATTCTAAAATAGCTTTGTAACGGTCTATCTAATTTTGTGTTCTTAGGAACATAAATAAATGAACCTCCTGACCATACAGCACTATTTAAAGCAGTAAATTTATTTTCATTTACTTTTACTAAGTTATTAAAATATTTTTTAAATAATTCAGGATGTTTTTTTAATGCCTCATCCGTAGAAGTAAATATTACTTTATCATTTTTATTTGAATGATAAAATACTTCACTTTCATATTGATTAGAAACTCCAGATAAATATTCTTCTTCTGCTTTTATGACACCTAATGAATTAAATGTACATTTAATATCTTCATCAACTTCATTCCAATTATCAACTATCTTATCTGTATTACTTTTATAATATAATATTTTATTATAATCTATATCTAGTTTAGGACCAAAATTTGGATTATCTAATTTTTCATAAATATTTAATGCTTCCAAACGAAAATCACACATCCACTGTGGTTCTTGTTTTTTATTTGATAAATTAATAATAAATTCTTCATTTAATTTGTTCATTACGCATCTCCTTTCTTATAATACAATATATTAAATAAAAAAACAATTGAATTTTATAGTCATTTTTGCTATTATATATATAATAGGAGTTATATATGATTGATCAATCCGAAAAAAATAATGCATATTTAAATTCGCTTAAATCTATGACGATTGACGGCCATGATTATAGCAATCAGACTACTTTGAAATATCATAATATTGATAAATTTACTATTGCAAATAACATATTATCTTATGAAGACCATCATATAAATATAAGTTCTATAAATTTAGAAACAATAGATCCTTCTATATTTTTACTTAATATTACTGATATAGAATTTATTTTAAATGCTATTGAAGTATATAACACTAAAATTAATGATATTAATGCATATGTAAATAATATTTTATTTTTACAAAATGCTCCTTCAATAAATGATAATGATAAAGTTATTTTAGATGAATATTTAAAATCTTACTGCGAATTTAAAGAAATATTAAATAAAGTAAATATTGAAGAATTAAAAAATTACTTTAAATTTATTAATCAACCAATATTAATAGCATATTATGGTGATGGAATAAATGATTCTAAATACAACAAACCAGCTTGCATGTACATAAGAGAATATTTACATAATTATAATGAATCAAAATTAAAAAACGGTGGAGGAATTCTTCCTAGTTATCAAAGAAATTTATCTAACGGCAAAAATATATTAAATCCAAATGATGCTGCTGATGGATTTGCTAGTTCTACACTAATCATTTCTATTACTGTTTCACTAGGTATAACAATTGCAATATTAACACTATTTATTTTATAATAGTGTTTTTTAATAAAAAAATGAACTCAAAAAGAGTTCACTAGATTTATTTCTGGTGCCGAATGTAAGAATTGAACTTACCGCTGATGCTTACCATGCATCTGTTTTACCACTAAACTAAATCGGCTTAATAAAATTATAGCATAAAAAAATATTCAATAAAAGAATATTTATTTATAAACTGGTGCCCACGGCCGGAATTGAACCGGCACGAAGTATAACCTTCGCAGGATTTTAAGTCCTGTGCGTCTACCTATTCCGCCACATGGGCAGGCACTGTCTTAACAAATAAGACTATTACATTATAATATGTTTTTACTAAATATTCAAGATTTTTTTTGATTTTTTCTTCTTTTTAATTGATATAGTTCTATATTTCCACCATTATTAACATAAAAATCATAAAATGCATCACGATTTTCAACACTAGATTCAATATCCAAAATTAAATTTTCAAATTCTATCAATGTTTTTGGAACATCAAAATTTAAATGATTTTCAAAACGCAGTTCTTTTGTAATATAAAAAATATTATTAGATTTATTAAATATTGCTACTTTAAAAACAATGTGATTACTACCTTCTTTAATAGTAGCTCCAGACATTAGGCAAGTATAATTTTTAGATGCTTTTACTTCACTAATTTTAGGATAATATAAAAGAGTATCTCCTGGAAATAAATATATACTCGTATTAGCTTCTTTGTAATTTTCTAAATGATTATAAGCAGAAGATATAGACATTCCATAATATAAAAAATCTTCATTACCAATTAACATTGTAGTCATTATTTCATCATATTTTGTAAGTATTTCTTCTTTTAGAACTGGATCTTTTATAGAATTTATTTCATATAAGCTATATAAATAATAATTTTCTAAGTTAATCATAATGCTCTCCTAAGGAAATTATATTCTAATATATTATATTAGTCAACTACATAAAACTGATTTTTCCTAGGTAAAACACCATTTTTTGTTGACATTGGCTTTTTTTATATGATATAATTTGTTTGTACCAAAAACGGAGGAATACCCAAGTCCGGTTGAAGGGGCTGGTCTTGAAAACCAGAAGGTCGGGTAACCGGCGCAGGGGTTCGAATCCCTTTTCCTCCGCCAATTTTTTTGTTATCGCGGGGTGGTAGCAGTTTGGTAGCTCGTCGGGCTCATAACCCGAAGGTCGCAGGTTCAAATCCTGTCCCCGCAACCATTTTAAGGTCCCGTAGTGTAGCGGTTATCACGCTTGCCTGTCACGCAAGAGATCGCCGGTTCGAACCCGGTCGGGACCGCCATGATGGCTCCATAGCTCAGTCGGTAGAGCAGAGGACTGAAAATCCTTGTGTCGCAAGTTCAATTCTTGCTGGAGCCACCAGAAAAAAATAAAATCAGTTATTTCTAACTGTTTTTTTATTTGTTTAATTCTTTGATTTTAGTATCAATCCAATTTGGAAGAGCTTCTCTTAATGGTTCAAAACTAGACATTTCTTCAAATTTATCACCCTTATTTTTCGCTGCTTTATAATTAATATTTTTTATTGATAATTTAATTTGTTGGTTAGTATCGTCTACTTCTAAAATTTGACAGTAAATAACATCCCCAATTTTAACATAACTATTTATATCTTTCACATATCCATCTGTCATTTCAGAAATATGTACTAAACCTGAATACCATAAGTCTGTACTAACAAAAAAACCATAACTTTCAATAGCTGTAACCATACATTTAATTATGTCCCCTACTTTATAATTTTTCATATATACCTCGATAAAATTATAACACAATATAAATCTATAGGCAAATGTGATATAATATGTAGGAGGTTTTATATGGAAGAAAAAATTATAAATGTTATTGAAAAAATACGACCATATATTAATATGGATGGCGGAGATATAGAATTTGTTAAATTTGAAGATAACTACGTTTTTGTAAAATTACTAGGTAATTGTGCTGAATGTGAATTACAAGATGTTACTATAAATGAAAGTGTTCTTGAATTTTTAAAATCAGAAATACCTGAAATTGAAGGAGTTATTAACATATCATTTTAACAACCACTCTATTTTATCAATATTAACATATTTAGAAATTTCTAAATATGTTTTTTTTAAGAATTCTTCATATTTATCAACATCTTTAATTATTGAAAGTATGTTATCTTCATTAATTTTATTTTCTATAATTTGTTCGTATAAATCAAAATAATAAGATGGAAATAATAACCTAGCATATAACATATAATAACTATATTGATCTAACTTATTACTCTTTAAGTATGTTGTTATTTCTAAAAAAGCATCTTCCCCACTAAAAAATATACTCTTAATATATTCTGCGATATCTCTTACTTCTAAATCAAAAATATAGCTGATCGGATTATAATAATTAAGAGCTAAATTTGGATGATATATTCTTCTATGAGATAAACATACTTTGCTTGCCTTACCATAGTTTCCATTTTTATTTGCAAATTGAGCTAATGCTATAGCATTTTCAGCTAATCCCACATAGTAACTAAATGAATCCAATATAATATATTTAGATTTTCCTAATTGGCTTATTTGATATTCAAAATAATCTATTTTTTCAGACCATAATATATCCCAATTATTTTTATATTTATTCATTTGTTCTTCATTAATTTTAGTTTTTCTATTTAAATCTATCATTTTAATTATGTCTATATCTTCATTAATATCACCTGATAGCTTTAGCATCACATAATTAACATCATCTATTTTAGTAATTACTTTATTTTCTTTATTAAACATAATATCATATGATATTATGTTTTTTGTTTTTAATTCTTTACTACAACTAATAATATCATCTATTTCATTTTTTTCTCGTAAATATTGAACAAACAAATATGTATCATTATAATAAATAAATGAACAAACATTATTTTCTTCATTAAAGTTATCTATAGTAATATTATAATTATATTCAATGCTTTCTTTCATAATCTCACAATAATTTATATGAAAAAAAAAGAACATTAAGTCCTTTTATTAGTTATTTTTTAATTGTTCAACTAATTCATCAAACATTTTTTCACAAGATTGCATAAAATTTTTCTTAAGTTCATCCATATCAATTGCCTTTACTTCAGTATTAACAATTGGCGCCGCTTCAGGCATCACTGGCACTATCGGAGTTATTTCCGGCACTACAGGTGCTACTTCAGGCATTGGAGCAGGCTCTGGAATAACTGGCGCCGCTTCAGGCATCACTGGCATTACTGGAGTTATTTCAGGCACTATCGGTGCTACTTCAGGCATCGGAACTGGTTCTGGAATAACTGGAGTTGCTTCAGGCATTGCTGGCATCACTGGTGTTATTTCTGGTACCACCGGTGTAACCTCTGGCATTGGAGCTACTTCAGGTACAACTGGAACCACTTCAGGCATTATAGGTGCTACTGGAGCTACTGGAGCCACAGGTACCTCTGGAGCAGTCGTAACTGCTGCAGGAGCGCTTGGAGCTTCTCCTGTAGGTTTATAATTGTTTTTAAGGGCTTCAAATGACGCTATAGGTAATGTTAATTGAGTAAAGTAAATATCATCTGCTACCATTTCCGGAGCAACATTAACAAATTCTACTGCATTACCAGCAATAATTAATTTTAATTGTTCTTTAGCTTTTTGCCACTCTGTTTGTTCTATAATTTTAGTAACTTTATTATCAAATACTTTGGAAACTAAAATAATAGGTAACCCCATAGCTCCTACTGACTCATTATCAAATACTATATATGTTTCATTTTCTGATTTAAAAGCATTTATTAAATTCTTTTCTACTTCACTTCCAGAAACTAATTTTAATTTAATTTTCCCCATTTTTATCTTCCCTTCTTATTCTAATTAATTATAGCATAGTATATATTATTTATCAATTTTTTTTATAATAAAATATTTACATCCATGAGCACATTTTTCTTCGATATAATCGTTTACTTTATCATAATCATTTAAAGGTTTATATAGTTTATTATCTTTATCACAAAAACCTTTTAATCTAACTTTTCCATATGCCCAATCCCCTACTATATAATCATATGCTTTAAAGTAATCTGTTATTTTGTCTTTAAGCAATTCTATATCAATTGCATCTTTTTCTTCTTTAATTACTTCATATTTTATATCATTAAATTCCATAAACTCTCCCTATAAAAATATTATTGTTCCAATAATTACTAATAATATTATAGTACATATTATTCCAAGTATCAATAAAATATCAACGTAACCATTTCCACTAGTAAGTGGAGCTCTTTTATTCCAAAAATCAATTAATGCTTTTTCAAATAAATATTCAAAATTAGGTTCTTTTTCATTTACTTCTAAAACTTTATATACTTCAGAGTTTATTTTTTCTATATCCTCTGCACTAAGAAGTGCAATATCAGTATAATTCTTGTTAATAACAGTATATGCTTCTGGCGCTAACATTTTTTTAGGTTTTACTATGTTAGCAGAAATAATATTTTTATGAATGCCTGTATCAAAGTAATTTAATATTTGAGTTTCAAAAGGCGAATTCAAACTTTTAATTAAAAATTTAAAATGTTCTGTTTCTTCCATTGTTACTTTAAAATTATTTTTCTTTAAAGTAAACATATCAATTACTAAATTAATAACTGGTATATACATTGAATTTGGTATTTTACCACTTTTATCTTCAACATAATATGCTTGCATATTATTTATAAAATTATTATAATTGTTTTCATTTAATTCATATTTTTTTAAATTTGAAGCAAATAAATCTTCGTTATGTCCAATATAAGGACTAGTGATGTCTAATTCTCCGTAAATTAAAGAAAGCATACGTATTATTATCACATTAAATGAATTAAACTCCAAACTATCTGGAGTTAATTTGTGATCTAAATAACTTTTTATTGATATATCTATTGCTTCATTTATAAAATACGAATTCACTATTCTCACCTATTATAAGTATAGCACAAATGTTATTCTAATGGAATATCTAAAATGTTACTTTCTGTAGTAATTTCTCCTCCATAAAATGAAGGCACTCTCCCATTAATCATTGTAGCATCAATAAGAATATCATATTCAAGTTTTATAGTATGTGAGGTTGTTGGAGTTGTAATTAATTCACTAATTTCTACCTTTACATATATTTCATTTAATACATTATTAAGACCATAACTAGTTATCCTAGTTTCTAAATTAGTTACAATAGTACCTATAAAACTAATTTTAATGGGTATTTTAGGACCGAAATTAGATAGTAGTGCATAATCTGATGCTACAAATAATGGTTCGTGAATATATATACTATTATCTCCTACTAAAAACTCACTATTTTGTAAAGCACCTGTTTCTAAGTGATTAAGAGAATTTCTAATAGAATTATTTATAGTATTATTAACACTATATGCTTTTTCTAAATTGTAATCAACAGTTAATATTTCTCCTTCATTATTTTTAGTTATATGAATAATATCTTTTAAATTATTTTCATTAATTAAATCAGTATTTATTTTATCAGTTATTATTTCATAAGTTATTTTTTCTAACTTAGCAACTACTATTTGATTTATTTTAGGAGTAACTTTTTCTAAGTACCAAATAAAAATACTTTGTGTAGTAACACCTACGCAAATAATAAAAGCCAATAATACATATAATATTTTCTTATCAAAAAAAAACTTCATATAATAATATATGAAATTTTTAAAAATTTAAGATACTACTAAAGAATAAATACATTCCAACAACAAAAGCTATTAATATAATTACTACAAGTATTTCTGTTATTATATTTCTTTTTCCATCATCTAAATTTAAATTTTCAAAATCTTTTTTATTAAATTTAACATTAGTTGTATCAAGTGAATTATTTTTTATTGAAGTAATAGTACTAGTAACTACTTGATCATCTTTTTTGTCTGCTACTTTATTTACTAAAGTAGTTTCAACAGTTTCATTTTCTTTTGTATCCTCTACATCATCTTCTTTAAGGTGTGAAAATAAACTTGTTGACTCTTTTTCTTCTGCAGCTTCTTTAATTTTATCTTCATTAATTGTAATAGTATTGATCAGTTCTAATAGATTTTCTTTATCAGAAGTAGTTTTATCTTCTTTTTTATTAAAATCTAAGTTATTTAATATATCAAACTGAGTATCTCTTAGCTTTTTTAAACGATCTTCCTCATAATTAGAAACTTTTTCATCTTTAGCTTTTTCTAAAATTACATTTATATCGTATTCTTTAGTACTTTCAAGCTCAGTTTCATAAGTTATTTCACTATCATCTTGTTCTAAGCGTATACTTTTTCTTTGTGGTGCATTTTCATTATATTTAGTATCAAGGATTTTTTTAATTTTATCAATATCAATTTCTTTTTTACTATCACCAATTACAGTAGTATTATTATTTAAATTAAAGTTATCAAGTTCACTTTTATTTAAATTTTTATATAATTCTTCATTGGCAGAAACTCTAGATTTTAATTGTACTGTTTCTTCACCATATTTTGACATTCTACTATCCATAAGCGCACCTTCCACATAAATAATATCATACTTTACAATAGTTTTAAACAATTTCTTGCATTTTAAACTATTCTTTACTATAATTATACAAGGAGGAAAGTATGAAAAAACTTGTAATAAGAGAAGGAGCTTGTATTGGTTGTGGAGCTTGTATTGCTGTAGATCCTACTCATTTTGATTTTAATGACGACGGTCTTGCGGAAGTAATTTCTAGTGAAAGCTTAGAAAACAATTCAACTATTAATGCTCTAGAAAGTTGCCCTACAAACGCAATTATAATGGAAGATTCTGAATTAACTGAATCTAGTTGTTCTTGTGAACCTTGCAGCTGTGATAACTGTGAAGGCGGATGCCAATAAAAAAACATTAATCTAATTAATGTTTTTGTTTGCATAAAATTTCTTTAATTCTTTAGTAGTTAATTCTTTATATTCGCCAGATTGTAATTTTCCTAAATCTAAGTGACCATATTTTGTTCTAGTAAGTTTCATTACTGTAAAACCTAACTTTTCAAATAATCTTTTTACTATATGATTTCTACCTTCAATAATAGTTAATTCTATCATTGTAGTATTTTTTATATGATCTTTTTTTCTAACTTTGAAATTGACAATTTCAACTTCTCTATCACCGATTTTAAATCCTGATTTTAATTTAGCAACTGCATTAGCATCAATAATACCTTCCAGTTTAGCTAAATATGTTTTTCGAACTTTATTTCTCGGATGCATTAAATAGTTAGCAAAATCACCATCATTAGTAAGTATAATTAAGCCAGTTGTATCATAATCAAGTCTGCCAACTGGATATATTTTCTCTTTAGTATTAATCAAATCTGTAACAGTTATTCTTCCTTTATCATCTGTAACTGAAGAAACAACACTTCTAGGTTTATTAAGAATAAAATATTGTTTAACAATTTCTTTATTAATTAAAACGCCATTTATTTTTATTAAATCGCTTCTAGAAACTTTTGCACCTAATTCAGTGACAAGTTCATCATTAACCTTTACTTTTTTTGCTAATATTAGATCTTCTGCTTTTCTTCTCGAGCAGTATCCATAACTAGCTATAACTTTTTGTAGTCTTTCCATAAATAAAACACCGATAACATTATACCACTTTTTTACTAAAAGAACAAATTAGTTAATACAACAGCCAAGATTATTCCTATAAAATCTGCAAATAACCCTACTTTAAGCGCATATCTACTTTTAGTTATTTTTATTGATCCAAAGTATAAAGCTAGTACATATAATGTTGTGTCAGTGCATCCTTGCATTATTGAAGATAGATTACCTACAAATGAATCTGGACCATATTTTAAAAATATATCATTCATTATTGTTAAGGTGGCAGTTCCTGAAATTGGTCTTAATATTGCCATTGGTAATATTTCAAACGGTATATTTATTAAATCAAATACAAATGATATTTTGGATAATGAAAAGACTAAAAAATTACTATCTAAAAATATATTAATAGCAAATATCATACCTAATATTGCTGGTAATATATTTATAGATAATGATAATCCTTCCTTAGCACCTTCTAAAAATGAATCATATAAATTTGTTTTTTTCTTAAATCCATATAATATTATAAACAGCATAAAAAATGGAATAATTATTTTAGAAATATCACTCACTGTTTTTTCTCCTTATAAAGTAGTCTAAACATAATCCACAAAAGTTTGATAATAATGTTGCTATAATGGCTGGAACAACAATACTTGTTGGACTAGTGCTACCTGCTGCAATTCTAAGTGCTATTACCGTTGTTGGTATTATAGTAACTCCACCAGTGTTAAGAACTAAAAAAGTTATCATAGATGATGATGCTGTATCTTTTTTAGGATTTATTTTTTGAAGTTCATTCATAGCCTTTAATCCAAATGGTGTTGCAGCACTACCTAATCCCATCATATTAGCAGCTACATTAGAAGCTATATAACCTAGTGCTGGATTATCTTTCGGAACTTTAGGAAATAATCTTTTTAGAATTGGTTCAAATAATCTAGCCACTTTTTTAAGCAAACCACTATCTTCTGCTATTTTCATTACACCAGTCCATATTACTATAATAGGCAGTATACTAATAAATAACTTTATTGCTTCATTACCATTAGATAAAATACTATTATTTATTGCATCAATATTACCACTTAATAAACCGTATGTTATTCCGATAATTATTAAACAACCCCATATAACACTTACCATGATTTAAACCACCCTAATATTTTATCAAAGAAATTAGTAAATACATTTCCTTTATCTTCTTCTACATACATATACTCTTCATGTAATAAAAAATCATTTAAATATACTTTTGCAACACCTGCAACATTACTTATTATTTCATCATATATTTCATACTTAATTTCTAAGTTATCTATTTCACTTTCTTTTACTAATGCATAATAATCATTTTTTACATATAATACTTCTTCTTCAGTTTTTACACTAGTAACATCTTTATCAAGAACTTTAAATGCCTCATAATTATTAAGTATATTTTCATGATAGGTTTTATGATTTTCAAAATCATTACCATCTCTTATTGTTACTACAATTATTTCTTTATTATCCTGACTACTTGTTGTCACTAAAGTTCTTCCAGCCTTTTCTGTATAACCAGTCTTACCACCATTTATATACTCCTCGCTAAATAAAAGCCTGTTTTTATTTTGCCAGCTATAAGTTTTATAGCTACTTTTAACAGTTATACTTTCTGTACCAGATATTTTTCTATATACAGAATTATCCATTGCATATTTAGTAATTATAGCCATATCATATGCTGTTGATTTATTAGCTCCATCAGTTTCTTCTAATCCATGATTGTTAACAAAATTAGTATTTTTTAAACCTAATTCATCTACTTTATCATTCATTAATTTAGCAAAAGACTCCATAGATCCACTTACATGTTCAGCAAGCATTATAGCTGCATCATTACCACTTCTAAGCATGAGTCCATATAATAAATCTTCTACAGTTAATACTTCACCTACTTCAATATATATTGCACTACCATATGCTTTTAAAACTTCCTCAGTAACTTTTACTTCATCTGTTAAATCAGAATTTTCTAAAACAATAATAGTTGTCATTATCTTAGTAATGGAAGCAATTAATGAACTTTCATTATAATTACTTCCATTTAATACTCTACCACTATTTTGATCCATCACAATATAACTAGATGCATTTATATTAATTGGAATTACTAATAATATCATAATTAAAACTACTATTATTTTTTTCATAAATTCTCCTATAAAATAATATGTAATTCCATAAAAAAAAGAATATTTCTATTCTTAAAATAGTTCAGATACTATTAATTTTTCAGAATGTAGTTCATGTTTTTTTACTAATCCAATAAACTTGAATCTTGATATACATCAATATTAACTAATTTATTTTTTATGTAATGTAATATTTCATTATCATCGTCAATTAGTATTATTTTATTCTTTGATTCAATATTTTTTATAAAATTATATTTTAAATCTTTAGACAAAATGTTTGGATAACTTTGTTTAGATAATATATTTATATTATCTTTTTTTATAAAAGAACAGTACTCATTTAACCAATTATTTTTATCGTAAATATCTTCATCAGTTCTACAAATAGATAATATAAAAATATTAATATTATTTAATAAACTCAATTCTTTTATAGTATTTATATTTGTATATAATGGTCTTTTATTTTTATAATTATATGGGTTATCATATATATCATAATCTGCTATAACTCCGTCCATATCTACATAAATATCTAATTTTTCTTCTTTATACTTTTCTTTTATATAATTTATAAAATACATATTATTTTACCTTTCCTTTTATTTATAAGTTCTTATATATTCGCTATAATACTTTTTTCTCATATTATCAAGAATATACTTTACAACTAAATATTCAGTTTCCTTTAAAGGAATATTATTAGTGTCAAAAAGTTTGACATCATAATTATGTAAAGAAAATAAATTAATTGTGTTATGAAGTGCTGCATTATATTCATCTACATTTTGTTCATTTAAAAAGCTCCTAGTTTCTAATGTTATATTTGCTTCATAATCTCTTTTTAATGCTTCTTTAGCATCACAATAAGTTGCAATAACTAGATTTGTTTTTTCTTTAATTAAAGGTACGTATTTAGCATAATATTCTTCTGCTTCTTCTTTATTTATACCATCTTTTTCTTTTAATCTATCAATCCATATACATCTATCAAAAAGTGACCTGTCTATTATAATAATATCATAATTATCCTTTAACGCTTCTTCTAGCTCTTGTTGAACATATTTTGGAATTTCTGTGTTAATAACACTTATATATTCATTTTTAAGTTTAGGTTTAATTGTTTCTTTATATAGTTTAGAAGTAGTAAATTCTTCAATAACTTTCACTTTAAAATTAGCTTTCTTAAAAAAATCTTCAATATTATTAATAATAGAAGTTTTTCCAGTTCTAGGAGTTCCAGTAAACTCAATAACATATGGACTATTATTTAAACAATTTAATATATTTTTAAGTTCATATTTTAAATAGTGAATTTGTTTTAATTTTTCATGTCTATCTTTTGTTAAATATTTATTAGAAATATTATCTTGATTAAATATATTTTCCACTACCATTTTTAATCTATTAAATATAGGGTGAGTTTCATTTTCTGATATTTTTTCATAAAGGGTTGTATAATACCATTTTTGACTATCATAATCACCATTGAAACTATCAAAAGTAAAATTTTTATCTAAGTTTAATAATCTATCTAAATCTTCCAAATTATTTATTTTATCTGCTACAATAACAGCTTTGTGTCTCAAATCCAATTTTGAAACACTTTCAATAGTGTGAGTTTTTCTTTCTTTCCAAGATAAAGTTTTATCCGGTTCACTAGCGCCTTCTACTAAAGAAGCAATATCTTCATTAAAGTTTTGTTTAATATCTTCTATAGTATATTTAGTATCTTCTACTACGTCATGCAAATAACCTGCTGCTATAACATTATCATCAAATCCATATTCTTTTAAAATTTCTGCTACATTAATTGGATGTATAATCATTGGTTTATCTTTTTCTGTTTTTCTATATTGTCCATGGTGTGCTTTTATGGCAAAATCCTTCGCTTGCTTGAGTATATTCATAATATCACTTCCTTCATTAATAAAATTATATCACTTAAATAGGAAATATATTGTTCAATTAATTATTTGAATTCGACTTACTTCAAAGTGTCTAAAATCTTGTTTATATTCACAATAACATACAACATATAATCTTTTACCATGTTTAAATATTTGAAATGGTTGCACTATTCTTTCTCTATTTATTCCCTCGATATTCTCATATACAATTTTTAATTTACTTTTATTTTTTATGGCATTTTCTAAAATAATTATAATATCTGTTTTATCACTTTTTTGTATTACAGTATCATAAATATTATCATTATCTGTAATAATATCAATTAAATCTAATTTATTAATAATGTTTTCTAATCCTTTATTATCTATGCCGTAATCTTTTATTTGCTCATTTAATTTTTTTAATAATTTAATATCATATTTGTTAAGTTGATTATAATAATTAAGTTTTTTATATAAAACATACCCTCCACCAACTCCTAAATATGATTCTACATATATGCCAACATCATCAAGTTTATCCTTATAATATCTAATCATTCTAGGGCTCACATTTAAGATATCTGCAAGTTCTTTAACTGTATATATTTTTCCCGTACTTAGTAAATCAATCATTTTAAGAACATTTGATATATTATTCATATAACCTCCTATAACAACTTTTTGTTTTATATTATATCATAAAAAATGAAGAATACTATTCTTCATCAATTACTTTTTCTAGTAAAATTCTATTATTAAATGCTCCCTTTTTTTTATTTTTAATTTCTGCTATATTAAGTATTTCATCTAAAGTAGCATTTTGAGTGCTAGCTAAAGCTTTTATTACTTCAATTAAATCTGCAAATTCTTCTAATCTATCATCACCTTTTGCATTTAAAGTTTCTTGAGTTTCTTCTAATAATTTATTTTCTAAATGTGATATATATTCAGTTTCATCTAAAATTCTAGTAATAGGAATTTCCCCATTACCCTTAATTATATTAGGTATATTATCTCTTACTAATTTATTATATATTTGTTCCACTTTACTTTACTTCCTTTATAAGTTTTATATCATTTCCCATTTCTTTTCCATGTTTGTTTAAATCATTTATGAGTTCTTGTTTTATAAATGGAGAGACTAAATTTAAGTTTTCTACTTCTTCTATATTAATAAGCATTGGTTTTTGTAAACCTGTTTTTCTATTAGGATCATATTCTTCTTCATCTCCTGTACCTAAAGTTCCATCTAACCATTTACATAAAAATATATTTTGAAATAAACCTTCTCCCTTTACTTCATAAAGTTGTTTGATTACCTCTACATTAATTCCTAACTCTTCTTTACATTCTCTTACAATGCATTCTTCCTTATTTTCATATTCTTCCTGTCCTCCTCCTGGAAGAACATAATATTCCATATTATCCCTTTTTCTATAAATTAAAACTATTTTATTGTCTCTAAATATTACTGCTCTACTCGATATCCTCATATGTACTCCAATCTAAAATCAGTATAACAAAAAAAACTAACTATTACTAGTTAATTCTCATAATTATATATTCCATGAATTTTCTGTAAATCTTCTTCACTTATTATATTTAATTTCCATATATCATTTTGTTTTTCAACTTCAAATTCAATGTTATATTCTATTTTATCTGTTACTAATTTCAAATTATTTAATTTATAATTTATATATAATTCACTACTATATTCGCCATTTTCATCATAAAAGTCTTCTATATTATTCTTTAAATAATCTGCAGAATTTTTTTCTGTTTTATAATAATCATAGACCGTCACCTTTACCTTTACAATACCAGTATTTTCATCTTCAGATTCCTCTAATATTTCATACTTTAAATCTTCATATTGTTTTTTTAGTATGTCTCTGTAAAGTTCTTTTTGATCATCAGTCATATTAGGTTCTTCTGAAACTACTTTTTCTAAATCAAGTAAAACTGCATA
>CAYJJQ010000001.1:109615-129732 GCA_964370545.1 uncultured Muribaculaceae bacterium | reverse complement strand
GCATATTCTAGATTAGTATAACTACTTAAGTAATCTTCTACCGGGCTAGATGGTTTATTTGAAACCGAACATCCAGTTACTAATAAAACTGCTAATGATATCATAATTTTTTTCATATTAACCTCTAATATTAGTTTAAGTAAATTTATATTAATTATACACAAGATTTTAATAGTCTATAAATATCATACAACTTGGAATCAAATGTATTTAATTTTTCATTAATCAACTTTTTCATTATATCAACATCATTTTCATTATCATCATATAATTCATTATAAATATATTTTATTTTAAGTATATCTTTAGTATTTAATTCTTTTTGAATTAAATGTTTTATTTGATTAGTTACTTTTAAATCTTTAGCATCATTTATAGGTTTGATTTTAGTATAATTTAATATATATTTTTTAGTAGCATATATATTTTCAATTATATTTAATTCATCATCTAATAAAACTGTAGAGTATGCAACACTTTCATTAATGTGATTAAAAGCAACTGCTACAACATTAGTATAATCACTAAATAGTGCACATTTATACATATAACCGCCTTTAGTTTTACTTTTATTTTCTATAAGAGTTCCAAAATCATCAGATATTTTTATTTTATTTGTTATTATATCTTTATAAGTGTTAAAATCTACACAAAAGATTGGTATTTTAGTTAAATTAACTATATTATCTAAATTACTCCATTCATAAAACTTATAATAATTTTCTGCAAAAAACAGATCTACGTCGTAAATGTATTTCACTTTTTCTTATCCTTTCTAAACTTATAATTAATAATATTACTCCTATTAAAAAAATATAAAAAAATAGCTTACTAATTATAAATTTAACAAAAAAGGTAAAACTATACCCTAAAAGTAAATAATTCGAATACATAAGAAAAAAGAATAACCCTTGACTTATAAATATCATTGATAATATTAAAAAAATAAGTACAATCATATAAACCTCTTTAAATTTTATTTATTAAATTCAAAAATTATTATATAATTATTAATAGAGGTGTTATATGAACTATATAAAATATTTGATTTTAGGTATTATTCAAGGTATTACAGAACCTATACCTGTTTCATCTAGTGGACACTTATTTTTGTTTAAAGAACTTTTCAACACAAATATATTTAATTCTTTAAATTTTGAAATAATTGCTAATTTCGGTTCGTTTATAGCTATATTTATTATTTTCTATAAAGATATAGTTGTATTACTAAAAAGCTTTTTTACTTATTTATTTATTAAAGACAAAAGAAAAGTTAATAAAACTAACTTTAACTACTGTATATATATAATTATATCCACTATTCCAGTAGTTATCTCGGGATTATTATTAAATAATTTTTTTGAAGATAAATTATCACTTAACTTATTAGGATTTTCATTTTTAATTACTGCATTAGCATTATTTATTGTTAGAAAAGATAAAGGTATTAAAGAAGATAAAGATATTACTCTTAAAAACGCTATTATAATTGGTTTATTCCAAGCAATTGCAGTTATGCCTGGAATATCTAGAAGTGGAGCTGTATTAGTTGCCTGCTTATTATGTAAATTTAAAAGAACTACTGCACTAAAATATACATTTATATTATATTTTCCAGTTAGTGTTGGATCTATGATACTAGGAACAAGTGATTTACTTAGCTCTTCTGAAAGCTCACTATTATTACCTTATTTAGTTGGTATGATTGCTTCAATGTTAGTTACATTTGTTTCTTATAAATGGCTTAGTAACTGGGTTAAAAATGGTAAATTACATTATTTCTCATATTACTGTATTTTACTAGCTTTATTTATATTTTGGTACTTTAATTAACAGGATTTAATCCTGTTTTTTTATAAAAAAAAAGATACTATTTAGTATCTTCTAATTTTTTAATAGTTGTTTTTAATGATTTAATAGTTTTTACCTTTACATCTTTAGCAAGCTCTTCTACTTTAGGTTTTGCAGCCTTACCTGCCATTACTATTAATTCTTCTACTTTAGATTCAATCGCTTTAGCTTTTTCTTTAGCAACTTTTAATACTTTTTCAGTATCAAGTTTTTTTAAATCAGCTTCTATTTCATTTATTTTATTATGAACACTTTCTTTTAAATCTTCAATATCAGTTTCATTAATTTTTACTTTTATTTCTTCGAATTTTATTTTTAAATCTTCTCTAGTTTCTTTACCACTTTTAGGCGCTAACAATAGTGCTAATCCTGCTCCTAAAGCTGCTCCTAATATAAACTTACCAGTATTCTTACTCATTGTCTTCTCCTTTTTTATTATCTGTTTTTTTATCTTTTTTTGTTAAAAAACCACTAAGTATTCCTGCAAAAAAATCTACTAAAGTATCTGATAAACTCGATACTCTATCAACAGCAAAGTCTACAATATTAAATAACGGATTAAGTGTTTCTATTTTTTCATTTACATCATCTATTATCTTTTCTACTTTATTCATTACAATAATAGTTCTAATACCAAGAATTATTCCTACTATTAAAAATATAATTAAAAACGCATACACAACTATGGGTAAAATTTCAGCCCAAAAATCCATTAATCTTCCTCCTTATTACTCTCATACATTGAATCAATTAAATCAAATAAATCATTTTCAAGTGTATCTGTATTATCAAAATCATCATTTACTTTAACTTCTTCTTTTTCCTCTTTAACTATTGAATCAACTTTTATTTCATCTGTCATATCAAATTCTTCATCAATATCAATTTTAACATCTGATGTATCTTCTAATAATTCATCAATAGTTTTTACTTTTTCTTGTTTTTCTTCAGCTGGAAATATACTAGTTACAGTTTCAGTTGCTTCATAAAGTACTGTTACTGGTTTTTCCATTGTTTTTTCTAAATCTTCTAATTCACCAAAGGCTTTTTTTCTAACACTATCTACATCCAGCTTACTATTAGTATGCGCCATTCTTTCTTTTATATCCTCTGGTTTATAATCTTCATTTAAAACTCCATATACAGGCGATATTATAGGTGAAGGCTTGAATTTTCTTTTTGCTAATTCAATAGGTTCTGTTTTATCATATCTATTATATTCAGGTCTTTTTTCAACTTTCTTAGCTCTTCTTTCAAATTCAAGCGAGTTAGTAGGTCTATGAGCACTAACACTTGGCTTTCTTTCAGGAACTACCATGTTATTATCAAATTCATCTTCATCAAATTCTGGAAAAGGAAATCTAGACTCTTGCTTGAACATTTCTTTTTCACTAACTAAAGGCTCTTCTTTAGGTTTAAAAACCTCCCTTTTTTCATTTTGAAAACTATCCGATGGTTGCAGCACTGATTCAACTGGTTTAACAGGAGCTTCTTTTACTGGAACATCCTCTTCATCAAATAAAATGTTTTTCATTTTGTCAAATAATTTCATATTCGTATCCTTCCTTATCTGATATAGTCCTGATCGTATTCTTCTTCTAACGGAACATAATCTCCATATGTACTATTAAAATCTAAATAACTATCATCTGTAGCTGTAGTATTAAATATATTAAATTCTTCTTCTTTTCCATCTAATTCATCATTAGTTATTATTTCTTCTATAGATGAACTATTATAGGTAATACTTTTTAACAAGTTAACCGAGTAGATTAATCCTTCTACTATATCTACTTCTTTTACCATTACCTCTATTTTAGCATAATTATACATTATTTCAATTAAATATTCATCATTTTCTATATTATTTATCTCTAAATACCCTATTTTTTCATCAAATTCATACTTTTCTGAATAAAATGCTTCACTATTTACTTCATATTTATTTTCTACTTTATTACTATAACTAAGAATATCAACGTATAAATAAAAATTATATTCACTGTTACTTATTACTTCATTATATAAAGTATTATTTATTACTTGCATACCTCTTGGTAAGTGGTATTTATATCCAACTCTATATGTATTTTCTTTATTAGGGTTTATTTCAAATAATTGAATAGCATCTTCTATTTGCATATTATCAACATTCTCACAACCACTAACTATTAAAAGAGTCATTATTAAAATTAAAAATTTCTTCAAATTAATTCTCCTCTATGTTTATTATAACAAAAAAAAAATAAAATTTAAATACTTACTGTATTTTTATTTATTTTCTTTTTTTACTAACGTATATTTTATTTTTACACCCATACTACTAAACTTATCTTCATATTCAGTAATTACATTTTCTATATTTTCACTATGCAAATCATAACTAACTCTTAGTTCGTTATATCCATATGACTTAAATGAATCAACACTATATGCAAATAAGTCATCATTGTCTGTTTTCATAGCTATTATTTTATCAGATATAAAAAAATTATCATATAACTTCAAAAAATTCTCATGAGTTAATCTTCTTTTAGCATGTCTATCTTTTGGCCAAGGATCTGAGAAATTCAAATAAATTTTTGATATTTTATTTTTTAGTATTTCATCACACTCATTAACATCAGCAACTAATACTCTTATATTATCTAATTTCTCATTTCTAATTTTTTTAATTGCAATACTAGCAACTGCTTTGTATTTTTCTATTCCAATAAAATTTATTTCCGGATATTTTTTAGCCATTCCAATAATAAAATCAGCTTTACCCATTCCTATTTCTAAATGAATTTCATTATTATTATTAAAATCATTATCAGTATAATAAAATTCACAAGAATCTAACACTATATCTCTATCCTTAGGGTTTCTCATTCTCATAAAAACACTTCTTTCTTCGCTTAATATTATACTATAAAACTTTCTTCTTTGCATAGATAAATTATCACATAATATTATTTAACATATAATGCATTAGGAGGAATTATGAAAAAAAATAGAAATTCATTTTTTAATGAAACTACTGACTATATGTCATATAATAATAGTGTTGCAAGTCAAAATATGATGCCTATGCAAGCAGCTAATAATCCATATCCACCAGCAGTAAATGCTCAATCAAGTTTTCAAATGAATGGTATGAATCCTATGCCTAATAACATGATGCAACCTGCTATGCCTAATGTTATGCCAAATAATATGCAAACTATGCAAGAAGATTTAGAAAGCAGACTTGCAAAAATGGAAAGACAAATTGCTAGACTAGATCATAGACTTACTAAACTTGAAACTAATACTACACTTAGTACAAATGATTATGAATCAAATATAAATAATATGTATATGGTTTAGCTATATACTATCATAGCGCTAAAACAGTATATCTGTTCTTCTCCAGATATACCTATAGCGACTTGATATTTTATATCAATAATTTCATTATCAAGAGTACTTAAAAATTCATTAATAACTGTTTCTAATTCTTTTTCATGCATTTCATCAAATATTTTCACTTTCATGTTTATCACCAATTATATTTTATAATACAGTTATTAAAAATAATGTCAAAAAAGGATTTTTTTAAAATTCTTTTTTTTATTATAACCAAAATGGTTGTTGCAATAAAAAAGCACTACTTAAGTAGTGCAATTTTTTTTAATTGTAATTTTATTCTTCCATTTGAGCCTGTAATGAAGTTAAGATTACTGTTCCTATTATATCTTCAACCGATGCACCTCTTGATAAATCATTTATTGGTGAAGCCATTCCTTGACAAATAGGTCCATACGCTTCTGCTTTGGCAAGTCTTTGAACTAATTTATATCCTATATTTGCAGCATCTAAGTCTGGAAAAATCAAAACATTAGCTTCCCCTTTTAAAGGTGAATCCGGCACTTTTGTAGCAGCAACTTCTGGAACTATAGCTGAATCTAATTGAAGTTCTCCATCTAACAAAATATCTGGATATTTTTCTTTTGCAATATTTACAGCTTCCTTTACTTTATCTACATCTGCATGTTTTGCAGATCCATGTGATGAATGTGATAAAAATGCAACTTTTGCTTTTTTACCTATAAATGCTTCGAAGCTTCTAGCACTATCACTTGCAATTGCTGCTAATTTTTCTGGAGTTGGATTCTGCTCAAGTGCGCAGTCTGAAAAAACAAAAACTCCATTTTCTCCTAATTCTGAATTTGGTACAATCATTAGAAAAAATGATGATACCAATAATGATTCCGGTTTTGTTTTTACGATTTGAAGAGCTGGTCTTAAAGTGTTACTTGTTGAATGCGCTGCTCCTGATACAATACCATCCGCAAGTTTTTCTTTAACTAACATACATGAAAAATACATATAATCATTTAATATTAAATCTTTTGCTTCTTCATAAGTTAATCCTTTATGTTTTCTAAGTTCAACTAATTTATTTATAAAATCTTCTAAAAGTTCACTATCATTAGGATTAATTATTTTAACTTCTTTTAATTTTGGATGTTTTTGAATAATTTCTTTTTCATCACCTATTAATATTATATTAACAATATCTTCTTCTAATAATTTCTCGGCTGCTAACAACACTCTTTCATCCATCGATTCAGGTAAAATAATTGTTTTTTTATTTTGTTTTACTTTTTCTTTAATTTCATTCATTAAACTCATTTTCTTTCCTCCACTATCTTTCTAAATATATTATATAATATATTTTCTTAAAATCAAAATAAAAACACCTATTGGTGAATTTATTTTATTAATTATTTTTTTAATTTTTAATAACGATATTTACTATTTTTCCAGGAACTACTATTTCTTTAATTATCTCTTTATTTTCTAAATGTCTTTTAACATTTTCTTCTTCTAAAGCAAGTTTTAAAACTTCTTCTTTTGAAGCATCTTTACTTATCATAATAGAACCTCTTAATTTTCCATTAACTTGAACACCAATAGTTATTTCACTATCTATTGTTTTAGATTCATCAAATAATGGCCAACTTAAACTAGCTATACAATCTTTATTACCAATTTGTTCATTTAACTCTTCTGCTATATGAGGAGCTATTGGATATAAAAGTTTTAATAGTACTTCATAATCTTTTTTAGTAATACTTTCTAAAACATCAAATTCATTACTTAATATCATTAAACTTGATACAGCAGTATTATAGTTCATAGTATCTAAATCATTAGTTACTTTTTTTATTGTTTTATGAATAATATTTTCTAAATTTTTAGTATATTCGTTTAAAGAAGATACTTTATCTTTAAGTCTTACTACTCTATCTAGAAATCTTTTACATCCCTTAAGTCCATTATCACTCCATGCTGCATCTTTTTCATAATCCCCTATAAATAATTCATAAGTTCTAAGAGCATCAGCACCATATATTTTAATCATGTCATCAGGGTTAATTACATTCCCCTTACTTTTACTCATTTTTTCTCCGTTAGCCCCCAATATCATTCCATGAGCTACACGTTTTTTAAATGGTTCTTTATGAGGTAATAATCCTAAATCATAAAAGAATCTATGCCAAAATCTTGCATATAATAAATGTCTTGTTGCATGCTCCATACCACCATTGTAATAATCTACCATATTCCAGTATTTTAAAGCTTCTTGTGATACAAACTCCTCATTATTTTTAGGATCCATATATCTTAAATAATACCAACTAGACCCTGCCCAATTTGGCATTGTATCAGTTTCTCTTTTAGCATCTTTACCACATGTAGGACACTTAGTATTTACCCAAGAATCAATATTAGCAAGTGGACTATCGCCATTATCAGTAGGTTCATAACTAGTTACTTCTGGAAGAGTAACTGGTAAATCTTTTTCAGGAACCTTTACCCAACCACAATCATCGCAGTGTATCATAGGAATAGGTTCTCCCCAAAATCTTTGTCTAGAGAAAATCCAATCTTGAAGTTTATAATTTACTTTTTTACTACCTATACCCTTATCTTCTAAATATTCATTCATTTTATTTATGGCGTCTTCTTTATATAGGCCATTTAAGAATCCTGAATTAATATGTATTCCATCATTAATCATTGCTTCATCATCAGATATTTTTTCACCATCTAATACTTCTATAATAGGTATATTATATTTTTTAGCAAAAGCATAATCACGTTCATCGTGCGCAGGAACTGCCATTATAGCTCCCGTTCCATAATTTATTAATACGTAATCAGAAATCCATATTTCTATTTTTTCATTATTAGCAGGATTTATTGCATATAAACCTTCTAGTTTAACACCAGTTTTTTCTTTAGTTGCATCTGTTCTTTCTATTTCTGTTTTCTTTTTAGATACTTCTTGGTATTCTTTTACTTCATCCATATTGTTAATCATAGATGAATATTTTTCAATATAGGGATGTTCTGGAGACATTACCATAAATGTAGCTCCAAATAAAGTGTCTACTCTAGTGGTAAATACTTCTAAATAATCACTTGTATTATCAAGATTAAATTTAACTAGTGAGCCTACCGATTTACCAATCCAATTTATTTGTGCATTTTTTACTCTATCAACAAATTCGGTATCATCTAATCCTTCTAATAACTTTTCAGAATATTCACTCATTTTAAGAATCCATTGTTCTTTTTCTTTTTTCACTACTGGACTACCACAACGTTCACAAATATTACCTTCAGCTTCCTCATTAGAAAGGCCTACTTTACATGTATTACACCAGTTTATTTCTTTTTTATCTTTATAAGCCATATTATTTTCATAGAATTTTAAAAACTGCCACTGCGTCCATTTGTAATACTCAGGATCAGTAGTAGAAAATTCTCTAGACCAATCAAAAGATAATCCTAGTTTTTCTAACTGAGATTTAAATACTTCTACATTTTCTTTAACCGCTAACTTAGGGTGTATTTTATTTTTAATTGCATACTGCTCGGCAGGAAGACCAAATGCATCCCACCCCATAGGAAATAATACATTATACCCTTGCATTCTTTTAGCTCTAGCCATTGCATCTAATGCAGAATAACTTTTTACATGTCCTACATGAAGTCCCGAACCAGATGGATAAGGAAACTCTACTAATATATAGTATTTTTCTTTATCACTATTATTTAAAGCTTCAAAATATTTATTTTCTTTCCATATTTTTTGCCATTTACTTTCATAACTAAAATCCATATTATAATCCCTTCTTTTTAAGCACTCTACCAAATATTTCATATAAAGAGTATATTAACCCTATTAATAGTAAAAACGCTATTAACAATTGATATACCATTGCTATATCAGGTATTGATATAGCAAATGCGACTATACTTATAATCATTGCATTAATAAATGATATCCATAGTAATACCCATTTTCTAAGTAAATTTTCTTCTTTTAATTTAAATCTAGAAGATAAATACTGAATTTCAGTAATTACTACTTTCTTTTTCTTCTTACTTTTCTTAGTACCAATTATTTGCAAATATTTTTTCTTTAACATAAAATAATATACTATTAATATAAATAAAAATAATATAAAGTATCCTAACATATAAAATTCAAAATTTTCCATTATAACTCCTTTTTACAAAATAAAAAGATGGACCAAAGGACGAACATAATGCCGTGGTACCACCTTAATTTATACTCTTAATCTTTAAGGGGATTAACCCAACTTTGCATCCAAAAGTAAGTTCAAAATATAATATTATTAATTTTCATCAACCATTAACTTTCTACAAATATTATTATTTTTACTGCTCTTTTTTCATCTGCTAGATATATTATATTAGATTTCAGCTGTATATTCAAGTAATTTTATAAACATATCTATAAAGGCTTTTTCTAAACCTTCTTTCTTTAACTTTCTAATAGCTATTCTTTTTTTAGGAATTGATAATTCACTAAATATAATATTAGCTATTTTTTCTTTTAAGTTTGTAGTTATTTTTAAATCATTAATAATTGAATATATATCTTCATTAATAATTCTTACTGCATCTATTTCTATATCTTTGCCCATACAATTTACTGTTAATTGCTTAGTTGTATCTACATCATATATTTTGATATAAAAATCATTTTCTAAAGCATACTGCTCAACTTTAGATTGTATAGGTGCTCCATTAATAAATATTTTAACATCTTCTGCTTTTTTAGTATTTCTAAATTTAATAAAATAATTTCTTACTTTAGGTATTAAACCAGTTTTACCTTCAAGAGGATGAACAATAAGAGTATAATTATTAGCCATATAATTATAGTCAATATTAGTTATTATATAGTATCCTTCTTTATATAATGACGATATTCCATCATCTTCATATAATTTATAAGTATTATTTTTACCTGGGAATACATTTATTTCAAGTGACTTTGGATTACTAGTATCATTTAAGTTTTCTTCAAACACTGTAAGAGGTACTATTCCACCCTCTTTAACAAATACAGGATAATTTTCGTCTTTATAAAATGTTACATATCTTCTATTACCTACAAATTTTTTACCAGTTTCAAAATCATACCATATACCTTTGGGTAAAAATATTCTTTCTACAGATCTATTCATGATATCATTTTTTTCTTTTGTAATAGGCGCAACTAACATCTCTGAACCAAAATAATATTCATTTTTATATACTGGTTCATCATATAATTCTGGATTTATATAATAAAGCGGCATGATTAATGGCATGCCATTTTTATGATATTTATAATTTTCAGAATATAAATATGGTATTAATCTATGTCTTAGTTGACAATACTTTTCAACTATTGATGAAGTTTTTATATCCCATAACCAAGGTTCTCTTTTATAATAAACTCCTCTTTTAGCACTAAATCTAAAGATGGGACTAAAACATGAGAACTGAACATATCTGGAGTATAATTCGCCATCTTCAATTCCTCCTTTAAAACCTCCTACATCATGACTCCAATTACTTACTCCTATATTACTAGAATCAGAATTAAATTTTGGTAAAATATCCAACGTTTTAAAGCTTACTTCTGTTTGACCAGAGTAAAGTACTGGATATCTATGAGCAGCTGTTAACTGATTTCTAGTAAGAAGCATTGGTCTTTGATCTTTAACTTTTTTAAAATTATTAAATATGTAATAATTTAAAGCCTCTAATTGTTTTAAATCTTGTTTATAATCTATCCAGTAAAAATCTATTTTCTTTTGAAACAATGGTTCCATAGTTTCATTTAAAAATGTTGAGGCAAAATTATTATCCAGCATATTAAATTCCACATTGCCTGTTATTTCATCTTTAGGAGATGTACTATAAGCATCAAATGATGGTTCTTCTTTTCTTATTCCTTCAACTGGATCAATTTCAAGACCTATTCTTATTCCCCTTTGATGTAAATAGTTTATATAGTCTCCTGGTCTTGGAAATAAGCCTTCATTGAATGTAAATCCTGTTTTATATAAATTAGGATCCTTAAAATCTTTAGTATGCCAAAATTCACTTAGTAATAAAACTGATATAGGTATATTATGTTTTTTAAATAATAATAATAATTTCTTAGTATCTTCTGCAGAATATATCTTATCCCTATTCCACCAGATACCTAGTGCATACCTAGGTATAAGCGATGGATAGCCCGTAAGTGTATAATAATCTTTTAAACAGTTACCAAAATCTCTTTTATACATAAATAAATAAAAATCTATTCTATCTTCTTCTTGTTTTAAATGACCTTCTGGTGTAATTATTAGCGATTTAGAATCATCAATCATAACAAAACCATCAGTTGAATATAACCCTTTTTGATATTTTATTTTATGTAAATCATCTAAACTAAAAGTAGTGCTTTTAAAATTTCTTGCCTCAGGATGAGTCGGATACCATAGTTTATCTGAATTATTAAGTCTAACTCTTAAATTAGCATCTGGAGCAAACACTAAACCTTTAAAAGGTTTATTTTTAGTATACTGCATTGTAAAATATTTCGTACCTATAGATAAATACTTAGTATCTTCATCTACTTTAAATGAAAATTTAGGAAAATTTCTATTAATTGCAAAGTGTGTTGGAGCATCTAAAAAAATACCCGTTTTAGAATACTCAAAACGGATTAATCCTTCGCTAAGCACCGTTATACGGTAATTAGCGCCCTGAAACATCAACTCTTTATCAGTTCTTATTTCATTATAATCAATCTTAAAATGTTCTTTTAAACTAGTCAACTAAATATTCCCTTCTATTATATTTATTTTAGCACATTAACAAAAAAAATACTACATCTTATTTATTTATAGTATAATATTTATATAAAGAAAAAAGGAGAATTTAAATGATTAAATTTGAAACAGATTCTAGAAAAATAAAAGCTGGTCAAACTTTTGTTGCTATAAAAGGAAATACAGTAGATGGACACGATTATATCAGCAATGCCATTAATAACGGAGCTAGTTTTATCGTAAGTCAGAAAGAACTATCAAAAGATATTCCTCATTTAGTAGTTGATGATACTAATAAATATTTAACTAAGGCTTTATCTGATGAATATTCTAAAGAATTTAAAGATATAAATTTTATTGGAATAACAGGTACTAATGGTAAAACAACATCTGCATATATAGCTTATCAAATGTTACTTAATTTAAATGTAAATGCTGCTTATATTGGAACGTTAGGATTTTATACAAAAGACTATAATGAAGAACTTGAGAATACTACACCTGATATTGTTGTGCTTTATAATTTATTATTAAAAGCTAAAGAATTAAATGTAACACATGTAATAATGGAAGTTAGTTCACACGCTTTAGCTTTAGATAGAATAGCAGGAATTAAATTAGATGCTGCTGCTTTTACAAATCTTACTCAAGATCATCTAGATTTTCATGGAACTATGGAAAATTATTTAAATGATAAACTAAGAATAGTTGATTATTTAAAAGAAAATGCTAAATTAATAGTAAATAACGATGATGATTATGCAAATAATTTTACTAATAAATATGTTAATAACATTACTTTTGGTTTAAATGGTGATGTTAAAATATTAGATTATAATATAACACCTGCTGAAACCACTTTAAACTTTGTTTATAATAATAATTACACTGTAAAATATAACTTAACTAGTTTATTTAATATATATAACTATTTAACTGCTCTATTACTTATTAATTCTATTGGTTTTAATATTAATAAAATATTAGAAATCAGCCCTAATATATCAGCCCCTAAGGGCAGATGCGAAACCATCAAAGTAAATAATGCTTTTGCAGTTATTGACTTTGCTCATACTCCGGATGCCGTTTCTAAAGTTATAAATGCTTATAAAGAATTTAAACAAAATAAAATAATAACAGTTATTGGCACTGGAGGAGATAGAGATCCTAAAAAAAGACCTATAATGGGAAAAATAGCCACTGATAACAGCGATTATGTAGTATTTACTAGTGATAATCCTCGTAGTGAAGATCCTGACTTAATATTAAATGATATTATCAAAGATTTAAATAACTCCAATTATGAAGTTATAGTTGATAGAAAAGAAGCAATAGATAAAGCATTATCTATACTAGAAGACAATGATATTTTACTTATTTTAGGTAAAGGACATGAAAATTATCAAATAATTGGTACGACAAAACATCATTTTGATGATTTGGAAGTAGTTAAATCATTTATAAATTCTCACTAAATATTAAAAAAACACTTGATATAAAGGCTAAAGTTTGCTATAATTTGTTTACGCGGATGTAGTTTAATGGTAGAACTTTAGCCTTCCAAGCTAACCACGGGGGTTCGATTCCCCCTATCCGCTCCAATTGTAAACAACTTACGAACCAGTAATGGACTCGTAAGTTTTTTTATATCAAAAACTATGTTCTCTTGATAGAAAGGATAACATTTTTTTATGGAAAATATAAACGAAAAGTACAAGATATTTTATATGTAGAAAATTATTGTGAACCTATTATTGAAAAAGAGTCTTGGGATATTGTACAAACAATGTTAGAGAAAAATAAACACTCTAATTATGGAAGTCATATACATTTATTAAAAAATTATGATATAATTTGATCTGAAGGAGAGGTAATATGTATATTAATATTAATGATACAATTAAAATAAAATTAACGAATAAAGGAAAAGAGATTTTATTGCAAAAGGATTGTGAAAACTCACAATTTTCACCACAGTTAGTCAATTACTATAGTTCTTTAGTTGACTCAGATGGGTATATGGAATTGCCGTTGTGGGAAATTATGTCTGTTTTTGGAAATCAAATGTATAATGGTAATCCTAATATACCATTTGAAACTACCATCGAAATTAGTCAGCCAGTCAATATTCTAGAAGATAATACCAGTCCAAAATCTAGATAAATTATAAAAATAAATATTATTATCAACTGAATAATATCCCAAAAATATGAAAAAATATAGAATTGTGCTATAATTGATTTATCAAGAAGCATAGTTCGTGATTTGTTAAGAAAACGCTCCAATTTTTACAAATACTAAGTTTTACTTAGTTTTTTTTTGCAAAAATTTAAAGCTGCCGTAGTTAGCTAGTAAGAACGCTCTATTATTAATGAATTCTCTGCTCTATATTTAGAGATTTAGCTGTGATATTATGTAAAATGCTGATTCAAATAACAATGTTTTATTAGCAAAAAAAATCAAAAAATTAATTTTGATTTTAAGGAGCTATATATTCTTCTATACCATCACTTCTACGGAATACATTATTTACTTCATCCCAGTAACCAATTTCATTGGTATTATTTATTTTAACCGGAACATAATATCTTAACAACTCTCCTGTATCACCATTTGTAACTTTAAAATATTTTCTATAACCTTGCATATTACGATCATCTACCGATACCCCATCAAATGCCAGTAAATTACCACCTAGTATTAATTCAGCTATATATGCCTCTGGTATTTCTTTTTCTCCTGTTAGATTATAATTTGTTCCACCAATAGTTAATCTTTCCATAGAAAAGTACATTTCATACCACTGATTTTCAAGTATTTTTGGAGTCATATTTTGAGATATAGTCCCATAAGCTGCTATTACTTGCGTATTATTTACAAAAACTCCTAAAGTGTAGCTAGGATTTGCTCTTCCTCCAATTATCCAAGAACCCGTATTATTTCCTTCCCCTATATCTGTAATTAAAAATTCATCTTCAAATATATAGTTACCTGTATTCATTAAACCTGTATACATCCACTGCGTACCATCACTAATTATGTAATCTAGTTTTCTATAATGTACTTCTGTAAAATCATAGCTTAAATTAAGTGCTAAATCTGTACTAGTTACAGTAGCGTTTTTATGGAAAAACTTTATTTCTAATTCTGTCACACTATTTTCTAAAAAATACTGAGCTTCTTTATCTACTATTTCATAACCGATATCACTATTAGATGAATCAATTTCTGTTATTGAATTTAAATGATAATATATATCATCATTATTTGTTACCTCTATTATAAGTGTTACTGTTGAATTTGCATTTGGCAATGTTACAAACATATTACTACTGTATCCAGTCACTGATGAAGAATAAGTTTCGTAACCACCATTAGTGGCTTCTTTTAATGATACATTAGTTACTCTTATACCCGGAGGAAGATACACAATTGCTTCTCCGCTAATAGTTAAATTTCTATTTAATGCTGAATAACCAATAGACATAAATATAACCGAAAAGAAAACTATAAATACTAGTAATAAATTTAAACTCTTTGTTTTTTTCATTGTGTTTGTTTTCCTTTCATAAAATTTTTATAATATGTCTTTTTGATCTAAGGAGCTAAGAATTCACCTGTTCCATCATTACCACAAAAAACATCATTAATTACGTCCCAGTACCCTACTTCTCCTATATTTGGACCTTCTATTATTTCTGCTGGTACGTAATACTTTAAGATTTCCATATCTTCAGCATTAGTAATTTTTACTTCTTTTATATATCCAATCCAGTTTCTTGGGTCATAACCTCCAGCATACGCTTCTGTTGCTCCCCCAATCCTAATTGTAGTTTCATATTCTGCGGGTATTATATTACCACCATTAACTGAATAATTATACTCTCCTATAGTATGTTTAAATCTAGAAAAATATAGTGAATACCATGTATTTAATGTTATATAAGGTCTTTTTGCTGATGTTAAGCCTCCATAACCATTGAAAACACCAGATTTTCCATTAAATACTCCTAAAGTATATGCTGCTGCTGTCCTTCCGGAAATAAGCCACCCTCCGTCTCCTGCAGTTAATTCTGTTTGATAAAAATCCATTTCAAAAATATAATCTCCAGTATTAGATAATCCAGTATCTATATATTCGTTACCAGAATAAATTACATAATCTAAATTTTTATAGATTATTTTTTTAAATTCATAATTTAAATTTAAATTCTTATTTTGATTGATATCATCATATGTTTCATAAAAAAAAGTGATTTCAATTTCAGTAACGCTATTCGGACTAAAATATATAATTTCTTTATTAGCAATTTCATATCCTATATTTGCATTATGAATATTTTGTTCAATAATATTATCTAAATGATAATAATCAGAAGTATTATTAGTAACCTCAATTACGATAGTTATTGTTGAATTAGCATTTAAAAGAGTTACACTAGTTTGACTTGTAGTGTTTGTAAATATAGGACTATATGTAAAGTATGCTTCATTTTCTACAGATTTCATTTCTATATTGGTAATTCTAATATCAGATGGAATTCCAACTATAACTTCTCCACTAATAGTTAAATTTCTATTTAATGCTGAATAACCAATAGACATAAATATAACTGAAAAGAAAACTAAAAATACTAGTAATAAATTTAAATTCACTATTTTTTTCATTGCGTTAGTTTTCCTTTCATAATTTTTTTATAATATATCTTTTTAATCTAAGGAGCTAAGAATTCACCTGTTCCGGAGTTAGCATAAAATTCGTTTGTAATTATATCCCAATATCCTACTTCTCCTATATTAGGTCCTTCTATTATTTCAGCTGGTACGTAATATCTTAAAATCTCTCCACCATCAGCATTCGTTATTTTTACTTCTTTCATATGACCAATAAAATGTCTTGTATCAGGAACACTAGAACTATAATAACCACCAGTACCACCACCAATTCTTATTTCGGTTATGTATTCTTCTGGTATCAATATTTTACCATTTACCACGTAGTTATTATTGTCTATAGTATGTGTAAACCTTGAAAAATATAAAGTATGCCACCCACTATTAAGTGCAATATTAGGTTGTCTAGCAATAGTTCCTGCTCCGTATGAATTATAAACACCATAGTTACCAACAAATACCCCAAGTGAGTGAGTTCCTATTGTTCTTCCAGATATAATCCACCCACCAATACTACCATCTGTATGGTTTCTATTATATGCAGTTTGATTAAATTCAGTTTCAAAAATATAATCACCAGTATTAAATAATCCTGTGTTAATATACTCATAACCTGAATATGTAATGTATTCTAAATTTTTATATTTTATTTTTTTAAATTCATAATTCAAATTTAAATCAATACTTTGATTTGTGGTGCTAAACACATCATAAGAAAATGTTATTTCTATTTCAGTTACACTTGCAGGATGAAAATAAATAATTTCTTTATCTTTTATTTCATATTTAATATTAGAATTATTATTTATGTTTTCAAGTATTTCATTCAGGTGATAATAATCACTTGTTTCATTTGTTACTTCTACAATTAATGTAACAGTTGAATTTGAGTTAGGCAGTGTTATTCCTATACTACTTGTGTAATTTGTAAAATTTGGATTATAAGTACTATAACCACCATTTTCAGAAGAGAATAATCTTACATCTGTTATTTTTATATCTGGTGGTACTTGCACAATAACATCTCCACTAATCATTAAATTTTCATTGAATGAAGAATATCCCACACTCATAAATAATACACTTATAAATATTAAAATAGTTATTAGCAATTTCATTTAATACTCCTCCGTATTATTTATTTAATAATACTATATCATAACTAACAATTTCTATCAAGATTTTAATTGACTAAAACATTAATGAATGTTACCATATAAACAACAAATAACAACACTTAAATCATCATAATATTACTGAATTTGTTTATTAATAAAGGAGTAAATATGGCATTAATAAAATGTAAATTTTGTGGCGCTACTGTATCAAATAAATCTAAGAAATGTGTTAATTGTAACAAACCAATTAAATTAGCTATTTTTAATAGAAATAAGAAAAAAATTTATATACTAATAATCGTTGCAATCGCTATTTTATCAATTTATCACTTTAGAAATGATATTATGAATTTTCTAAATATAGATAATGCATCTGAAAATGAATATACTGAAAAAATAGAAGATAAACTTCCATATCAACAAACTTATATATTACTTTCTGATTATGGAAAAAAAGCTACAATAGAATTTTTAGAAAACGGGAATTGCCAAACAGATTTTTCTGAATTCAACACTTCTTTAAAGGTAGCAAGTACAGTATTTAATACAAAATTTCATGATCAGAAACATTGCAGTTACGAAATTATTAATGAGAAAGAATTTAAAATAAGATCAGAAACAACTTATGATATATATTCACAATTTACAACCATTATTGGTACAACAGAAAATGCCTACTTACACCAAAATGTATTAGCAGTTCAAACTGATAACCAAGAAATTATAATTAGTTTTAATGATGATTATAGTGAGTTTGATTACATAAATGGTAACTGGTATACTGGTGGAACCATTTATAAAATTTATTATGCTCATGATGATTATTTTAATACTAGTGATGATGAATCAGATTTAGACAATTATCCTTCTGATGATTACACCCCCGTTGAACCTGATAGTGATAATAGTACTAAAGAATGTGAACCATCTCTTGGCGATTATAATTTATCAAGTGGATATTCAACAATATTTTTCAATACTGATTGTGACGCAATTTATAATGGACAATCTGTAACTGCTACTTTTGTAATTAACGGAGCCGCTAGTTGGAATATTAAATTAGAGGGTTCAGGAAGTACCGATAATTGTTCAATGCATCATGTAGATACTAGCCCTGATGGAAAGAATAAAGAACTGAATTTCACTATAACGTGTAAGTCAACTTCCTCTGGAAAAATAAAGTTTAATATAGTTGGTGAAGTAATAGATGAAAACTATAATTCTACTAAATTTAATAAGGAAATACTAATTAATGTTTATCCATAAATAAAATATATACTTTAACATATTATATTATATGAATAATGAAGCATTTTCTAATTTTATTAATCAAGATTTTAATAGTTTAAATGATTGGTTATATTCTCTTAATCCATACGAATTTACATTAATAGGTAATTCAATTGCTTATTTAATAGCTAAAACATTAACCATTAATGAACAAAATTCTTTAGGTAATTTATTTGCTTTAATTGGTCAAGTACTTCAGACTATTAATGCTCAATCAATAACAAAAATACAAAGAAATAAACCTACTAATAATTTTAAGCCATATATACAAAAGGATTCTATTGAAGAAGAATTAAAATTTTTAAAAGAAGAACTTTATATTATAATCCAAGACATTTATAATAATACATCCTATTAAAATACTCATTTACTTATTTTATTTTATTTGCTACACTTAAACTAGTGAAGAGTTTATTAAATATAAGGTTTTATATTCTCTTTAAAATGATATAAGGAGGTAAAATGTACGATTTAAATTACACAACTGATTTAACAAATCAAGCTTCTACAGGTATGTTTGAAACAATTTTTGCTTTGATGACAACATATTTCATATTTATTTTAATTCTTTCTCTTGTTCTTGTAGTAGCACACTGGAAATTATACACTAAAGCTGGTAAACCTGGTTGGGCAATACTTATTCCAATCTATGGAGATATTGTAAAATTACAAATAGCTGGTTTATCACCACTATTAATACTTGCATATTTAATACCTGTAGTTAATGTAGTAGTTCTTGCTTATGTAACTATTAAACTTGCTAGAGCATTTGGTAAAGATGATGTTTTTGGAATATTAATGTATTTCTTCGGATTTATATTCATTCCTATACTAGCTTTTGGATCAGCTAAATACGTTGGAAAAGATGGTAATCTTACTAATGCACCAGCACCTAATAATGCTAGTCCAGTTAATGAACCAATCGCTCCAGTTGAACCAATTCAACCAAGTCCAGTTAATGAGCCTATAGCTCCAGTTGAACCAATTCAACCAAGTCCAGTTAATGAGCCTATAGCTCCAGTTG
>CAYJJQ010000001.1:92813-109515 GCA_964370545.1 uncultured Muribaculaceae bacterium | reverse complement strand
AGCTCCAGTTGAACCAATTCAACCAAGTCCAGTTAATGAGCCTATAGCTCCAGTTAATTTAGGAACTCCAGTTGAACCTGTTGTTACACCTGAAGTTATTACACCTATGCCTGAACAACCTTCAGTGCCAGTTGAACCAATTAATGTTGAACAAAACAATAATAACAATACACAATTATAATCTTGCATTATAATTATTACTAAGATATAATATATATATAATTTATTAAGAATGAGGGAGAGAATTAGCTCTATGAACTCATACCAACCTGCTATTGCAAGGTGGTACTGCTAATATCAATGAATGAGATTATAAGTAAATTAAAGACTCATTCAGAGTCTTTTTTCTTTTGATAAATTATAAGGAGGAGAAAAAATGAAAAAATATTATTTTACTAGTGAATCAGTTACGGAAGGACATCCTGATAAGGTATGTGATAAAATTAGTGATTATATACTGGATAACGCACTTAAAGAAGATAAACATAGTAAAATGGCTGTAGAAACAACTATTAAAGACGATTTTATACTTATTTATGGAGAAGCTAATACTAAAGCTAATTTAGATTATGAAGCACTAGCTAAATATGTAATACAAGATATAGGTTACAAAGAAGATTATACTGTTTTAGTAAAGGTTAATAAACAATCAAGTGAAATTAATAATGCTGTTGTTAAAGATAAAATAATGGCTGGTGACCAAGGAATAATGTTTGGTTATGCATGTGATGAAACTAAAGAACTTATGCCCTTACCTATTATGCTTGCTAATAAACTAGCTATGCAGCTTACTAAAGTAAGAAAAGAAAATAAGGATACATTCTTAAAACCAGATGGTAAAACACAAGTTACTGTAGAGTATGAAAATGATATACCTAAAAGAATTGATACAGTAGTTGTATCATCACAACATGATAAAAATGTTACTCAAGAAGAAATAAAAGATTATATAATAGAAAATGTAATAAATAAAATAATTCCTAGTGAATTAATGGATAACGATACTAAAATCTTAATAAATACATCAGGTTCTTTTGTAATTGGTGGTTCTTTTGGAGATTCGGGTACTACTGGCAGAAAAATAGTTGTTGATACTTATGGAGGAATGGGAAGAATTGGTGGAGGATGTTTTAGTTCTAAAGATCCTTCCAAAGTAGATAGATCTGGTGCATACTATGCTAGATATGTTGCTAAAAATATTGTTGCTAATAAACTAGCTAAGAAATGTGAAATAGAACTTAGTTATGCTATAGGAATGGAAAAGCCATTATCTGTATTTATAGAAACATTTAATACCAATTTAGTAGATGAAGATAAGATATATAAATATGTAGAAGATAACTTTAATTTTAATGTTGACAATATTATAAAAGAATTAGATTTACTTAACCCTATTTATTATAATACTGCAGCCTATGGTCACTTTGGTAGAAATGATTTAGATTTAACTTGGGAAAGATTAAAGTAAAATAAATGTAAATTTAATTGCTAGCTATAATTAATTTAGATATAATAAAACTATAAGGAGTATAATATGAAAACAAAAATATATATTGCTACTAGTTTAGATGGTTACATTGCAGATAAAAATGGTAGCGTAGCATGGCTTGATGAAAGCATCAGTCCTAACAATGATGAAAGCACATATGAAACATTTATAAACACAATAGATACAGTTATTTTAGGAGGATCTACATACGATCAAATTATCACTACTCTATCCCCCGATGTATGGCCATATGATGGTATGCATACTTATGTATTTACTAGTAAAAAAAGAGAAAATACACATAATATTACTTTTTTAAATGGTGATGTTAAAAATCATTATGATTTTATTAAATCAAATGCTAAGAAAGATATATGGATATGTGGAGGTGCTAATATATTAAATCAATTATTAGATAATAATTTAGTTGATAAAATCACTATATCTATAATACCTATTATATTAGGTAATGGTATTAAACTATTTAATGAAAAAGAAAAACCCATAAAATTAAAATTAATAGATACAAAAAGTTATAATGGATTTGTTGATTTAAATTATGAAGTACTGGATTAGAAAATGAATAGTAGTAAAATATATATAGAAGAAATTAGTAAAGCATGGGAAATAATAAATAATGTTAATAGTAATAAAATAATAGTAGCAAGTAATAATGGTACTGGTAAAACTACAACACTTAATAAAATTAATATGTTTTCTAAAGAAACAAATAATTATATTTTTGATTTCGATGCAAATAATATTACAGTTAGAAATCAAAAACAATTTTATGAACATTATTATGAAGTATTAATGGCTTATAAAATTATTAACGCTAATCCATTATTATTTACTAATGATGAAAAGTTAAAAATAGCTACTTATATAATGGATAATAGTAATTATATAGATTATTGTTGGTATGATAGTGATATAGTTACAATCGAAAGTTTTAAAACTTTTGATTTAACTGAATCTATAGCTAGTAAAGTATTAGATAGTAGTAATAATTCTAATCTACTATTAATTAAAAATTTTGATCAAATATGTGCATCATCAGAGTATGTGCAAGCAATACTTGAAAGATACTTTAAATTATTTGATAAAGTAATTATAGAAGCTGATACTAATGCTAATAATTTATATGAAGAAGATAATAAAGATGATATAATTAATTCTGGTTATACTTTTGTAAATATTAATCAAGTATATACTTTAGAGTTTTACAAAAACATTATAAAAGACATTATTAATATATATTATAATAATACAAATACTAATAATAAAATTCCTTTTACATTTGATATGATATCTGATGATATTATATTAAAATTAATTGAAAATTATAATTATAATATTAACCAATTTAAAGATATAATTAAAAACTTTATTACTAATTATGAAATGTATGGATATATTCCAAAAGATAAGATAGATTATTATTTAGGTACTCATAACTTAAATAAAACAAAAAAAAGACTATATTTAGGTCATTCCTAATATAGTCTTTTTATTTTATTCAACTGTAACTGATTTAGCTAAATTCTTAGGTTTATCTATATCACAATCATTTATTTCTGCTACATAATATGAAAGTAACTGAAAGAATACTATAGATAATAATGGAGTAGTAAATTCATTAATATTTTTAATATTAAATATTTTATCACTTACTTCATCATCTATTTTTATATTATCAGTTTTAAGAACAAATATATTTGCTCCTCTTGCTTTAGTTTCAATTATATTACTTACTGTTTTTTCTTCTAAAACTTCATCAGTTACTAATCCTATAACAGGTGTATCTTCTTCTATTAGAGCTATAGAGCCATGTTTAAGCTCTCCAGCTTGATAAGTATCACTATGTATATAACTAAGCTCTTTAAGCTTTAAACTAGCTTCTAAAGCCATTACATAATCATGTTTTCTACCTATAAAGTAAACATGTTGTTTATCACTTAAATCTTTAGCCCAATCTTTATAAACATTACTATCTATAATTTTCTTAAGCTCCCCTTCTAAGTTTTTCATTTCTATAATTATTTTTGTAGTTTCTTCCTCAGATTTAATTTTCTTAGATAATAAATATTTTAGTACTAATAAATTAAATATAATTACTTGAGAAAAATATCCTTTTGTAGTAGCTACTGCTATTTCAGGACCAGCAAGCATAGGTATTACATATTTACACTCTTTAGATATAGTTGATAACTGATTATTTACTATAGCCAGTGTATCAATATTATTATCTAGAGCAAGTCTCATAGCTGCTATTGTATCAGCTGTTTCTCCAGATTGACTAATTACTATAACTAATGTATCTTTTTTATAATAATGTTTTTTATAACGATATTCAGATGCTACATCTATATTTATTACTAAATCATCAGCATACTCTTCAAGTAGTGATTTACCTACTAATCCAGCATAATATGCACTACCACAAGCAACTATATCAATATATTTATATTTTGATAAATCAATTATTTCTTTAGAAAATTCATTATTACCATAATATTTTTCGACTAATTTAGTAGGAAGTATTAATTGTTCATGAATTTCTTTCATCATAAAATGATCATAACCACCTTTTTGAACATTTTCTAAAGTCATAGTTTCCACTTTTACTTCTTTATTTATTAATTCCTTATTTTTATATACCTTCACATCTTCATTTGTAATAACAAATATTTCATTTTCTTCTATTTCCATATATTTATTAGTGTATTCTAAAATAGCAGATATATCAGAAGCTATAAAATTTTCTTTTTCTCCTACTCCTACTATTAAAGGATTATTCTTTCTAAGCGCATATAAATTATTAGTATCAGTTGATGTTATTAATAAAGCATAAGAACCTCTTAATTTTTTCATTGCTAAATCAAGGGCTTCTAATATATCCTTACTCTTAGAATAAAAATCAATTAAACCTGCAGCTATTTCTGTATCTGTTTCACTTTTAAATGTATAACCTTCTTTAATTAATTCTTCTTTTACTTCCTTATAATTTTCTATAATTCCATTATGTACTATTGTTATTTTATTTTGATCATGAGGATGAGAATTAACTTCTGTTACTTTTCCATGTGTTGCCCATCTAGTATGAGCTATCCCCATAGTATATTCTTCAGATAAATTACTTTCTAATTTATCTTCAAGCTGTTTAACTTTACCTACTGCTTTAACTATACTTCTAGTATTATCTTTATATAAAGCTACACCACTTGAATCATATCCTCTATATTCAAGTGCCTTAAGTCCTTTAATAAGAACTTCAGTTACGTTTCTTTTTCCTGTGTATCCAATTATTCCACACATATTACATTCTCCTTTTCTTACCCCTTATAGAAAATATATCATATTACATATTTATTATCAATATTTTTCATGTTATAATTACTATTGCGAGGTATAGATTATGGATTATTATTTTGGTGTTACAAGTCATTCTAAATTAACTTTTTTTGGACCTATTCATATAACCTTAATAGCTATTACTATACTTACAATTTTCTTAATATATAAATATAAAGATAAATTAAAAACAAAAAAAGATTTAACCCCATTATTTATAACCATATTACTTCTTAATATAGTTATATATGTAACTGGAGGCTTTATTGGAGGTAACTTTGATATTAACTTCCATATACCACTTCAGTACTGTTATATAACTGGGTTTATATATATATTTATGTTACTTACTAAAAAAATAAAACTATATAACTTTTTATACTACGCTATATTCTTTTGCACTATAGCAGTAATTATATTCATGGACCCATATGTTACTTATGATAGATATCATTTTATATTAATGATTATATCTCATCACTTTTTATTAATTTCATCTTTTTATACACTATTTGTAAAAGATTATCCTGTTAATAAAAATGGTATATTACATTTCTTTATATATTCATTTACTGTTTATGGAATTGTATTTATTATTAATTCTATATTTGGTACTACTTATATCTTCCAAAAAAGTTTTCCAGAATTTATGTATGAATATTTTCCATTCATGAAAAATACTCACACACTTATCTGGTTTATTATCTTTTCAGTACCAATGTTAATAATAAGTTATTATTTATCTAAATTAAAAAAAGGAAATTAATTTCCTTTTTTTAGTTGATCATAGAGAACAGAAATTCCTATTCCAATAACTATAAATCTCATAAATATTAGTGTTTGACCATATCTATCAAATGCAAATCCAACTGAGTACATGGTAACTTGAAATAAATAATTAGCCCCTAAAAACAAAATAATAGAAACATGTTTTTTTCTAACCAGCAAATATATTCCCGCTAATGCACATAAAATAATATCTATTTGCCTACTAATCATTATATCAGATTTTGATATACCATAGATTTCATCCCAATAAAATGAATTATAAATATTTATATATGGTTTAAAATACACAAAACTTTTGATTAAAGAGGCTTTGTCATTTTTCCACCATTCATTTAATCGATATTGAGCTATCATTCCATCTCTTTCTAAAGAATAATAACCCATCATGTATTCTTCAGTACAATCTCCTTCTAAGCAAGCCAACATTTCTTCGTCTGCATTTTCTGCAATATATTTATCATAAGCTTCAAAATCATCTTCAGGATAACCTACTCCTTGGTAGGTTCCTAATAACATAGGATTACCACTGCCATATGTTAAAGGAATAAATTTATCAAATACAATATAGTTTCTTATTGTCCATGGAACAAAGAAAATCATTACACATATAGTAGCTATTATCATTTGTTTGCATAATAATTTTTTATCATATTGTTTTATAAGTAAGTAACTAATTAATATCAGTGGATATGGTAATATATTACCTCTAAATAACAACGCGACCATATACCAAATTATTACTCTAATTAAATGTTTTCTATCTCTATTTTTTTCTAATAAAAAAGTATTATATATCAACATAATAAAAGCCATCATAAAAGGAGTTTCGGTTAATATTAAATTATTCATCCAAATGAAGTCTATTACTAGTAATAATGATGAAGCGAAAATTGCACCTATTTTATTACCAAATAACATTACTGTCTTATAAACACCTATTATTGAAAATGCACCAAATATCATCCATAATATTTTCAATACTAACCACAGAAAATAGCCTTCTCCAAAAATGAGCGATACAAGCGCTATCAACCAAGGCATTCCAGGCATTATTTGAGCAGACACGGGACCATGCATTGTTAATTCAAAATGATTCTTAAAATGAATTCCGCTATTAATATAACTTAAATCATCGCTTTCTAATGTATAATACACTCCTAAATTAATTAAAGTTGCAATACTAATTAGTGTATAAATTCCAATTAATATAATAATTGCTTTATTATTTTTCCAGAAAGACTTTAATAAATTCGCATGATTTTTATGCTTAATTTCATTAAACTTAACAATAGTTTTATTTATCATTTTATTTCCTCCATTTTATTATAATTATGATAATGCATCATAATTATAATAGTAATTTACTTTTTCAAATTCATTTAATATTTTTTGATTGTCATAATCACGAGTTAAAACGAAACTATTATCTATATAATAATACGTTTCATTTAATACAGGGGTAACTTCACTTACTGAGTTTAAATACTTTAGATGCTGATTTCCATCTAACCCTACATAATTAAACATTTCTGACATTAAAAACATAGGACTAATATATTCTTTTTGTTCATAATTTTCGTTTACAAAATCTGATGCTGCATCATTAGTCCATATTACAAATGGAGTTGTATAATAATTTAAATACCCATCTAAAGTGTTTAAATCTACATTAATTCCTAATTCTGTAAATGTAGTGTTATTTTCTCCTAAATATGGATTATGATCTCCATATAATAATAAAACAGTTGGTTCATCAAGTTCTTGTAAATCATCTACTAATTTCTCAAGTGCTAAGTTAGTACTATATATTCCATCTAAATAATTATTAAATAAATTATAAGAAATTTTATTCATATTATCATTTTCAATATAAGTATCTCCATAAATATATTCTGAAAAGTATGGTCCATGATTTTGATAAGTGATAGAAAAATTAAAATATGGTTTTTCTATATTCTCTATATAATTATTATATATATCATCAAAAAACAAATCATCATTAAAAAAACTATCTTGGATTGTACTATATTTATTATCATAATGAAAATAATCTTGAAATCCTAAATTTTCATTTACAGATATCCTATTATAAAATGATCCATATATTGGATGCATCGAGACTGTATAATAACCATTATCATTAAAATACCTAGCAAATGAATCACTTTGAGATCTATAATTAGAAAGAAAATAATTTCCTGTAATAAAGTTACGTTCTGATACTATAGTACCTCCTCCAAAAATAGTGGTTACTAATTTACCTGAATAACCTTCTTCTTGAATTTCATGAAATGGCTCATATATATCCTTTGTAAATTCTATTGAATCAAATTGGGAAAAATCATTATATGCTTCTAACATAATTGCAATAATATTGATTTTTTTATCAGCAGGAATTTCATCGTCTTCAAATTTGTCTAATAAATTTTCTGTTTCAGTTTTATTATATCCGATTGGTTCAATTGGAAGTAAATCTTTACTGCTATGTATAAATGGGTAAAGAAATCCTCTAATTTGAAATTGTCTAGTTCCTATCCAAACATTTATTATAGAGGTATCACCCATATAACTATAGGTTTCCTCGTTTATATAAACATTGTTATACATATGATTTGAAAAAAATAATAATACGAAAAGGCAAATCAATCTTTTCCAAATTTTCAATTTACTATTATTACATAATCCAAATAAAATTACAGTTAACAAACTAGCTAATAGTAAAATTAGTATTGTTAAAAAACCTATCCCTGTATCGTAATTTTGAGACATAATACTTGCCTCTTCAAATAATAATAAATCATTAAAAATAAACACGTCGTCTCTACAAAATAATTTGATTTTATTTACAATTGATAAAGTTAAAATTAATATAGATGACAATAAGTATGATAACCACACTCTTTTACATATAAAATATAATAAAAACATTAGAATTGTTACAGGTAGAATGTTTAAAAATAATAAGTACTCCGATTTAAAGAAACTAAAGTAAATGGTCATATCATAATTTGCTGTAGCAAACAATAGTGATATTAAACCAATTATTACACTTGACACACCCAATATAAATAAGTTTTTAAGTTCACTATATTGTTTATTTTTATGTATAGATTTATATTTTATATATGAAAATTTTTTAAAATAAACATTGTTATATATTCTTGTATTATCTAAATAATTTTTGTTTTTAATTATAACATTATTTAATTGCTTAATTTTTTCATTTACTTCATCATAGTTAGAAACTAAATAATTATCATCTAGTTCATAGCATATAGTTTTTTTATCTTTAATTATAAATTTAGTAAAAATTGATGGAGTTTTCTCGAAAATGATTTCAACTACATTTTCATTAGATTTATACCAATTTGATAAACATTCTTTTTTCCATATATATTTTTTGATTAAGTTTTCAGGTTTTTTTATAGTTTTTAAATATTGATATTTTTTTATGTGATATTCTTTATAATCTTTTTTTAAATACCCTTGAATGAATAACCATATATTTACAAAAAAATATTTTATTAATTTTTTATCATTTAATAATGCATAGAAAAAGAAATTTCTTTCAATATTTTTTTTAGTGACAATTTTATTAAATTGAACATTATACATATAGTTCTCCTTATTAATATATGATAACACTATTTTTGCATATTATAAAGAATAAACTAAAAAAAGGAAATTAATTTCCTTTTTCTATTGGTTTAACATTTTACCTTTTTTAGATTCATCTTTTTTTCTAAGTTCAGTATCAAGTATTTTCTTTCTTAATCTTAAACTTGTAGGTGTTACTTCTAATAGTTCATCACCATTAATAAATTCTAAAGCGTATTCTAAAGTTATTTTTCTAGGTCTTTTTAATACTACTGTTTTATCAGCAGATGCTGCTCTAGTGTTTGTAAGTTGTTTTCCTTTAACTATATTAACTGCTAAATCTTTATCTTTGTTACATTCACCTATTATCATACCTTCATATACTTCTTCACCTGGTTCGATAAATAAAATACCTCTATCTTCAAGTGAATTAGCTGCATATGCTGTAGCTTTTCCATTTTCCATGGAAACTAAAACACCTAGTTTTCTATCAGCATTTATTTTATCAGCTAAAGCTTTATAATCTTTAAATGTATGATTAAGTATTCCATAACCTTTAGTCATAGTCATAAATTCAGTATTGAATCCTATTAACCCTCTTGAAGGAATATCATATATTAATCTATTAATTTCATTTATTTTAGAAACGCTTATTAGTTCTCCCCCACGAGTACCCATACTTTCAATAACAGAACCTACTTCAGCATCTGATACCTCTATTTGTACATCTTCATATGGTTCACATTTAATACCATCTATTTCTTTTATAATAACTTCTGGTCTTGATACTTGAAGTTCAAAACCTTCTCTTCTCATATTTTCTATTAAAATAGATAAGTGTAATTCTCCTCTACCAGAAACTGAAAAAGAATCATTCCCTATTTTTTCAACTTTTAAAGAAACATCTTTTTGAGTTTCTTTTAGTAATCTTTCTTCAATTTTAGAAGATGTTACTAATTTACCTTCTTTTCCAACAAATGGAGATGAATTAGTCATAAAAGTCATTTTTAAAGTTGGCTCATCTATTCTTAATATAGGAAGAGCATCATTTTTACCATGTTTACACACTGTTTCTCCAACAGATATATCAATTAATCCAGCAACAGCAATTATGTCTCCTGCGCTAGCTTCTTCTATTTCAATTTTTTTAAGTCCTTCAAATCCAAATAGTTTTTGTACTCTAAAATCTTTTTTAGTACCATCAAGTCTTATACAAGATACCATTTCATTAACTTTTATTTTACCACTTTTAACTCTACCAATACCTATTCTTCCTACAAAGTCATTATAGTCTAGTAATGCTGGTTGAAATTGCAAGTCGGCTTCTAAATTAACATCTGGAACTGGTATTTCATCAAGTATTAAATCAAATAAAGGATTATAATCTTCATTTTGATCTTCTAACTTACTTGATAAACTACAAGTACCATTCATAGCTGATGCATATGCCACTTTAAAATCAAGTTGATCATCAGATGCATTAAGTTCCATAAATAGTTCTAATACTTCATCTACTACACCAGATAGTCTAGCTTCAGGTTTATCTACTTTATTTATAAGTACAATAGGTTTAACATTTGCTTCTAAGGCTTTTTTAAGAACAAATCTTGTTTGTGGCATAGGACCTTCATAAGCATCCACTACTAAAAGAACTCCATCAACCATATTCATAATTCTTTCAACTTCTCCACCAAAATCTGCATGACCTGGAGTATCTAAAATGTTGATTCTATTACCTTTATAGTTAATTGATGTAGTTTTTGCAAGAATTGTTATTCCTCTTTCTCTTTCTAAATCATTTGAATCCATAGCTCTTTCATTAACATGTTCATTTTCTCTAAAAGTTTGACTTTTCTTTAAAAACTGATCAACTAATGTTGTTTTACCATGGTCAACGTGAGCTATAATTGCTATATTTCTAATATTCATAATAACCGCCTTTTTCTAACACTTGTATGATTATAGCAATAAATATCAATAAAAACAACCATATATCTAATTTTTTGTTGTAATTAACCAATTTAAAAGTTATACTAAATATATAAATACGTTAATATGAAAGGAACACAAATAATGGAAAAAACGTTAGTGATATTAGCTGCAGGGATGGGATCAAGATTTGGAGGAATAAAACAAATTGAACCAATTGGGCCAAACGGAGAAATAATCAGCGACTATAATATATATAACGCAATAAAATATGGTTTTAATAAAGTGGTTTTTATAATCAGAAAAGAAAATATTGATATTTTCGAAAAGAAAATAACTGAAAAATACAAAAATAAAATTACCATCGAGTATGCTTTTCAAGAATTCGATTCAATTTACACAGAATATAAAATACCACCTACTAGAACAAAAATGTTAGGTACGGTACATGCTTTACTTTGTGCAAAAGATAAAATTAAGGGGATGTTCGCGGTTATAAATGCGGATGATTTTTATGGAGAAAACGCCTTTGACAGCGCAGCGAAATGTATGAACACTATTAAAAGCACAAATGAGCAATACACTGTAAACTATCCGCTATATAAAGTATCCAATCAAAAAGGAGAAGTAAAAAGAGGATTATGTTTTAAAGACAATAAAAATACTATTAATAAGGTGCTAGAATCCTATATTAAAGTTGAAGACAATAAATATTTTGCTAGAGAATTAGACAAACAAGAATACTTTGAAATCAATTATGACATTGGCTGTGCTATGAATTTTTTTATATTTAATACACAGATATTTAAATTATTAGAATTGTATTATATAGATTTTTTAAATCACATAACCGATACAAACGAATGTCTTTTATCAATATTTTTAAATCTATCAATAATAAACAAAAAAATAGTGCTGAATGAAGTTTTAACCGATTCAAATTGGATGGGAGTTACTTATAAAGAGGATTTGGATGAATTAAAAAACAAAATTTCTGATCTCATTAAAAATAAAACTTATCCTAATGATTTATGGAATTAAAATGCACTTGTATATTATCTCAAAAAAATAAACAATTAATGTTTATTTTTTTTTTCTTTATAAATATATATAAACCTATTCACAAAATCCAGTTCTTTTAATAAGTAATAAAATATTGTTGTAAGAATTAAATTAATCAAGAAAAACAAAAGTCCAAATACGAACCAATCAAATAAGTTTTCAATTAATATATAATCATATATACATAAAATAATTAAAATATTGATAAAATAAATTGAAATTAATTTAGCAAATTTTTTATAAAAATCGAGTGGAGAAACAAAAAAATAATTTTGATACAAGTATTTTGGATATAAAATAAATGGCCCTATTAGTAGCGATATAATCGTGGCAATTATAACTCCAATTATACCATAAAATTGAATTAAAACTATAGAAAGAACCAAGTTTGAAACACTTTGTACTATAGTACAATTTTTAATTTTCACAAAGGAACCCGATGAATTCATTAATGTATACAAGGGTATAGTTGTTATACTCATAAATATCATTAATACCATTAAAAATGTTGTGGGTGCATTCAATGTGAACTCTCCCCCATACCATAGATTGATAAACGGTGTAATAAAAAATAGTAATGGAATTGTAAGAATGGTGGCCAAATACATTATAATGTTATAATATTCCTTAAAAACACTATATACTTTATTTTTTTCAGAAACAATTAAATTTCCAAAACTAGATACTGTGGCATGGCTTATTTTATTTATCATCAATGAAAATGTATTTAAAATATAATAATAAGCAGAATAAGTTACTACACTACTTAATCCAAGAAAAGATGAAATTAATAGCATGTCTATATTATTATATATTAAATCTCCAAGACGGTTAACAAACAAAGTTTTTGAATTTTTTTTAAACTCATAATCTTTTTCTGCGATGAATTTTATTTTTTTATTGTTCTTCTTATGCAGATAAATAATTATAAAATTATAAACTAAAGAAAAGCAGACGAATAAAATCATAAGCCCCAGTATATTTAACCCTAAGCATACTAATATAATTTCAAAAATATTTTTTACAATATACAATATATTATATGTCAAATCATTTTTGTAATTTTTTTGATTAGCAGTATTGTATAAAGTAGGTGCAGAAACAAAATAAGTTATTGCAACTGAAATCACATATAGTATCATACTGATTTGAATATAGCCATACGATAAACTATTTTCATGAATTATTACAGGTATAAGAAAACTAATTATAGATCCAATAATTATCATTAATATAGCTATTTTTCTAAAATACATTCGAGCAGCGGATAATATACTATTTATTTTATTATAATCGTTATTTTTTATGGGTTCGTATAATTTAAAAACAACACTAGCTCCTATTCCAGCTTCTAACAATGCAACATAAGAAAAAATTTGAGCAAAAAGTTGATAAACTCCTACAGAATCAGATCCTAAATAATTTAAGAAATATCTGATTTTTACTAGCCCTAAAATTGCTATTACTAGCGTTGGGATAACAACTGATATAAAATTTAATATACTATTTTTAGTACGCATTATTTCTCACTTTCTATTGATTTTTAATTTTAAACAGTAAGCTAATAAAGTTATATAAATTTAATTTTATTAATATCATTAAACATTTTCTGTTAAATGTTAATTTCTTCAAAAATATATTTTTCGAAAAATTTGGAAACTCGGTGAATGTAAATTTTTTCAATTCATTAATAACTTCCAATTTAACCTTTTTATCTGCTTGACAATTAATTACTCTTATAATAGCACATAAATAAGCATTAAATACCGCTAAATATTCTATCTCATCATAGTTTGAGTCATATTTTTCAGAATCTTTCAAACTTTTAATTGTGTGCTTAAAAATATCTATAATCTCTAAATTTCTCATAACATTCGAATTATTCATTGTTGATCCAGGTCTTAATAAATAATTATAATAACACTCATTAACTATTTCTGTTTTATAATTTTCAAACATTATTCGCATTGAAAAATTAACATCTTCATACCATAACTTTGGAAGAAATTCTACTTTACTTTTTTGTATTATTTCTCTTTTATATATTTTATTCCATACACATAATTTTCCGAATAAAATATTAAACTTTTTATCATCATAAATTACAGGAAAATCTTCACTTATTATATTACCTTCCATAGATACAACTTTATTACCAAAAATAACAATATCTGCATCTTTTTTTTTGGCAACTTTGTATAGATGAGCGTAAGCGTCCAAATCAATCCAATCATCACTATCTACATAGGTAATATACTCACCTGAAGCTTTTTTCAATGCATTATTTCTCGCAACTCCTTGACCAGTATTTTTTTGCTTAATAGAAATTATTTTATCAGGATAATTCTTCTTATATTTATCAATGATTAATTGAGAATTATCTGGACTTTCGTCATTGACAACTATTATTTCAATGTCTTTTAATGTTTGGTTCACTAGTGAATCAAGACACTTTTCTAAGTATTCTTCTACATTATACACTGGTACAATTACACTTAATTTTTTCATAATCTATTCGTTTCCTTTCAATATTATATAAAATTCATTCAATATATTTTTATAATTAAAATCCTTAGATCGTTCATAACCTTTTTTTTCATACTCTTCTAATATTTTTTTATCAGTGTCAAACCTTTTTATTGCATCTTTTAATTTACTGACGTCAGCCACTGGTACCAATACACCATAATCATTATTTTTCAAAATGTCCCTTGGTCCATATGGAGCATCTGTTGCTATTACACCTTTTTTATGAATCATAGCTTCCACTATTACATTACCTAAACCTTCGACCTTAGATGATAATACAAAAAAATAACATGATTGATAATAAGCGGCAACATCAGACTGACTTCCTTCAAAAAAAACTCTATCTAAAATCCCTAACCCTTTTGCTAAATTCATTAATTTTTCTTTATCAGGACCATCACCTACTATTACTAAATTTATCAAAGACTTACTTGTTGTAATATATTGATGAAAAGATAAAATTAATGTTTCGAAATCTTTAGGTGATTCTAATCTTGCAACAGATAATATAAATTTACCACATCTTTTTTTTATATTTTCTATTTTATTTGTATCTTTGCTTTTTTCCGAAATTATAGGATTATATAACTTATTCATTTTATATTTTAAATAAGACTTGCAATAAAATATATCATTTTGATCTAAATGATTAATCAAAATTAAGTTATCAAATTTAGAATATAATTTCTCAAAAGCAGGAGATAATAATAAATATTGATATAAAATTCCATGAACCCAAGCTGCTTTATGAACTCCTTTTAAAAAATTAAGAGAAAAATACAAATCATTAAAATGACTGGAAAAAGCTATAACATGGTCATATTTTTTTTGCTTTAATTTACGATATTTTATTGAAAAAAATGAATCAAAAACAATTCTTTTTAACCAATAAGTTCCATAATATAAAACAGCTCCTCCTGTATATTTATTCATTAAAGATGCTCTAGATAAAGGAACATGATATCGATCATATTCCACAATTATTATATTACATTGAGGTGGTATTTTTTCAATAAATTTTTCATAGTTAGATAAAATTATTACATCAACTTCATATTTTTCATAGTCGAAGTTTAAAAGGTAATTTATTAAAACTCTCTCTATTCCACCGTATAAAAATTGATCTAAAACAAAGCATATTTTCTTCATAATTAATCCTCAAATTCCATAGCTATATTACATTCATTATATATTTTTTCAGGAAATTCATATAAATATTTTGATAATTTTTTTTCAATTACAGCCACTTCTTTAGAATATATTTTATTTCTAAATAATTGTGTATTTTTTTTAGAAATCTCTATATTGAAAAACTTTTGTGGATAAATTTGATTTTTTCTTTCGAAACCCAAAAATTTTTCTATTTTATCTAATTCGCGTGAATAATAATATATTAAATCTTCAAATTTAATTCTTAAAATATTATTATTATTCACAATTTTTTCTGAATTCCTCATATTCGAATAAAATATGCAAAATTCGTTAACATCCATCGGAAATGGTACTGGGTTACCCTTTACGTTCCATACATATTTATTAGAAATAAATACATCCCTAGGGTCTCTTTCTACAACAATGACGAAAGCATTATCATCAAAGTAATCTTTTATTCTAGGCAAATTGAACGGTAACAAAAATTGATCTAAAACTAAATCTTTGTTTCCACTATATATTTCATCAATAACATTATTAATGAATTTTTTACTATGTACATAAAATTGTTTTGGCTCAATATAGGAAATTTCCATTTTGTTATTGTATCTCAATTTTTTCTTCCAATTCAATTTTGGTAATAATATTTTAAATGGTTTTCTAATTAAGAGTTTAATATAATTTTTGTGAGTTAATTCTTCATGAGTATACCAATATCCATTATATTTAAAGGATGTTATTTCATTCAAAAAATTCTCCACATGTTTATTAAAATTTGGACCGATAACAGTTTTATAGTTT
>CAYJJQ010000001.1:20807-92803 GCA_964370545.1 uncultured Muribaculaceae bacterium | reverse complement strand
TTATCATTATGTAATTTATTCATTTGCATTCGAAACGTTTTAATTGCTTCATCACTTCTGATTGCATTATTACCTTTTAGAATTTTATCTTCTAAATCAAACAGCCCATTTGGACAATGTAAAAAAACATATTCAAAGCTATTATTTTTGTTATAACAGTTGCTATATTCTTTCATCAAATTAGTAATTGCCGAAGAGCCTGATCCCATATATCCTGTTGGTATTATGATTTTTTTCACATTACACCTCCCTATTATTTATAATTTTTATATGAGGGGTCTATTTCTATTAACTCACTATATTTATCTATTTCAATTATATCATCTTTTTCAAAATTACGAACATATAAATTATAATTTCTATTACAAAATTCACATGGAACTTGGTCCCAGTATAATTCCTTGCTGCCAGGAATAGAAGTAAAAACATATTCTAAATCTCTATTCATTTTTTTACCGTCTTCTTTATTAAAGTAGCTAATACCATACATCAAATAAGTATTAATTCCCCCTATTTTCATGCCTCTAATATATTTATCTTTTATCAAAAAGCACCAATCGTCCGTTTTTTCTGTGTATGTTCCCACATAATTACTTCCATATTCATATTTATTAATTATATCCTTATTTTTTATTATAATATCAGCATCAAATACATAAGAAGATTCAAATTTATCTTTTACAACATAAGCACTAGATATATTGTTATATTCAGAATTTGCATCATGAACAAATTTAATATCAGGATATATATCTTTTAGATAATAAAATTGTTCTTTCAAATAATCAACCACAATCGTAATATTTTTGATATCTTTTTCATATAAAATATTTAATGTGTTTTCTATCATTATTGTTCCGTTAACACTTATTAAAGGTTTTGGAATTTTTAATGTAACAGGAAGCAATCTTTCACCGAAGCCTGCCGCCATAATAATCGCACCTTTTACTTTATATTTTTCTAATAATTTATTTCCCTTTGAAGTAATCTTTAAATCACGAGTAATTAATAATTCATTTTGAAAAAAATTTAATATATTATTTATGTTACCTAAAGACAAATCTAATTTTTTTGACATACTTCTTTGAGACATTTTTTCTTTTGTTTTTTCTAACAGTCTTAAGACTATAAATTGATTATATGTTAATTCCATATTTTACTCTCCTTTTCAAAAACATAAAAACAAATTTTACAATAATGTTGATTAATAAAATTATAAACGAAACTAAAGCTGCAGCTTCCAACATTAACTGACTTTCATATTGATTAATTAATAATGAAATTGGCATATTTGTAGCATTGTATAGAAAAATCACTGCTGATATAGTTATCATTGAATTAATGAAAAAGTACTCAAACATTTCATAAATCGTTGTTAATGAATTGGGTATTATTACATCTTTTATTATCTTAATCCGGCTTATACCAGAAACATCGCCAATTATTTCATAATTAATATTTAATTTTCCTAAGGCATTATATGCCATTAAATAGCAGGTAGCCATGAAATGGATTATATTAACTAATATGATTATTATAAGTGTATTATAAATAAATGTTGTTTTGAACGCCATCACATATGCGATTCCTAATACTATACCCGGAATTGCAAGTGATGTAATTGTCATTAAATGAAATATTTTTTTTAATTTAAAAGTTGTTCTAGCATTAACATAAGCAATCGCATATGAAATTAAAGTCCCAATTAGTGCAGTTATCAATGAAATAAATAATGAATTTCTTAATGCAACAAACAATTTGTCTCCTAATACAAATTCTATGTGGTTAGATGACAATGTCATATTATAAGGAAAGTTTTCAACGACACCCAAATATAAAAATGAACCTAGTAATAAAATAATATAAATAACTAAAGAATAACTAAACAAAGATAATAATAAATCCCTAACTTTGTTTTCCTTTATAGTAAATTTCTTGATTTCAAAATTTTTATTTTGATGCTCTTTTGAAAAATAATCATATATAAACGAAATAAGCGCAGGCAATAATAATATTAATCCAATAATTACACCATTTGAAAATTGTTGTAATCCTAAAACTTCTTTATACAAAAAAGTAGCAGCTGTTTCAAATTTGCCACCAATTGACAAGGCAACTCCATAATCAGTAAAAACCATAGTGAATATTGCAAAAACACAAGATACTATAGGTTTTTTAAGATATACTAAAGTAATCTTTTTGAATTGTTGAATTTTTGATAATCCTAATACTTCTGCATTTTCATATAATTGATTATCAATATAATTGAAACCATCAGAAAGCATGAAAAAAGCTACAGGAAAGGTATACATTACTGATCCCATAATTATTCCAAAAATACCGAAAATTTCAATGTTAATATCAAATAAATTTGACAACAAGCCTTTGTTTCCAAATAAATTAATTATTCCTATACCATGCGAAATAGACGGAATTAACATAGGTAAAGTAAATAAAACAGACAACATTTTTTTATGTTTAACATTACTTCTTTTTATGGTGTACGCCAAAGCGTAACCTAGTAATATGGAAATTAATGTGGATACTAATGAAACTAACACTGAATTTTTTAATGAATTAATAAACAATTCATTTTTTAGCAAATTACTAAAATCACTTAAACTAACAGTATTAATCAAACTGAAAATAGGATAGACTAAGCCTAATATCAAAAATAAACTGATAGAAATTATTAATATAACATTAGATTTTGATTTCATTATAAATCTACCTTAATGCATTTTTCGATAGAGTCTACTTTATCTTTTAAGTGCTCAACAACAAATCTTTTTACGTATTTAGTTTTAGGATTTTTAAAAATTATTGAAGGTTTATCAATTTGTTCTATAATTCCATCATTTAATATCATTACTCTATCAGATAATGAAAATGCTTCTTCTTGGTCATGAGTAATATAAATTATAGTGACATTAAATTTCTTCTGAAGTTCTTTAAATTCTTTACGCAAATTTAATCTATTATCTGCATCTAACGCAGACATCGGTTCGTCCATTAAAATTATTTTTGGGTTCATTATTAAAGTTCTCGCAATAGCTACCCTTTGCATTTGTCCACCACTTAATTGATTGGGAAGTTTTTTTGAATATTCACTTAAACCAACTTTTTCGATCATTTGCATGCTTAATCTTATCGCTTCACTTTTGTTTTTTATCTTATTGTTTAACGGATACATAACATTTTCTAGGACCGTCATATTAGGAAATAAAGCATAATTTTGAAAGACTAATCCCATTTCTCTTTTTGATGGATGAAAGTTCGTTATATCTTCACCATTATAAAAAATATTTCCTTCTTTTATTTTCTCGATTCCAATCAATATTCTAATTAATGTGGTTTTCCCACATCCAGATGATCCCAAAATCGATAAAAACTCCCCATCATAAACATCAAAAGAAAGTGCTGATAGCACTTTTTTTTCTTCATAATATTTTGATATATTTTTTACTTCTAATATTTTTTTCACATTAATACTTCCATTTCGCCAATATTTTTTCTCTATAATTTAAATCTGCTATACCAGTCATATCCGCATCAATCAAATCAAGCGGGTAATTTTCTATATTAAATTCCAATCCCTCTATAATATTACTAGGAGAATAGTTTTCTTTATCAAAAATTAGCCATTCATTCATTAGGAATTCAAAAACCTCTGAAACACCTTCTTTTTCTAATTTTCCTTTAACTATTCCCAAGCCTGAAGTATTATAAGGAGTTCCAGATTCAAGTTCAATTAACTCGATTTTTGCTCCTTGATTAATCTCATTAACAGCTAATGATACCAACCCCATTGCAATCTCTACTTCTCCCTGAATTAATAAATTAATCGGAGTAGAACCAGAAGCTGTAAATTGTTTTACATTATTTGATAATTGATCAAAATATTCAAATGCATTAGTTTCCCCCATTTCATTAATTGCATTAATCACAAACAAGTACCCTGTGCCTGAAGTTTTAGGATTTGGCATTGCAACTTTATTTTTAAATACCGGATTTAACAAATCTTCATAGGTTTTTGGATAGGGAATTTTTTCTTCATCAAAAAATTCTTTATTTATAGCAATAGTTCCACTATATTTTTCAAAAATCAAATATTTATTGTGATTCGGGTTTACATTTTCTAAATAATGACCAGTGTCAAAACTATCTAAATCCTCAAATGAGTCCTTTAATTCTTCTAAATACATAGTTTCCAGAGCTAAGACAATATCGGCCTCAGTTGATGTTCCCTCGCTACGAATTTTAGCAGCGTTATTTCCAGTAGGATAATATTGTATTATTATATCTTTATCCGGAAAATTTTCTTCTAATTGTTTAGTTAGTTCTACATTTTTGAAATCTTCCATACTGCTATATATTACAATTTGATCATCAGAACTTCCACACCCCGTTACAATTAATAACATAAATATTGTAAGAAACAATTTTACTTTGTAATTAAACATATTACACACTCCGTTCATATTATCTATAATAACACAAAAAAATGAACATGTCAACATTGCCTATAAAAAAACAAATATCATAATTATAATATTTGTTCCAAAAATTCAAACCATTTTTTCTCTGCGTTCAAGGAGTTGTATTCATAAGATTTTTTCAGGCTATGCTCCCCCATTTTTTTTCGTAAATTTTTGTCTTTTAAAAGCAACATAACTTTGTTTGCAAATTCATCTATATTTCTATTTTCTATTAAAAATCCCATGTTAGAATCAATAATCTCATTTGCTCCTTTAGCGTCATCAAAGGCAATTAGGGGTAATCCATAACTTGCGGCTTCTATCAAAACTAAACCAAAAGATTCAGAATAAGAAGTCATAACATATGCAAAGGAAGATAACATCAATTGTTCTATTTCAGGCCTATTCTTAGTTCCGTGGAAAGTGACATTATTAGATATATTAAGCTCTTTGGCCTTTTCGGTCATATTATTATATAAATCACCATCGCCTACTATATGTAATTTGCATTCATTGTCCATTTCTTGTATTTTACAGAATATAGAAAGCAAATCATAAACTCCCTTTTCTTGAGATAGCCTACCGATCCATAATAGATTTTTTTTATTTAATTTTGATATGTTTTGAGGTTGATAATCCAAAAAATGCGAAATATATTTAACCTTTGTTTTTTTGTGTTCTAATTTTATTTTATAAAATTCGGATAATTCATATGACACTGGCATAAAATAATCAATCTTTTTTAAAGATTTTAAAACTCTTTTTATATATTTCATATTATTATTATGATGATTGTGTTCCTGAGCAATTTTAATTCCAACATTTTTTCCATATTTACCCAATAATTTATTAAAATATAAACCTGTAGAAACAAAAACGTCGCTATCAGATTTTTCAATAAATTTTTGTGTAATTCTTCTTTTCTCCAATAACACATAAAATGATTTCCTTGCTTCTTTAAATATTTTTATTATTTTTCGTTTTTTGATAGAATCTAATAACTCAGCTTTGTTTGGAGTTAGATTATTAGATAAATAAACTACAGATACTTTTTCATTTATTGAAAAAGCAGGAAACTCTTGCAATTTATAAACAACTGCAATTTCAACTCTATATTTTGTGCATAGCAAATTAGCGAGGCTAGCTACTGCACGCTCAACTCCGCCAGCTTTAGTATGCAATGATAAAATAGTTATTTTTTTCATGTTACCTTTCATTTTTTAGTTTAATTAAACTAGTATTAATTATATTATTTGCTAGATTGGCTTTCAACTATTAAATACTTTTATAATAATGTCAACAATCTGCTTGCTAGAAGTTCCATCGCCATAAGGATTTGACGCTTTACTCATATTTTCATATTCTTGTTTCGAGGTTAACAATTTTTTTGTTTCTTCATATATTATATATTCATCTGTTCCTACTAACTTTAATGTTCCAGCTTCTATTCCCTCCGGTCTTTCAGTAGTATCTCTTAAAACAAGAACTGGTTTACCTAAGCCAGGAGCTTCTTCTTGAATACCGCCTGAATCAGTAAGAATGATATGTGCTCTATTTAAAAAGTTATGAAAATCAAAAACTTCAAGAGGCTCAATCAATTTAACCCTATCACAATCACCAAATATTTCATGAGCAATTTCCCTAACTTTGGGATTTAAATGGATCGGATAAATAACTTTCACGTAGTTAAATTCATCAACAATCTTTTTTATAGCACTAAAAATATTTCTCATTGGTTTTCCTAAATTCTCTCTTCTATGCGCAGTTAACAAAATTAATTTTTCCTTATTAGTTATCCAATCTAATTCTCTATGATTATAATTATTTTTTACAGTTGTAGACATCGCATCAATAGCGGTATTACCTGTTATATATATTGTATTTTTTTTCTTGTTTTCTAAATGTAAATTATTAGCACTAAGTTTAGTTGGCGCAAAATTCAAGTCTGCTATATTACCTACAATTTGCCTGTTTATTTCTTCTGGCCAAGGAGAATTTTTATCATATGTTCTAAGACCTGCTTCAACATGCCCTACTTTAACTTGATTGTAAAATGCTGCTAAAGCTCCAGCTAAAGTAGTAGTTGTATCTCCATGTACAAGAACTATATCTGGTTTTTCAGATTTTATGACCTCATCTAATCCATTAAGCGATTTTGAAGTAACTTCAGCCAGAGTTTGTCCATGTTGCATTATATTTAAATCATAATCAGGTTTTATCTGAAATGTTTCTAATACCTGATCTAGCATTTCTCGATGTTGAGCAGTAACACAAACTATACTTTTAATTTCATTTCTAGATTCCAACTCTTTAACTACCGGAGCCATTTTAATCGCCTCTGGTCTTGTACCAAAAATACTCATAACTTTAATCATACTATTTTTCCTTTCCAATTAATTTATCTATTTCAATTAAAGTGTAAATAATAATAATTGTTAATATAGTTGAAACTGCAGGTGCTGTAAAAACATGCCCTACTAATAATGCACTAATATACGCTAAAGCAATAGAAGCAATCAATATTAAAATTTTGAAATTAAGCATTATTTTTTTTATATTTTTTAATACTATATTAATTCCATAAATTAAAATTCCCATAACCGGTAAAAAATAAATTATAAACCCTATCCACCCATTAGAATATAATATATCAAAATATTCCATCTCTGCTAATTTTCTATTTATAATTTCTCCATCTATTTTTTCAACATATCCCAATCCTATAATTTTTCTTGCAATATTTGCATCACCATAAGACTTTTTAGCTTCAGCTTTATATATATCTCTACTACTTAATAATATATTCAAATCATTTATAGATGGATTTTGGTTATCCTCAGATTCATCTTCAGAATTTAAACTGTCATCTGGAGAAGTAGAATTAATTCCTAATATATTTATTATATCTGCTTGAAAATTTATATTTAAATTTTTTCCAACATTACTATACTTGATTCCAAACAGTAGAAAAACGCAAAACAATAGAACAACTATTAACTTAATCAAATTAAATTTGTTTTTATTCATAAAAAGTTTGTAAATCAAAAATAACACAAACAACAATAAATATGCACACATAATAAAAAATGGGGTTTTAGTACCTAATTGCGTTGAAGTAAAAATATATAAGAGAAAATTTATTATCGTAAAAATAGACCAACTGTTGATTTTGTTTATATTGTAACAATCAACAATAATAATTGCGCCTAGCAAACTAACAATCATACCGATTTCATTTGCTGCATAAAAAAGTCCTACAGTTCCATATGTCCATTCATTATAACTATAATAATCAATATCAAATATAGCAGAAAAAAATATAATGATACCATACAAAAACAAAGAAAATGAAAAACACTTTGAAGATATTTTCAGATTATCATTTTTATATAACACTAGAAAACAAATTAATATAATTGGATAAAAAAACGTTTTAATTAAATCTTGGCATTGTGTTAATAATCCAGTCATTCCAAAATCAATATAACTTAGACTTAAAAATGTTATACCATATAACACTACTATTCCTATAAATGTTATTATAGCAATTTTTTGTTTTTTTGAAGCTGAAAAAAAAGTTATCAAAAGAATTGCAACTAAAAACAATGCTCTAACAATTGTGCCTATCGAAAATATCCCGATTTGATTTCTAACAAATAATGAGGTCATTAAATCAATTATTGGTTGAAAAATAATAAAATAAAAAATAAATTTATTTAATTTTAATTTCTTCTCCATATAATAATCTCACTTCCTTATTTTCTATTACGTATAAAATTATATCACTTTTACAGTGTAATATCAATTTATCTTTTTAATATAAATACAATATTATTTTTAACAAATCTTTTTATTCTTTTTGGCTCAGTAATAATTCTATATAACCATTCACAATTCATTTTAACAAATAATTTTGGAGCTCTCTTTTTGCTTCCTGAAATTACATCGATGGATCCGCCTACGCCAATATATATTCCATTATCGATATATTCATAGTTTCCATAAATTAATTTTTCTTGTAATGGAATACCAAGCGCTACTAAGCATACATTCGGCTTTAATTTAATTAATTTTTGGAATTCTAATTCTTTATTTTCAACAAATCCATTTTGATATCCTAAAATCTTAATTTGTGGATAATCTTTTTTAATTTTTTTTATTGCTTTTTTTAAAGTAACTTCATCTGCTCCAAATATACACATTGATTTTTTATATTTGTTACACAGGAAAAGTAATTCATTTGAAATATCTATACCTGTTATACGGCTTTTAATTTTGCTTTTATTTAATCTAGCTTTCTTTACTACCGATATTCCATCTGGTACTAAACTTATTTCTTCATGTTTTAACATTTCATTTATTTTATTATCATTTTTTGATTGCATAAGAGTTTCTGGGTTAACTGTTACTATTATTTTCTTTCTATTTGATAATAATATTTTTTTTAAATATTTAAAATATTCTATTTCCCCATCCTTATACAATTTTTTATAGTGTTCTTTCATAATTCCTCTTTCGCATATTTATATAGGTATTTATATAGTTCAACTAGCAAATTATTTTTTATTATCAAATAACAAATTTGTTTTCAACACCATAAATAATAATCCTATCATTAATACAACATATAATGCTACTGCAATTTCATTATAACCCGTTACAAACAATACTGAAACAACTGAAAACATAATATTTATCATGTATATTACTAATACAGTAACTCTTTTAGAAAATTTCATTTTTAAAAATTGATGATGTAAATGTTCTTTATCAGGAGTACCAATTGATTGTTTTTTTATAAGCCTTCTAAGGATAGCAAATAATGTATCCAGTATTGGTATAGATAAAATTAGTATTGGAACTATAAGTGATGTTATTGCAGCAGTTTTAAAATTCAAAAGTGATATTACTGCTATCATATATCCTAAAAATAAACTTCCAGAATCTCCCATAAATATGGAAGCTGGATTAAAGTTATAAAGTAAAAATCCTAAAGTCGCTCCTAACATAACTAAAGTAAGCACTATGCTTAAACCACCAGTTAAATTAAGTATTAAAGTAATAACCGCTATTGTAGTAAAATATATAGAAGATACTCCAGCAGCAAGGCCATCTAATCCATCTATTAAATTAATTGCATTTGCAATTGCAACAATAAATATAACTGTAACTAAGTAATTTATTGGTGTGATAAAATCTAAACTATACCCGAAAAAACTTATATAATTTATTTCTAAACCTCCATAGAATACAGCTATAGTTGCAGCTACTAACTGAACCAAAAATTTATATCTAGCTCGTATAGGTTTAATATCATCTATAAAACCCATAAGAACTATAATAAATCCACCTATTAAAATTGATACCATTTGAACTGTTAAATCTCCAAATAGAATGTATCCTAATAAAAATGCTCCAAAAATCGCTAAGCCACCTAATCTAGGCATTGGTTTAGTATGCACTTTTCTTTCATCTGGCATATCAATCGCACCCACATGATGAGCAATTTTTTTAGACACAGGCACTAACAATACACTTGCCATAAATGTAACTAAAACTATTATAAAAATATTTATATCGTTTACTAATAAATTCATACATTTCTCCTAATTAATATTATACCCTATTTTCATTTTATTTAAAAGTAAAATATGCTATAATATCCTCATAAGGAGAGGTAAATATGAGAAAATGCGTTGAGTGTGGAACTGAACTAGAATCAGGAGAAAACTTTTGTAGTAATTGTGGTTATGAAAATACACCTGCTAAAAAAAGTTCTAATAAAACTAAAAGCTCTTTTTTAAGCAAAGAAACTTTAAGTGCTGCTAGTAAAATAAAAGGTTATGCTAAATTTATTAAAATACTTTATTATATTAGTGCTGCTGGTATGACTATATTTGGTTTAGTATTTACAAACGATAGTGATGGAATGTCATTAATAGTAGGGTTAATTTCTGCTGCACTGTTTGTAATAATAGGTATGATAACAGAAGCATTTATTAAATGGTTTGGTTTAGTATTAGAACATCTAGATATTTTATCAAGTTCAGTAAACAAATAAAAAATAATCTCGTTTGAGATTATTTTTTTAATTAAAATTAAATCAATTTCTTTTTTTTCTATTTAAAATAATACAAATAATTAATAATACTATTAAAGATCCAATTACTATTAAATAAGGATAATAAGAACTTAAATCTTTTTCTGAAGATGGAAATAATATATTAAGGTCATCTTCATCTAATATTACAGCATTATCTTGATCATAATACGTAGTTATATTTTCAAGCATATCATGCCCCATATCTATACCCACTGTACTGTGAGCTAATCCAAATTTTCTAATATCATACCAACTTGATTTTTTAACTTCATAATATATAGATTGTGAAGCATGATGAGCAAATGAATTTGTTGCAACTTCAAATGCTGTTAAACCACCAAAATTTTCAAGTGGTGTATCCACATCTAATATAATTGGATTTAAATCATATAAATGTAGATATAATTTCTTTGGAGTATACTCTGTTTCTTTAATAGCTTGAAGTAATAAATGAGTATTAAGCATGTGAACTCCATGACCATACTCTCCATTAACATCATGACCTACAACGACTTGCGGTTTAAATCTTTCTATAAGCCCTTTCTGATAATCAAGCATTTCTTCTAAATCATATAAACCTTTAGCATGATCAAGTGATGAACTCTTGTAATCATAAAATTCTGGTATTATTGGATAATTTCTAATTCCACTTTCCCATAATCCATTTAATAGTTCTTGTTGTCTATAAGGTGTATTTGCATGGTTAACTAAATAAGCTACTTGGATAGTAACATTTTCCATATTAGCATATGTCGCTAAAGCTCCACCAAAAAATAAAATTTCATCATCTGCATGTGTAGGAAGAAATAAAAAATCAGCTTTATCATGTGGAGCTTCCCAAACATGAATGTTTTCTTTTTCTGCTTCTGTCGTGACTACTTCTACTTCACAAAGTTTACCTTTACTATTAATATTTAAATCAGCATTTAATTCATTACTTTTAAGTTCTATGTAATCTTGAAAATATCCTGTATTATGTTCTACTTTGTGATCACCGTGAGTAACGGTGATGCCAGAAGAAGGATAGTCTTCCCATTTTAAATATAGTCCATAAATATTACTATCTGAATTTATTTGTATACTCTTATTATCTACTTCTAAACAAGTGGATGTTTTACCATCAGTTAGACTACTATAATTTTTATCATTATATATAACTTCAGTAGCAGATACTGAAGTTATATATAGTGTATTTAAAAGTAATATAAAAATTATTTTTTTCATGTATTTTCACCACTTATTATTTGTAAATCTCCTATTAACCATTTTCCATTATCTTCATAATATGTAATAGTAATATTTGTTGGATATTCAAATTCTTTACCTTTTCTATATACATAGTATGTATATTTTACATCTACAGAAAATAAAGTTTCTGAATAATTTATTAAATTACTTACAGTAATATCTGAAAAATCTATTTTTTCATGATCAAGATACCACCATACTTCCATAGTTCTTAAATTGTTGTATATAACACTACCTTTTTCCATTCTAGAAGCTATCTGAGTAAAACTTGCATCTTCACTAGTAAACTTAGAATAAGTTTTAGCATCATTAATTATCATGTCATAATGCTCAAAAGTATTATCTACACTTAAACTATTAACTTTAGATTCATAGGTAATAGTTTCATTATTTTCTTTTTTATTCATTGTAACAGAGTTACTATTTTCATCTTTAACTATAATAGTTGGTATATTATAAAAATTATCTATTTTATAATTTTCTAAATAAGGCATTGATATATCTTCAGACACTCTTTCAAGTGCTGCATATTTAACTTTATCTACTAAATATTTTTCACTTACTAAAATATCATTAATATATACCTTACTACCCTCCGGCACTGAGATATTAACATTATATACAGTATTGTTATATGTAACATTTATAGGTTTCCATTTAACTTTACCATCTTTTCTTTCTAAAGTAACAGTTCCTAAAATATTATTATCTTCTTTAATATCATATATTAATAAATCCTCAGTTGAGTCTTTTAAGTTTTTTATATAATTTGGTGTATTATCATTAATATAGTTTTTTATTGATGAAACTACATTATTTTTTGTTTCAAATTCATTTTTATTTAAAGTAGTAAGCTTTGATAATTCATCATATGAATTATCTAAAACAATGTTAGTAACTGTTTCTAATCCATATGTTGATGTTGTTTTTTGATAGGCATCAAGTTTAAAGTATAGCCATACCCAAAATGTTATTATAAATAAAATAGTAATTAAACTGCTAATAATAACTATTTTTCCAAATTTTGTTCTTTTATTAAAATAATTTATCATTTTGCACCTACTATAATTGCAGTAGGAATATCTCTAGGTCCATAAAGTGATGCACAAGTGTTAATAAGTGTTGGTCCTTCATACATAACTGTGGAGCTTCCACCATCTAAATTAGCTGCATTAACAGCATCATAATCAAGCATAACTTTTATTACGTCTGCCATACTAGCTCCCAAACTATTTGCTTGTCTACCGTTAATTGCAAGAAGTAACATCTTGCCATCTTTTGTTTGTCCTATTGCTGTTCTAGGATTAAGTCCAGATCCCATCCCTTTTACTTCTAAAGGATTACCATTAACTATTAGAGCTGGACCAAAACTAACAGCGTCTCTTATGTTTTTATCTATTGCTTCTTGACCTGTCATTTTTCCTATTATTAATTTATTATCTGTATCTATACCTATTACTTCATAAGTACTTTTTAAACTACCATTTAATAATTTACCTTCACTTATTACAATACCAAGAGGCATGCCACCATTACCTACTCCGCCTGTATCTACAAAACCTCCAGCATTAACTCCTGCTACAGCTCCGTAGTACTCAATCATCTCATCAACTTTTTTTCCTGGTTTGGCACTAGAAAATGATGGAGATGATACTCCAACAAATACTGTAGAAGGATCATTAATAATCATCATTTTTCCAGTGAAGGTGCTACCGTAAACATCTTCTATAATTAGGTTTGGTTTAGAACTATCTACAGTAGTATCTACTAAAGATGTATCTGTTACATCAGTAATCTCTCCTACACTATTATTTTCTCTTATTTCTTTTATTTCATCATCAGAAAAATATATGTAATTAACATATTTTCCAAAACTAGACTCCGCAAGAGATGTTACAAGAAGATCTCTTGCTTCACTTGAAGGTCCATAATAAGTAATTGCTAAACCTCCTAATAATAACACTACTGTTAAACTTAGAATAACTCCTATAACTATAAACACTCTATTTATTACTTTTAATACTTTCACTATATCACTACTTCTTAAATTTAGATTTTAATATTACTTTATATATTTTCATAGAATCTTTTATTGGTCTAAAATGTGAAGTTCTATTATTCTCAATATAAACCGTGTCTATTTTAACTTCACTATATGGAATTTTATTTTTAGATATATATATTAAGATATTAGTTTCATATTCGAATCTTTCACCTTCAACTTTTAACATATCTTTTAAATATATAGCAGGTATTATTCTTAAACCTGTTTGAGTATCTGATAATTTCATTTTACATAAAACCCTAAATACAAACGCTGTTACTTTATTACCGAATCTACTTCTAAAAGGTATATTATCTTCATTAAAATCTCTTACTCCAAATACTACATTACCTTCTTTAGTAAGCATATATTCAATACATCTTTTTACATCTTTAGGTAAATGCTGTCCATCAGCATCTATAGTTGCTACAGCCTTAGTTTTAGGTCTATTTTCTATTATATATTTATATGCTGTTTTTAAAGCTGCACCTTTACCTTTATTAACTTTATGATATAAAATATGGCAAGTTTTATTTAAAGATAATTCTTCAAAATATTTGTCAAACTCTTTTTTACTTCCATCATTAACTATAATGATATCTTTAAAATCTAATTTGTTTAACTCCTTTACTAATTTAAGTAATTTTTCATCTGGACTTAAAGATGGAATTATTATTGTTATATCTTTCATAATACCTCATTTCTATTTTTATTATATCATTAAAAAATAACATTATCTAGTTGCAATGTTATTTTTTTCATTCATAATTCTCATTTTTCTTAAGGCTTTAAATTCTATTTGTCTTATTCTTTCTACTGATATATTTAATATAGTTTTTATTTGTCTATAACTATATACTGTGCCAGTAAATCCATACTTATATGAAATAATTAGTCTTTCTCTATCAGTTAAAGCTTCAAAAAGTTTAGCTACTGTTTCTTTGTCTTGCTCTTTAAAAATATTACTTTCGAGTATTATATCAGTATCTTCTAGTAAACTACCTAATTCAGTTTCTGAATCACCTATTAATTCATTTAATGATGTTACTACATGCGTATCAAGAGATTTATCTCTTTTATTATAAAGAGTAATAAGATATTTTTCTATTACCATAAATGCATAAGAATTAAATCTTACACCTTTATCTACATCAAATTTTCTTACTGCTTTTATTAAAGCTTCTATTCCATATTGTACTAAATCTTCTTCTTCATAGGGAGAATTTTTTTTATATTTATGCATTATGAAATATACTAAACCCATATTACTAAGAATTAATCTTTCTTCTAATTGTTTTTCCCCATTTTTATATCTTGAAAATAAATCCTTTTCTTCTTCTGGCGTAAGAAGAATAGTTTTTTCAAGCTCCATTAACTAACCACTACTCCATCTACTGATTTTGTTATTATTTGAAGTGGATAACTTTCCATTAATCTTCCATCATATCTAACAGTTATTACATCACCTACACTATAATTTGAATTATCAGGTAGTGATACATATACTTTATCTGCACTAGATCTAATATACGTTTCATCTTCATTAGGTTCTACTACTGCTTTTAAGTTAGTAACCTCTATAATAGTTCCTACAAATACTGGATTAATATTTAAAGTAATATCTGTAACTAAATTAGTTTCTCCATTAGTTATATATTTAAATTCTACATAATTATCTTCTAATATATCTTCAGTTAATTCTATATCATCTCTACTATTTGTATAAGTAGTTTCAGAATCTATTTCAAATAATTCTCCTGATCCTAAATAAAACTTGTTTTCTTCTACTTTAGTTACATTACCATATTTAAATATTTCTTCATCTGAATAAGGTTTTCTTATATAATTAACATATACAAATATAGTAGTAGTTATAAGTAGCAATACTATAACAGGTACTATTAATGATTTTATAAATTCTCTAGTATCAAAATTTTCCATTTTACTCTCCTTTAATTTCTTATTAACTCTTGATATTTTTTAATAAGCTTATCTACATATGCACAGCTCATAAAACATATAACAGAGTCTTTATATATTTCTAATTTATTAATTGTATCTAAATCAATTAATTCAGCATTATCTATACCATTTATTATATTAAATGATGATATACCTGGGTAATTCTCACTTTTCTCTCTATTACTATCTATAGGAGTTAAATAAACTTTATCAGCAATACTTAAAGAACTAATAAAATCTTCTTTAAAATCTTTTGTTCTTGAATATGTATTAGGTTTAAATACTGCAACTAATTTTTTAGTTGGATACTTTTGTCTAACTGCTTCTAAAGTAACTTTAATTTCAGTAGGATGATGTGCATAATCATCTATGATGATTATATCATTCATTTTGATTTCTGCAAATCTTCTTGTTGCATTTTCAAAAGAATTTAAATGTTTTTTTATTTTATCAACACTTATTCCTAACATACTTGTAATTATAATAGCAGCTACTGAATTAAGTACCATATGTTTACCAAACATTGGTAAATCAAAATTACCTATTAATTTATTATCTTCATATAAATCAAAGTTAGATCCAGTTTCTGTTAATTTAACGTTTTTTATAACAACAGTATTATCCTCGTTAAAACCATAAAATTTAACTGGCTTTTGATAATTTAAATTTCTAACATTTAAATTATCACCACAAGCAACTACTAACTCACTTGTATTATTTGCAAATATTTCAAAGGCACTTTTTATATCTTCTATATCTTTATATATTTCCATGTGCTCTTCTTCAATATTAGTAATTACTGAATACGCTGGTTTATATAAAGTAAAATGTCTATTAAATTCATCTGATTCAACTACAAAATATTTATTTTCCTTATTTACTTTACCTTCTCCAGCACCTACAAAATAATTACATCCAATTTCATTTTCTAAAATATGTTTTATCATTGATGAAGTAGTAGTTTTTCCATGAGTACCACTTACACCAATACTTGAAAATAAATCTATAACTTCCGCAATAATTTCATTATACTTTTGAATTTTTATACCAGAATTTTTTGCTCTTATTATTTCTTTATGATCTAAGCTAAAAGCTGCACTATAAGTTAATATAATATCATCATTTAATTTTAAACTATCATCACTATATATTTTAATGTTTCTTTTTATTAAATTATCTTCTGTAAACTTATAATCAGTTACATCATCATATCCAATTACTTCGTTACCTAAATCATGTAATATTTGAGCAAGCGTAGACATTCCTGCGCCCTTTATCCCAAGACAATAATATTTTTTCATTTTATCACAACTTTCTTTCGTAATCATCAGCAATACTTTCTAAATATTCCCTTAACTGATTCATTACTTCTTCATACTCACTTTCAACACCAATACTAAGTGTTACTATATATAATACTAGTTTATCATATAATTCCTTATTAATAAATTGGTTTGTAGAACTATAGTGTAAAAAAACTAAAATACTACTTAAAGCAACATTCATTTTTTTAATCTCTTTTATTAAATCATCTTCGAATTCTAGTATTCCTTTATTTTTTCCCACTCGAAAAATATCTAAGCATTCTTCAATTTCACCATTTAAAGTCATAAGCTTATCTATATAATTATCATCATTTATAAGTGTAGTTTTATACTGTTTAAAATCATCAAAAGAAATGTACATTATAAGCTTCTTTCATCTTCTTCTATATCTAGTAATAAATTAATCATTTCTGTTGATTGATCAATCAAATCAGCAGAAAACTCTTTTGTAATTGCTTCTAATCTGATTGAAGTTGTTATTAAATTATCATATATTGTTTTATTTAGTTTTTGGTTATTAGATGGAAATGAAAGAAGTAAGTAAAGATTCATCATAGTTACCAAACCTTTTTTATAATTTTTTAAAGTTCCACTTGCTGCTGGCAGCATAGTAGCATCATCATAATTTGCAATTAAATTATAAAAATCATACATAGCACTTAATCTAGAATAAATTAGTGTTTTAAATGCATTATCATATATTAATCCTTCACTATATTCTTTTTCGTATATTTCTTTCATACAACCACCCAAACTACCATTATTATAGTATTTTTTTTCTATTTGTCAATTTAATTTTTCTGTTTATATAATTTTATTAAATCTTTCATATTCATTTTACTTCCATTATTTAATATTGCATTAGAATATATTCTAATAGATACTTTTGCAATAATTATAATAGTTACTACTAATATAACTAGAGAAATAATAACTGATGATATACTTGCAGATTCAAGCACATATCTTGTAGGCATTGAAAATGCCGATGATATTGGTAAATAAGAAGATATTACATTTAATATTCCTGTTGTGTCAAAAAGAGTAAAATATCCTAAGTAAAATCCTATTACTAAAACTAAATTTATAGGCATATTAGCTATTTGTACATCTTCTATTCTATTTACCATTGCTCCAGATAAAGCAAATAAGAATGCGAATAATAAGTATGCAAGTATAAAATATAACATCGATATTATTATTAAAGGGGTTGCTATATTTAGTGATGCTATCAAATCATTAATTATATCATTAGGTAAAAATAGATAGGCACTTATAAATGTAAATAATAATAAAGTTATTATTTGTAATAAACCTAATAAACCTACTCCATATGTTTTTCCTAAAATAATATTTTTTGGTTTAGTTGATGTTAATAAAGTTTCAACTATTTTTGAAGTCTTCTCTGTTGTTACAGCAGTTGACACTTGATATGCAAATAAATATACAGTTAAAAACAGTACCATAGATAATACACTACCAACACCCATTGATGTTTCTGAATCTACTGAACTAGAATTTTCATCTGTTGCTATATTTTCTATATTTAATTGTGGATAAATAGCTTCTAACTGTTCATTAGTTAGATCTAATCTACTTATTTGAATATCTTTATATATTGTATTAAGAGTGTTGATAATTGTTGATGCATTACTATTAAGTATTCCATTACTTGAATAATATTTAATATCTAATAAGTTATTTTCATTACTAATATAAATAATACTATCAGTTTCACTTTCTTCTATATCTTTAATAATGTTATCTTCAGATACATCTTTTAATAATACATCAATAGTATATAATGCATCAGATTCAGCATAATTGCTTATAGATCCTTCAAATACATTAGTAGGATCTATAATTTTTATTCTTTCTACTATAAAGTTCTCAACATCTATTTCAAATATTTTTATTATGTTAGGAATATTAACTATAACTAAAATTATTCCTAATAAGATTATATTTGTAATAATAAAAGCTTTTTTCTTAATAGTTTCTTTAATAGTAAACTTACCTACTATAAATATATCCTTCATTTTAATTTACCCCTTCTACTTTCTCTACAAATATATCATGTAGTGTTGGTCTTTTAAGTTCATACTTAATTATATTTATTTTATTTTTTGTTAATATATTTAATAATTTAGTACTATCTTCTTTTTTATTTATTGCCACAATATACTCATCATCATTTCTACTTAATACTTTATATTTATTATCTTTTAATAATTTATCTATATTATCATTGGTTTCTAAAATAACTTCTTTAGCCTCATAACTATTTTTAATTTCTTTTAAATTACCTTTTAATACTGTTTTTCCTTTATGAAGTATTAATAAATCAGAACAGAATTCTTCAATAGAACTCATTTGATGAGAAGACATAATAATAAATTTATTCTGATCTACTAATTCATTAATTACATTTTTAAGAAGTTCTGTATTAACTGGATCTAATCCACTAAAAGGTTCATCTAAAATAATTAATTCTGGATCGTGAAGAACACTTAATATAAACTGTATTTTTTGCTGATTTCCTTTTGATAATTTATCAGGAGTCATATATTTATATTCTTCAACATCTAATCTTTTTAACCAGTATGCTATTTTTTCATCAGCTTGTTCTTTATCAATTCCTTTTAAATTAGCAAAATACATTATTTGATCATATATTTTACTTTTAGGATAAAGGCCTCTTTCTTCTGGTAAGTAACCAAATGTGCTATTTAATCCAACTATTTCTTCATTTTTCCATTTTATTGTTCCAGAATCTTTTTTTAATATTTCAAGAATCATTCTTATAGTTGTTGTTTTACCTGCTCCATTAGTACCTAATAAACCAAAGCATGCTGGTTTAAGTACTTCAAATGATAAATCATCAACTACTTTTTTGCTTCCATAACTTTTATTTAGTTTCTCTATTTTTAAACTCATTATTATCTCCTTATATATAAATATTAACATATTTTATATTGCTTGTCATATTATTTTGAGTCTTGATTTAATAAAATTGATATGCTATAGTTAAGTTAATAAAGAGGGCTATGTTGCTTAAAGTACCTGAAGGGGGGAATTCGTAATGAGCAAAAAAAATACTAAGAAAAAATTAAACAAAAATTATTCGGGTAATCTTATATTTATTATTGGATTGGCAGTAATATTAATTATTATTTTTATTATATTACTTTTATTTAATAATGATAACGACAATAATTTAATTTATCACAGTCAGATAGCTGATATGAAAAATGCTGCTTTAAATTATTATCAAAATGATAACCTACCAGATGAAGTTGGTGAAACATTTGAATTATCACTTGAAGATATGATTAATAGAAAAATGGTAATTGATTTTACCGATAAAGGAAAATCATGTGACTTAAATGAAAGTTATGTTAGAGTCACTAAATTACTTGATAATAATTACGCTCTTAAAGTTGCACTTGATTGTGGTGATGAAAATGATTATATACTTACTACTATTGATGGTGTGGATTTTGTAATTGAACATGAAGATGATGATACTGATAATGAGCCTGACGATGATAATAACAATACTACTAAACCTACTCCGAAGCCAACTCCTGATGATGATGACGATGACAAAGATAACGATGATAACAAAGATAACGATGATGATGATGTGAATGATGACGATGATAAAGATGATGATGATGATAAAGATGATGATGATGTGAATGATGATGATAAAGATGATGATGTGGACACAACATATGAATATTTAATGACTAGAGAAAAAGATTTGTTATTTCAAGAAATATGCCCTTCTGAATACTATCAATATTATACAGCTATATACGTACCTATTACTGTAGATAAAGGAGATACATTTAGCTATACCGTAGAACTTACTAATTTAGATCATTACGATATATATTATACAAACTATAAAACAGATGAATTTACTGGAGATGATTTTGAAAATTATTTAGATGATAAAAATCATAATGTAAAATATAATTCTAGTGCTAATACTTTAGATGTCATGGATATAAGTGAAAAAGATATGAAAGATCATAACTTAGTTAGAAATATACATTATACTTTTGATAGAAGTGAACTGTATGAAAGATTTGGTAATTATTATATAGATATAGACATAGAAATTAAACAGGACCCCTATCCTATGAGAGGACACTGGTCTGATGAAATTGGTTTAAATGTATATTTTATTCCAATAACATTTTCTATTCAATTTGCTGAAGAAGATGTAGCTTGTAGATATATAAGCATTGAATCTACTGATTACTTAGAACAAATTATGGAAGATAATAGCCATATTGGAACAGATCAATTTAAAGAAATAACTGATACAGAAGAAGTATGGCATTATGCAAAAACACTAGCTGGTTACAGTTATACAGGTAAATTTAGAATAAAAGAATAGCTTTAATTGTCATATTAAAGCTTTTTTTACGAATATTTACATAACACAAAAAAAAGTTGTTGCTAATATGTTACATTTGTGTTATAATTGTAACAAGCAACTTGTCGTTGAAATACTTTAAGGGGGTATAAAAATGTACGAAGAAAGTTCGAAAAGAAGTATCAACTGGGCTTCAGTCGGTATTAAAACAGCTATAGTATTAGTTGTAGTTATAATTATATTTTTAATAGTAGGAGCACTTGCGGGTGGTAATAACTCAGCATTTAGTAGTTCTGATAATATGGAATATAGAAATAAAATTAGTGAAATGAAAGTAGCTGCTGAAGGATATTTTCACGAAGGTAATTTACCTAAAGCCATAAATGAAGAAATAACACTTACTTTAGGAAATATGATTAATCAAAAATTAGTAATTGATTTTACTGATAATGGGAAATCTTGTAGTTTAGAAGATAGTTATGTTAAAGTAACTAAAATAGCGGATAATAATTATTCACTAAAAGTTCAACTAAGCTGTGGAGGAGAAACTGATTATATATTAACTACTATTCAAGAAACTGAATGTACTGTTAATTGTAATGTCGTTTGTGAGAATTGTACTAGTTCGTTTGTAGTAACATACAAACCAACACCTACACCAACACCTACACCTACTCCAACACCAAAGCCTGAACCAACACCAGATCCTGAAACAAAATATGAATATTTACTAGTTAAAGAAATTGAAACTGTAGAAAAAGAATACGTACCAGTAGATAGTTATCAATACTATACAACTGGATGGGTATCTGATACATATGAGTTTACTGGACTTGATTATGAGTATACATTAGAACTTACTAATTTAAGAGGTCTAGATATTGAGGATGCTACAATAGTAGCTGATTCATATTTCTCAAGCGGATTTACTGATTATAGAAAATACTTAGAAACTAGAGATGAAGATATATTACATGTTGGAAACAATGAAGATTACAATGTTTACTCACTTGATGAATATACATTTAAAGATATAGCACTTACTAGTTCAAACTTTGATTTTGATATCAGTAGAGTTTATGAAAAATCTGGAAGATATTATGTAGATATAGAAATAGAAATGCATAATGCTAGAAATGTAGATAGTTATTACTTTTCTAAATATGGTATTAATTTATTTGCTGTACCACTAAAATTCCAAGTTGAGTATACTGAAGAGGATGCTGAAACTGTATGGAGTTCAACTGGGTGGTATGATGATGTTGATAATTATGAACCAACAGGAAGAACAAGAACTAATACAACAGAAGAAGAAAAATGGCATACTTCTAAAACATTAGAAGGCTATACTTATTCTGGTGTAATGAGAGCTGTAGAATAAACCTTAGAAATAAGGTTTTTTTCATGCCATAAATTATGGCAAAAAAAAAATACTGTAAACAGTATTAATTTTATTAACAGCCTTCAGCTCCTGGATTCGCATCACAAGCAGTACTTTTACAAGTACTTGGATTTGAAAGACAACTAGTACAAATATCATTTCCAGATACTTGAACTGAATCAAACATTGTAAATACCACGTGTACTATAGTCGGTATAAAGAATATAATTATACCCGCTATAAATCTTCTTACTAAAGATCCTGTAGCTTTTTTTATTTCTTTTTCATCACTTGATACAACAGCTTTTCCTAAATCCATTGCTCCTAAAATAATTATTATAAGTGGAATAACTATTTTAAATATCATTAACACTTGTCCAGCAAATTCCCATATTGTCCAAGTTTCAGTACAAAAATTATCCATATTTTCTCTCCTTCTTTATATTTATATTTTATCTAAGTTTTATATAATAGTCAACTAAAATATACCAAATATGCCTTTATCATCACTATTTTCGTTAATTCGTGTAAAGCCCAGGTAAACTAATAGTTCCACTATTTTGTCAACTTTATCTAATTTATCATCAATATTAGGTAAATTAAATAATACTTTACTTCCACTTTCTTTTTCAAAATCTGATACATCTTTATCAGATAACACACTTCTATTTAGAACAATTTTTTGATCTTTTAATTTTTGGAATATCATAGCATCTTTTTTTATTAATTTATTAAGTTTAATAAATCCAGGTTCTATTAAATTAATTACTTCAGTACAATATGTTTCTGGATTCTCATTTAAATCAACTAAAATAACTTCTTTATCTAAGTTACTATTGATATAATTAGAAAAATCTGTAGCTTCTATACTATCCATCTTTACATCACTAAAATGACTAAAGTCATTTCTACCTAACTCCACAGCAACCACTTTATATTTATTTTTCAAATGTTTATGTAACATATAAATTAAAGTTGTTGCTCCTGCGTGAGCAGTAATATTCTTAATACCAATTATTCTTTGTCCTATAAAACCTGTTGTTTCTTGTTTTTCTATTTTAGTATTAAATTCCATTGATGGATTTTCTCCATTTAATTGTTGGAATTTAGCTACATCTTTATATTGATTAGGATGGTCAATTAAATACATTATTGAATCTGCTTTTCTAGTAAAATTGTATATTCCCATAGAAACTAACTGTGATAAGTATTGTGGTGAATTAACTTCTGGAGAATCATCTAATAATAATATTACATTACTCATATCCATATTCAAAGATAAACTTTGAATAGTTCTAATTTGTTGATACTCTTTAATAGCAGTTACATCAATAATCATTTTATTATAAAAAAAGGTTTTGAACTGGCTAATTATATCATCAGCACTAAACTCTCCATTAATTGTTTTTATTACATCAATAGTTAGCGATCCTAGAACAGCTTGATATTTATTTGATATTATTACATTCATTTTTTCACTCCTTATCTAATTACACTATTATATACAATGATGTCTTCAGTCTCACCTCTTATAGGATATGTTAGTATATCTCCTAAAAAAGGTAAATCAAATTTAAAAAATAACGATACTTCATAGTATGATTCATAATCAGTACTTCTTATTTCTGTTAAACAATAATTATATTTTCCATTTAAATCGGTTGTATATCTATCACCATCGATTGTTGCACCTAATGATCCTTCTGGACAATTTCCATCATCATCATACCCTTTTGCATTTAAGTATTCATTAATTACTGTTATAGCATTAGGATTATATCCTTCATATTTTTCTAATATATTAATCACTTCATTTCTATTATCAAATGCTTCTGAATAGTTAAGCGCTAATAATAAAAATGCTGAAAACAACATAATAAATGTTATTACAAGTCCATATAGCCAAGAGGCTCCTATACTTTCTCTCATTAATTCACCTGCCTACAATCTGTAACAATAGATGATTCACCTACTACATTAAATGTAAAGATTTCATTAAGCATAGGGAAATCAACACCATAAAATAATATAACTTTATAGTAGCACTCTGTATCAGATACATCTATTTGTTTGATACAAAGTGATGCAGGATCTGCACTTGTAACTCTAGCTCCGAATCTATCAAATGCAAAATATTCAGAATTATCCTCATATTCTTCTGGGCACTGACCTATAGATCTATAAGCTCCGAGATCCATAGCTTCTGCTATATCACTATTCTCTAAAGACTGAGTAATATTTAAACCATTATCTCTTTCAATGGCAGAAATTATTTCATCTTTTATTGAATACGCTTTTGATCTATTAATAGTCATACCCATTATACCTGTAAATAGTAATAAAAATGTAATTACTATAACATATAAACCGGTTCCACCATACGCTTCTTTCATCTAATCACCCTTTAAATGGACAATGAAAAGTTATATCTGGGTTATCATCTGCATGACATACAACCATACCATCCACTGCTTCACTTCCACAAATTGCTCTATCACAATTTGCATCGTGTGTTAGTTCTCCATCTATAAGTGGCCAAACTACACCTAAAAAAAAGGCCATTAAAGCCCCTATAGCAAGTACAACTACTAGCGTTATATTAAGCTCTCCTGCAGCCTCTTTCATTTAAATCATTCCTTTTTTTATTCTTGAGTATTTGAGTTACAAACTATTGTTTCGGGATCACCTTGTACACCTGTCTCTTCATTTACTGGATAGTAAAGACATGTTTTAGATCCAGCTTCTGGCACGCCTTCTTGGCAAGCAACAGCTGAGTTACATTTTGATGATTGTGTGATGTTATCTTGTATAGCTGGTAAAATAAATACCGCAAATAGCGCTGCTACTGCAGCAATTGCTACTACAGTAATAACTGTAATATTTAATTCTCCTGTGGCTTCTTTCATTTAAAATTCCTCCTCTAGTATATATTGTTATTATATCTTGTTTTTTATTAAATATCAACTTTTTTTAAAAATAAGTGTAAAGTTATAAGTTCATCATTTGTAAAACTGATAAAATAAGTAAAATCATAACTCCAAGTCCAGTGGATATAAGCATTGCCATGGTCTTACCTTCCATTTTATCAAGTCTATTTTTATATCTAGTATCTCTACCTTTTTGTTGTAAACTTGAAATTGATTTAGAAAAAGTAAGTAACTGTTCTTGTTTTCTTTCTTGTTTACCAAGTGATAAACGATATAAAAGTCTCATCATTCTCATTGAATCTCTAACCGGATATTTTTTTGCAAAGTTCATGTATGGATCGATTGTTCCTACACCTGAATTAATTTCATTAATTAATTCTTGTAACCCTTCTTTAAAAATATCAGGTGCAGTTTCCATTGATTTACCTATTGCTACTGGCACTGTATAATGTTGTATCAATATTTCTAAGTTTTTTAGATAATGAGGTAACATTTCATCAATGTGGTGAATATTTCTTTTATAAAAACCTTTTAATTGCATGTGACTCATTTTAAAAATCAAGAATCCTGCTACTATAGCTAGTACAACTATTACTGCAGTTAACTGACTAATAAATATAATTAACGCAGCTGCAATAACTATAAATCCATTTTTAATTCTTTTGTTAAAAAGAACATTAGGGTTAACACCTTCACCATATCTAGCTCTAACGTAAAAATCCCAATCTTCTTCTTTTAATTTTCTAAATAACATTTCATTATCTGCTATCATTTTTGTAATACTAAGCTGTCCAGTAAATGTCATTACTACAAATATCATAACGGCTATAGCAACTATTTCATATAAAATCATTACTCTACCCCCACATCTTCATTATAGTATTTCTCTCCTGTTATTAGAAAGTATGCATTTAGTATTAATATCATGTGAAGTACAATAGGCACATACCAAGATTCTAATAATTCTAAGTAACTATCTACTCCTAATATATTTTGAAATACTAGAACTAATAATAGTAGTATTAATCCAAATTTAATAAATTTACCATGGAATTGTTTTCTATCAAGTTGATCTCTATAAACACCTTCAACAAGTGCATCAATATCAAGTGACATATTTTCTAATGATTGACCTGCATCACGAGCTCCCTCTTTAGTAATCTGCAGGAACAATTGATTCATATTTTTAACCATATAAAATGGATATTTATCATTAAAATATATTACTGATTCATCTATTGTTCCATTTTTATACGACATTTCTATCATAGTATTTAAATCAGTTAATACTGGATCTTCAAGTATTCCAGAATCTCTAACTCCTTCAAGTGATTTAACAAAAGATTGAGTAGTATTAAATTCCATTATTACATTTGTAGTATATATTTGTATTTGTTCAAATATATATTCACTATAAATTCTTTGGGTTCTAAGATATGCAAGGTATGGAATAAATGCAACCGCACCTACTGCATATACTAAAGCCCAAATTATACTATAAAAATAAAAGTATGAAACTAAGCCAGCTCCTAAAGCAAATACTATTACTTGTGTTAAATACTGTTTAGCAGTATATTCTTGACCTAAATCTTTAGTTTTTTCACGAACCATTTTAAATGAATATGGAGCATATTTATCGTATACTTCACCAACACTTCTGACTATAAATTTATATACATTTTCTCCTGGGTTCATTCTATAAATTAATACAAAAATACCCAGAAATAGTAAAATAACTAGCTCTAGTCCTGCCATAAATATTCTCCCTTCTTATAATGATTCAATAAACTCTTCTTGCTTGCTAGCTGCAGCAAATACATTTTCTTTAAGCGTAACACCTTGTGATCCTAAATACTCATATAAATATTTTGATGGATTTTGCACTGCTACCTTACCATCTAAATTTTTCTTATAAATAACATTTGATTTAGCTTCATTATCTTCTGTTACATAAAATTCACAAATCTCAACTATTTCCCTTTGAAATCTTCCTAACTCTTTACTTAAATATCCTTTAACATGAATTGCAAGCTGCACATATCTATGTATAGATTTTAAGAACTGATCAATATCTTGATTAGATTCAAGTAATGAATATAAACGCATCGGAACATTTTTAGCTCTATCCGAGTGAATTGTTGAAATGATGTTGTGTCCTGAAGATATTGAGTTTCTAACAGCTGTTACTGCTTCAGCAGAACGCACCTCAGATAGTAATATCCATCTTGGATTCTGTCTCATACATGTAACTAGTACATCTGAATAAGATGCTATATTATTAGTTTTCATAGCTACTATATCTCTATGTGGAAATATTTTATCTAAGTGAAGTTCTAATGTATCTTCTATTGTAATTATTTTTTCATTTTCTCCTGTATGTGATGCAAGATATTTAACTAATTCTGTTTTTCCTGAACCAGTTTCTCCACTTACAATAACATTACAGTGACCATGAATACATGTAAGTAAAAAATCATGCAACTCTTCAGTTACGTATTTTTCACTTAATAACTTATCTTTATTTAATCTTATTTTTGCTGGAGTTTTACGTATAGTACATGCAACCCCATTTGTTGAAATAGATTCATGCACAAAGTTAAGACGTAACTCAGCACTTTCAGCATCCAGAAATGGATGTGCCATATTAAATGTTGTTCCCATTACATTAGAACACTGAAAGGCAAGTTTTTCTAATAAAGCATTATTTATTTCTGGTCTTTCAACTCTATATACACCTTTATCAAGTGTTTTTAAGTGGATTTGACCACCGTTCCCGTATGAAATATCTGTGACATTTTCATCTTCGAGAAATTCTTTTAGTGGACCAAAATCCAACTGCGAAAAAATCGCATCATTCATACGTTCACCACCTTTTTTATTCTTTTATTCTTTTATTTTATTGAAGTGCAGATCTAGTATAAAGTTCAATATATGCTTGAATTTCATAACTAGTTATTTTAGTTGCTGCATCTTCTTCTGTATAAGCTTTATTTCTAGGAACAGGTATTATTTCTAATCCAGGAATAAAACTTGCTTGTGTTAACCAGTAAAATAAATTATTTTCTGGGTTATTAGTATCTTCTGGTAAAGAGAATAACAGTAACGAAGGATTAGAAGGATCTTCACTATCAAAAACATCATCTTGACGAGAATCCCTAACTGCTAACACTTCTATACTTTCTATAAATTTACCAAAAACTATTATTCCTAATTCATCTACATATTTAACATATAAATCTATTCTATCCCCAGGATAAATTGAATTACCGTAAGTAGAATCATTATCTACTCTTAATGAGAATAAACCATGTCCATCTTCAATATGATCAAACACTGTATTAGGAAGAGTTTCACCTTCAACAACTTGCGATTGATGAAAGAATCCACCTTTAGGTATAGATGTTCCTGTAGTAATAAATTTACCATCTAATAAAGCAGCACTTGTAATAATATCACTTTTTGATAACATATCAGCATTAACTTCTATATATCCAATATTCTCAGTAGTAATAGGTTCAGTTGCCCCTATTCTTTCTAAGGCATATGGAATTAATTGAGGTTTAATAGCTTGTTGCACTCGCATATTATAAGCAAACCATAATACTAAAATACCTACAATAACAGCTAATATCGTTATTGTGTTTTTATTAGATAAAAACCTTTTTAGTCCTCCCGTAAAATTTTTCATTTATCCTCCTTTTATCCTTTTATACTTCCTTCAAGAATAGCTTCTACTCTATCAGTTAAATCAAAAGTTGTTTCATCACCAAATATATTAAATGTACTAGATCTACTAGATACATCTAATGCAATAGCTGGAGGAGACTCATAAATTCTATGAAATTCAATTTTATAAGTCGTTCCACCAGTAACTATTTCTGCCATTCTTCTTGTAAATGTTTCTTCAAATTTTTCAGCATTAATTTTTATTTCACCGTAATCACGATAATATGCATAATCTACTGAATCAATCATTGCTGCTTCAGATATTTCTTTAATAAGTGAAGCATTTTGTACGTTAGCTGTAGTTACGTTTTGTATTAATAATAATACAACTACAATAAATACACCAAGTAATACTAACCAGTATCCCCAATACGCATTACTCATCCTAACTCCACCTCCTCATTAAGTTTCCAAGATGGTCCACCAATTCCAGTAGATCCTCCTGGTATAGAAGCGCCTGTATATAATTGAAAGTATGTTCCAATATCATCTCTGTCATTACCAAATACAAATAATGTATTATATGTTGAATGTTCTAAGTAATCATCAAAGAATGTACTATAACACATTACGTTTTCATAACTTCCAGAATCAATACATTTTAGTGAATTATTTTTATATCCACCATTTTTTTCTTCTCTATCGTTATACATTCTTATATCTGCTGCTAAATCCGCAGTTAAGTTAACTGTTAATAACGGCGTTCCTAAATAAACTGAATCCCCATTATTAATAATATCATCAAGTGTATCCCCTGCTTTTTCACCTAAGAATGTTCCATCATTTCTATTCCAGTTCCATCCCATTTCTCTATCATTAGCAGTTAAAGAACCAACTGATGTAGGTCTATAATGAGCTTGTAAGTATCCTGCTGTAAATAAGCAGTTAGTACACTCATCTGGATCAGGTATATAAGTTACATCAAATTCACACTCTGGACAGTTAACTAAATATTGACATACATATTCACCTTCAAATGCTGTTTCATTTTTTTCAAGTACAGTTCCACTTGGATCAGATTCATTTATAATTCTTCCATCTTCACCACAGTCATCATAATACTCTCCTAGTCCGTCTATTGTAAATACAAAGTCATATGCTCCTGCATTATGCTCTATTTCAACTGGTAAACCATCAACTGTACTTACGGTTCCTGTATTACTACTATTAACATAACCCTCATCTTCTATAAATACTTCTCCTGACGGCCAGTATTGATAAAATATTTCTGGTGTTTCATAATCTATAGTTTTATCACCAGTCTTTTTTACTATTCCAGCATCTCTGTTTAATTGGTAAGAAGTTGTTGTACAACCACTTGTTGTACAAGTAATATATGATACTGTTTCCTTATCTAAAGTTCCACAATTTTCATAATTCTCATCACACTCATAAGTATCAACATCTAATCTTGAACTATCAGAGTCCATTTTTCTGTCACTACCACTAAGTAAATTATCGTATTTTGATTCATATGAATATGTTATCTCAGGAACGCTATCATAACTATAATCCCAATCAGAACATAATTTATAATCATTAATAATTGCATTATATGCATTTATTGCATTATCTAATGCAGTTTTAGCCGATGATTTTTCACTGTTCGCTGCTGAAGTTACACTAGATGGTATACTTCCGTTATCACAAGATGATACCCTATCATTACAAGATGACATTATACCATTTGAATATGTATTACCATCATCTCCATCATAAGTTTTTGAAGAAGTATTCTCTGTTCTACTTTGAAGTACTCCGTTAGAAATATAATATGTTGTATAACTTTTGCTTGGAACTATTCTATCGCCACATTCATTAGCATCATGTGTTCCACTTCCATCTCTATCACAATGCGGAGCAATATAACTTTGAGTAACTACAGTTCTGCAAGTTTCAACAGTTTCTCCATCTTTAATACTTTCTGTACATTCTTGTTTTGTTTTCTCGGGTCTACCAGCATCATATGAAAAATATGTAACTTTATCATCATATTTTTTTGTTCCAATATATGATGAATTTAACCCTTCTACAACTGCAGATGCTTCTGAATATCTATTATATGCTGCAATTACAGCATTAATAGCATTTTCTATATCTTCATCAAATTGATCATGATCTATTTCACTAGTATAACATGATTTTGTAGCAACAATTTGTGCCCCTATATCAAAATATCTACCACTATTTACTGGTCTCATACCAGGAAATTCAATTTCAAAATCCTCAGTACAATAAACTTGACAGTAATCATTACTATCCGATGGTATTATATTATCATCACAAGTTTCAGCTTGGTATGAGTTACCAGCTTCATCTTGGCCATCTATTACACAATTTTTAATATCTTCTGGTCCATTTATTTCTCCAGTAAAATGTTCATCATCATAATTTGAACAAGCTCCTGGAATATCTATTTCAGTTTTACAAGCTACATCACCAACTATAGTAAATTCATCATTAAATACTTTACTAGTATCTCCTGGTACATAAAGAAGTAATCTTTGTACGTTTGCTTGACCTTCTCCTAAAAGAATAAATCTTCCTGAATCTAAATCTTCATGATTAAATGAATAATTTAAATTATAATCAACATTTTTTCCTGTTTGAGGAGTTACTGTAAATGTAATAATTATTTTTGTATTTTCATCTAAAGTAACATTACTAAATGATGTAAGTGTTGATTCTGATCCATTTTTACTTATTTTATAACTAACACCACTAACACCAGATACTCTTAATGAAGTTAAGGTTCCTGTTTTACCATTAAAGTTAGTTGGCGTTAAAGTAATTGTTCTAGTAATTGAATCATCATCATTAGTAACATCTCTTGATGTATTTACAACATCAGGACTTAATTGAGATGTAGTAGCATATTTTGTTGCTGCATCCATACCATCATAGTATAGCTCTCTTGCAACCTGGAATACACCTTCTCCAACTTCGCTACTCGAGTTGAAGTTTATACTTGAATCATAATCATCAAAATTTTTGGAACTATTTAGTCCTATTTTTTCATTGGAAATCCATTCAAATCTCTGTGTATCAAATATTCCATCTTCAGCAGCATTATAATTCCATAATGCTGTTTCATTTATATATGCCGATTTTTCCTCTGTAAGTACTGAAGATGAGTTAAAGCTTCCCCATGCAAGTACATAAGATCTTAGAGCTATAGTTGTTGCAACTTTAAACTCATCTGCTGTTAAATTACTTCCAGTAACTGGATTAGTAGTTGTAGTATTATTAATATTATAACCATTAATTAAAATAGTTTTAAGGCCATAATCATACTCTTCTAAACCTCTTCTAGAAGAACTAGATAAATCTACACTAGTTGTGTAAGTAGTATTCGTTCTTAATCCCGGATCTAAACAAAACGCACTATAATTCGTTCCTAAGTAATTAGCATTATATACAGTTATATAAAATGTTTTATTATAAGAAGAATCATCCATATCCCCCAAATATAAACCTGAAGGTCCTTTTAAATCTTTATGAGTAACATTAAATGTCTCTGCATTTACATTACTAAAAATAAAAATTGATAAAACGAAAACTATTAAATAACTTATTTTTTTCATTTTTTCTTACCTCTTTTCTTTTTTAGTATCACAAATACTATAACCCCTGCAGCAATTATTACTGCCCCTATAATAAAATATAAATAATAATCTTTAATAAAATCTGTTGTTTCAGCTATTACACCATCGTCATCATCTTCTGGATTCTCCACATTTTCAGCTTTTAATCCATTAATAGCGTTATAAAACATTGTGCTATCAAAACCTGGAGTAGTAACATATTTTTGACAAACACTTTCATCAGGATATATAGAACATACATCATATGAAGCAAACGGATTAATCATTGGAGTAGTAACTCTTACAATTGATAATCTTTCATCTGGACAACCAGTATCATTAGATGAATACACAGACATGGTATAAGTTGTAACAGTATTTAAATTATTATGTTCAAATGTATATTTACCATCTTCTGTATCATTTGCTCTAACCAAAATAACTTCATTATTTTGATTATTAGTAATTTCAACATAATAATCAGTAGTTATGTTTAATATATTAATATTAAAAAATGTTTCCATCTCAACATAATTTTCTTTTTCCTCTTCAGTTAAATTTCCTGGAGGAATATACGTTGATGGATCAACTTCTCTTTCTGACTCTTCATAAGCCGCTGTAATTAAGCTAGCTCCATTTCTTAAAGTAAGTTGTTCTTCTGTTGAACAAGTGGATGCATTAGCATAAATCGGCATACATAAAAGTGCCATAAATAATATAATTTTTTTCTTCATAAGATTTTCTACCCTTCTTATAATATATTAACATATTTACACTCTAACTTCAACTTATAAATTGAAGATTTAGCCATTTTATGATATATTTAATTTAGAGTAATAGAAGGAATTTATTTTTATGAAAAAATACTATAAATTTATTTTATATATAATACTATATTTTATATTAACAATAATCACTAATGAAATATTAAGTGAATTTTTTGATGGGGGATTAACTTTATTTTTATCTAGTTTAATTACTTCTTTAGTATTTATATTTATATTCATAAAAGATTTTAAAAAAGATTTTCAAAACTTTAAAAAAGATTACTTTAAGGATATATTTTTATATTGGTTATGTGGTTATATCTTTGTGATAGTAACTAACAACTTTTTATATTCTATATTTAATACTATATCTGAAAATGAAGAATTAAATAGAACGGCTCTTAGTGATTTTGGGCTTACCGCTATACTTACTATGGCTATAATTGGACCTATTACTGAAGAATTAATTTTTAGATTAGGTATTAGAAAATCTTTTAGTAATAAATATTTATATATTGGTATTAGCGCATTTTTATTTGGTTACTTACATGTAATTGGAAATGATATTATTTTTATAATTCCTTATGCAGGTCTTGGTGCCGCATTTGCATATGCTCACTATAAAACAAATAATATTTATGTACCTATAATAATGCATATATTTCATAACTCACTTACTTTAACACTATTATTTTCTATGGGAGCTGTCTAATGAGAAAAATATTATTTGCAATTATATTAATATTAGTTTTAATATTTTTATACGCTAGATATATAGCTATAAATGGTTTTGAAGTTAATAAATTTACTATAGATACTTCTATGCCAGAATCTTTTGATGGTCTGACTATATTACACTTTTCAGATTTACTAATTAATACTAATTTTAATATGGATAACTTAGAAAAAATACAAACTGAAATTAATTTATTAGAACCTGACATAGTATTTTTTACAGGAGATTTAATAGATGATAACTATGAAATTTCTGTTAAAGATAAAGATGTAGTAATTAATTTTTTAAAAGGAATTAATGCTAATTTATATAAATATTCTATTTACGGAGATAACGATCTTAAGAATATTGATAATTATAAATTTATTATGGATGAAGGCGATTTTATATTACTTGATAATAAAACACAGTTGTTATTTTATAAAGATATAACACCAATTTCTATTACTGGTCTTACTACTACAACTGATATAACTAATTCATACGCTATAGAAGAAGATATTAAACCTGCTATGAATATTACGCTCATTCACGAACCTGATTTAATTGATAATATAAATAATAATACTAGTATATATTTTGCCGGACACTCTTTAGGAGGGTTAATAAAACCTTATTTAATGAGTCCTATATTTACAAAAGAAAATGCTAAAAAATATACTTTTGGCAACTACGAAAACATTTACGTATCTAACGGATTAGGAGTAGAAAGTTTACCTATAAGATTTAATAATACTCCCTCTGTTTCGTTATATTTACTTAAAGTTAAATAGTATATAATTTATTTTATAGTTCATAATATATTTGAAAGGAAATTATTATGAATAAAAAATTATCTACAATTACACCTAAAGATTTATCTTATATATCAGATGCATTTAATTGGAATTTAATTTTAATTAAGAAATTACAATTTTATATGAATAGTACTAATGATGAAAAATTATGTTCTAAATTAAATGAAGTTTATGATATGAATGTTAAACACGCTAATACACTAGCAAATATTTTAAAAGGAGAACAAAAAAATGGAAGATAAGTATTATTTATTTGATATACTTGCTTCTATGAAAGCATTAGTTGTTAATCAAGCAACTATGTTAAATGAAGCTAGTAATGATGAGTTACATAAAAAATATATAACTATGTTTAAAGAAACTAGTGATATGCAAAAAGATTTATTTGATTATGCTTATGAAAATAAATGGTATGTATTAGAAGAAGCAGAAGCTACTAAAATAGATAAAGAATGTAAAAAACTATGTGATGAACTTAATAGCATTTAAAAAAGAAGAATTATTCTTCTTTTTTTCTATTCTAAATAACTAGTTCCATCACTATAGTTTATAACTATTCCCGGTTGAATATTATGTACATATACATTAAATAATATTCCATCATCTTCTACTGATTCTGCTTCTATAGTAACTCCACTTGCTACGAGATTATTTCCTTCATATATAGGAGTTACTCTATATAATACAGAGTTATTTGTTTCTTTTATGTAATCAGCAACCATATTTTCAAATATCAGCATACCTTCTACATTAAAATATCTAGTTCCTGTTATTAAATTATTTTCATTCGCATTTTCTCCTGTTAATTGGAAACCAATTAAATGAGATCTATTATATAAATAATTACCTGATACAATATCATATTTTACGGTATGCCAACCACTAGGCTTAACACTCCCAATACTTCCTCTATCTTCAGTAGGCATTAATGATTTATCTATTCTAGCAAAAGCTACACCTGCTCTTCCTAAGCTGTCTAATTCACTATAACTTTCAAATACTGTTTTTCTTCTGTCTTCATCAGTAAAATTGGGCACATTATTATTAACCGATTCATAAAGTTCTCCATCATACTCAATCACTTCTTCTGATGAATAAAGTGTGTCATCTTCAAAATATGTATTGTATGCATGTGTTATTTCTGAATAAAAAGTAAATATTAACGATCCTATTATTATTAAACTTGCTATAGCTTTTTTCATTTTACCACCTCATAAACTACTTTAGTGATTTTATCGTGAGAACTTCCTACAAATTCAGTTTTACTTACTTCATTATATTTATTTAAATCAAGTTCTAACTTTAGATCACTTGGATATTTTCTATTAAAGTAATAAATAATTACTTCAGTTATTTTATCTTCCATTCCTAATAAAGAATTGTTTTCTACAAAATTAATTCCCTCTTCAAGTTTATCACTAACTATATAATTATCTATAAATAATTCTTTAGAATATTCATTAATATAAATATCTTCATAATTACTTATTATATCCTCTATTATTTTACTATCTTTAGATACTCTTCTTTTATTAAAAAGTATACCTAAATTATCATCTACACAAACTATAACTTTCATATAATCACTACCTTATATAAATAATATCATTATACTTATTTAAGTGAAATAAAAAAAATATAAATTGTCATTTTATGTACAATTTATATTGTAAAATTTTATAATCACATTTATAATTAAATTAGGAGGTTTTATGAAAAGTAAATATAACACAATACTAAACGATTATATAGTAGATGAATGGAAAAAAATAAGTAAGTTAGATGATAGACTAATAATAATTAATGGAAATAAAGGAAGCGGAAAACGCACGGTATTAAACAACAATCAAAATTTATATACTGGAGACAGGTTAATTATAAACGGCTCTTTTGATTTAATAAATTTCTCGACCAATAATTTCAGCAAAAACTTTTTAAAGTATTATTATGAGCTTATTTTATCTGATATCATTATTAATTCCTATTCTGGTGCAGAATTCAAAATACTGAAAAATGAGTACCAACCTTTTATTAACAGAAAAATAGAGGAAGCCTATGAATATATTAACAGTTCTTGCTTTGAAGATAATAATAAATATAATAATATTTCTTTAGATTTAACTAAAGAGATATTAGATAAAATTAATGATGAATTTCCAGAAAAGAAGAAAACTCTTATAATAAGCAATTTCGATAGAATTCATTCAGGAGAAGAATTGGTTCAAAATATTCTTGCACAATATTTTAATCTATTTGATCAAACAATAATATCAACTAGTGATAATTCTGAAGAAACAGAAGCAAGATTAGATCATTATAAATTTATACAAATAACTTATGCTAAAAAAATCGAGTTCATTAATAATTTAATTATTAACTATTATATGAAATATAAATCTATACATAAGAATTTTTTGTTAAATGATAATATTTCATATGAAACCATGAAATATATGCGTGATTTAACTAGTGGTAATATATCGCTAATATTAGAAACATTATATCGTGCATTTTCTTTATACGAGTGGGAAGCAGGAGAAGTAAATATTAATAAAATTCTTATCCAAACAATGAGCCAACTTTTAGTTGAACATAAAAAAATACAAGCTTCTATACCTCAAAGAAAATTAATTATAAAATAAAAGAGATTATTTATTCATAATCTCTTTTATTTTGTCTTCATCCCATATTGGAATATTCAGCTTTATAGCTTTATCGTGCTTGCTACCAGCATTTTCTCCTAGTATTAAATAATCAGTATTTTTACTTACAGAATCTATTACATGACCATCATAACTTTCAATAAATTTTTTTATTACATCTCTAGGTAAATTTTCTATAGTACCTGTTATAACAAATTTTTTATTACTTATTTCTTCATGAAATAATTTTTCTTCTCCTAAGTAATTAAAATTTAATCCTATATTTCTTAAATTTTCTATTAATATTTTGTTATTACTAAAATAATTAACAACATTTTCAGCTAGTATTTCTCCAAAATCAGGTATATCATTAATATCTTCAAAAGAAGCCTTTACTAGTTTATCCATAGTATTATATTTTTGAGCTAATACTAATGCTTTCTTCTTTCCTATTCCAGTTATTCCTAAACCGAATATTAATCTTTCTAAACTATAATTTTTACTTATTTCTATATTATCTATAATCTTAGATATACTTTTTTCACCATAACCATTTAACTCTTTTATTTTAGCTTTATGATCATTAAGTGTATATAAATCTTCTAATTTAGTTATAAACCCTAAATTATAAAAATCTTCTATTACTTCTTCTCCCAGACCTTCTATGTAATAGGCATCTCTAGAAGTAAAATGTATTAAGCTATTTATATTTCTAGCGGGACAACCATTGTTTTCACAAAAATAATCTACTTTATCTTTTCTTTTTTCTAGAACACTATTACATATTGGACAATTAGTAATCATCTTAAATGGTATTTCATTTCCTACTCTTCTATCTTTCTTAGCTTCTACCACTTCTGGTATTATATCTCCTGCTTTTCTAATAACAACAGTATCATTTATTTTTAAATCTCTTTCATTGATATAATCCTCATTATGAAGTGTAGCTCTAGCTATAGTAGAACCCATTACAATAACAGGCGTAAGGACTGCATTAGGCGTTATCTGACCAGTTCTACCTACTGAAAAAACTATATCTTCTAGTTTAGTTAATACTTCTTCAGGAGGAAACTTATATGCCCTAGCCCACTTAGGATACTTACTAGTCATACCCAATTCACTTTGTTTATTTAAATCATTTACTTTAATTACAACTCCATCAATTTCATATGGAAGATCTTTTCTAATCTTAGAAATATCTTCTATATAAGAAATTGCCCCATCAATATTACTTACTACTTTATTTCTATCATTGATTTTAAAACCAAGTTTTTTCATATAATCAATTGCATCACTATGTTTAGCAATATTAAAATCACTAGCTAGTGGCAAATGGTACATAAAGTTATCTAAGTTTCTTGATGCACATACTTTAGAATCAAGCTGTCTAACAGAACCTGCTGCTGCATTTCTAACATTTTGAAGTAGTGGTTCTTTATTTTTTTCTCTTTCTTTATTTAATATATCAAGAGTAGCCTTGTTCATATATATTTCACCACGAACAGTAATATTTACATCTTCATTTAATTTTAAAGGAATATTTTTTATAGTTTTAACGTTTTCTGTAATATTTTCTCCTACTGATCCATCACCTCTAGTAGCACCTCTTAATAAATTTCCATTAACATATTCTAAAGATAAACTTATACCATCTATTTTAAGTTCACATATATACTCTGGATTTGATATAACTTCTTTAACTTTAGAATCAAACTTAATAAGTTCTTCATAATTAAAAGCATCCTCAATGCTCATCATCGGAGTTTGATGCACTACTTTTTCAAACTTATCAAGTTTAACTCCCCCAACTCTAAGAGTTGGCGAATTAGGATCTTGATATTCTGGATAATCAGCTTCTAACTTTCTTAAATTTCTTAATAAGTTATCATATTCTTGATCTGTTATTTTTGGATTATCTATTACATAATAATCATGATTTGCATCATTTATTTGTTTAGTTAAATCAGCTATTTTATTTTGGATATTTTCCATATTTACCCCCATAAGTTACTTGGATATTTACCTTCTTCTATTAATTTATTTATTTCATTTTTAAAATCTTCTAAATCTTCTTTATAAGTAATTCCTAGCCATTTATCAAGCGATACTTCTTCATATAAATTAACATTACCTGCAGTTATATTATTGGCAATACAAGCCGGTAATAAAGATTCATTAGTATCAGTAATTCTTGTCAAAAAGTCTTGATAATATTCATTTAAATAGTTATATACTGATGGTTTAAATACAAAGAAATTCATTGATGCATTTTTATCGCTCCCTACTTCGTATACTTCTCCTGTTTCTAAATCAGTACCAATATATTTTCCATCTTCATATTTAATTTCTGACTCTTTTAATGATTGAATCATATTATTTTTAGTAAAACTAATTCCTCTTTTTACAGTATACATTTCACTAGCAACTAAGGTAACAGGATACGTTACATTTAAATAATCATTTTCATTTAAATTAGTATCTATAAAATTACTAGCTTTTTTAAATGCATCTTCCCCATAAAAATCATCTGCATTTATAAGTATAAATGGTGATGATACAACATCTTTACTACATAATACTGCATGAGCAGTACCTAGTACTTTTTCTCTAGTCTCTGGAATTTTTATTTCACTTGGCACTGTATCAAATTCTTGGAAAGCAAATTCCACTTTTATTTTATCTTCATATTTTTTTACTACATCATTTTTAAAGATATCTAAATGGTGTTTTCTTATTATAAATACTACTTTTGTAAACCCATGTTTAATAGCATTATATATATTATAATCTGATATTATTTCTCCATTAGGCCCTACTGGTTCAATTTGTTTTACACCGCCAAATCTTGAACCCATTCCAGCGGCTAAAATTACTAAAGTTTTTTCCATAATTATCTCCTTTGCATACCTTTATAATTTTTAAGTACTTTTTTTTCTCCAAATCTTGTTCCAAAATTTGCAGTTACAAATCTATCATCAATTGCTGTAACTTTTCCTTGTCCAAATGTAACATGAAATACTGTATCTCCCATACTATATTCTTTATTATCACCATATAAGATATTTTTATCAATTTTCTTTTCTTCTATTTTAGGTTTTTCTTCTAATATATCAAGTAGTTTATCATTAATTTCATCTATAAACCTTGATGGCATATTAGCACTTATTTTACCAAATAACATTCTTCTTTCAGCATTAGAAATATATAATTTTTCTTTTGCTCTAGTTATAGCAACATAACATAATCTTCTTTCTTCTTCTAATTCTGATTTTTCAAATAGTGAATTTTGATGAGGCAATATACCTTCTTCCATTCCAATTATAAATACAACTTTAAATTCAAGACCTTTAGAAGCATGTATTGTCATCAGGGTAACAACATCATCATAATCTTTATGCTCTGTTATATCTGCTACAAGTGATATAGATTCTAAGAAATCTTCTAAGTTTACTATACCTGTTTCTTTTTGAAAGTTTTCAGTAATACTTTTAAATTCCATTAAATATTCTATTCTTAAATCTGCTTCTAAACTTTTTTCATTTTTAAGTTCTTCTAACATTTTTGTTTTTTCTAAAACTGCATCTATTAATTCAGTTAAACTTAAATTTTCTTTATCTTTTATAAGTTCATTAATAACATTTTTAAATTCTAATTCTTTACCACTATCAATTGCATCAAACATAGATGTATTTAACTCATCACTTTTATTTCTAATATTATTAACAGTTGTAGGTCCTATCTTTCTTTTGGGTACGTTAATAACTCTTTCTAAAGCAACATCATCTTTTGTATTAGATAGTAACCTTAAATAAGCTATTAAATCTTTAATTTCTTTTCTCTTATAGAAGAAAAAACTTCCTACTACTTTATATGGTATATTACTTTTAAGCATTTTTTCTTCTATACCACGAGATTGTGCATTAGTTCTATAAAAAACTGCTATATCTTTTTTATTATATCCACTATTTATTAATCTTTTGATTTCTTCTACTACATTAAGAGCTTCACTTTGATCATTATAGGTTCTAAAATATTTTATTTGAGTACCAGTTCCTAACTCAGAAAATAACTCCACATCTTTTCTTTCGGAATTATTTTTTATTACATCATTAGCAGCACTTAATATATTAGTTGTACTTCTATAATTTTGATTTAAAGTTATAGTAACACAGTTCTTAAAATCTTTTTCAAAGTTCAGTATATTTTTATAGTTAGCATATCTAAATGCATAAATACTTTGATTAACATCACCTACTACAAATATATTCTTATGTTTATCACTAAGTAGTTTTATAAGTATATACTGCACTTCATTAGTATCTTGATACTCATCTACTAAAATATATTTAAATTTTTCTTGATAATGTTCTAATATCTCTTTATTTTCTTTAAATAATAATACTGGTTTTTTAAGTAAATCATCAAAATCTATAGCATTATTTCTTCTAAGTATATTATCATATTTATAATATATTTCTGCTACCTTTTTATCTACATAAGTATTAAAATGTCTTTCTATTCCAGCATCAGTTAATAATTCATTTTTTATAAAACTTATTTTATTTTTTATATAATGAGGACTAATCTCTTTTACATCTATATTCATATCTTTAAGTATTTTTTTTATAACACTTAAACTATCATCTGAATCTAAAATAGTAAAATTCTTATCTAATCCTACTTTATCATAATTTTCCCTAATTATCTTAACACCAAAAGAATGAAATGTTCCTACAAAAGCATAGTTATCACTAACTATGTTATTAAGTCTATCTCTCATTTCCTTAGCTGCTTTATTTGTAAATGTAATAGCTAGTATATTACTACTATATACATGATTATTTATTAAATTAGCAATTCTTGTTGTTAGCACTTTTGTTTTACCAGAACCTGCTCCGGCAATTACTAAACAAGGACCATCTATATGCATTGCTGCTTTTTTCTGATTATCATTAAGTGTACTTAAAATATCCATATATCCTCCAAGTTTCTCCAACTTAATTATAACATTTTATCAAAATAAAAACTACTTTTAAGTGTAAAAGTAGTCACTATTTTAATTACATTTATCTTCTATTAAAACATTAGTACTTGTTTCATCATAAGAAACTATATACTCATTATTTTCCTTAATTACATTAAACTTTAAACAATTAAGTTTATAACTTTCATTGATTGGATTAATTATTATTCCATCAGCCGGAGCACTTACATAATCAGTATCAATAAGTTCTTGAAGAACAATAGTTACATTATCATAATCATTATCCTCAACATACACTTTTATAGATGATTTATATAAATTAATTAATGTTTCATATTCTTTTTCTTTAATAGAATCACTAAACCCGCTATATATAACTATTGATAGAGTACCAACTATAGCAAGAACAACTATCACAGCAAGTAGTTCTATTAATGTAAATCCTTTACTATTCATATGCGCTCCTTTTTATTGTTAATAAAATCGGTCACGGCCAGACATCCGCCTGGCAGCGTGACTACACTTTCAGGGTCGGTCTTCCTTTTAGTATTATAGTCCTAACTGGAACGGATCACTTTCAGTTCCCGTTCCTCCTACAATCTTCGTTTCGGCCTTCAGGTATAAGGTTGGGCGCCACGCACTCCCATAGCTGGCGTAGTAGCTGTCCGCATCACCGTTGTCGTAAACATACCACACGAAGTTAGAGCGAGACAAATAAGGCGATATTGACCACTCGAAAACTCCACTACACATCCAGTTACTTGCTAGTATTGAGTTAGTATTATAATCAATTAAATTTGTTGTCCATGCATTACTTGAGGCTGCATATCCATAATCACTTACATACATTAATCCTATATTTGCCTCTGTTGTTATATGGGTTCCTGTAGATGTCACGCTTCCTCTTTCGTCATTATAAAATGCATTTGCTGTTTGATTATATGTATCAGGAGCCCCTAAGTACCATGTTGATGTTTCTACCATTAATCTTGCTGTTGCGTCTAGTCCTGTTGATGTGAAGTCGCAACTTCCTCTACTTGTATTACCACAATCTGCTAACAAATTTGGCGCTACTGCACTATTAAAATAATAGTTATTGAGTAGTTGATTTCCTTCTGCTCCTCCACCATCATCGGCCCATGAGTTATCATCTCCTGGATCAAATTCATATGTTCCTATTGATGTTTCTTTTATTAGTTTTACATTTCCATCAAAAACTCCTATTATTCTCCACATTTCATCATTAAATGTTACATAGTTTTTTACTAATGAATCAGGTCCTGAATATCTATAATTATTATCTCCTGCTCCATTTGTTAAATCTGCTGTATGCTGGTAAAGCCCTTCTTCTGCTCCATGACTATCTATTAAGTATTTATTAGCATCTAAACCTATTTTAAACGGATCACTTTCAGTTCCTGATCCTCCTATGATTTCTACATTTGATTTCAGGTATAAGGTTGGGCGCCACGCAGACCCACCTCTGGCATAGTAGTTGTTCGCATCACCGCTGCTGCTTACACCCAACACGCTGCTAGAGCCAGACAAATTAGGCGATATTGACCACTCATATAATCCACTAAACATCCAGTTATTTGCAGGTATTGAGTTTGTATCATAACGAACTAGGTTTGTTGTCCATGCATTACTTGATGCTGCATATCCATAATCACTCATATATAATAATCCTATATTTGCCTCTGTTGTTATATGTGTTCCATCTGTTGTTGCACTTCCTCTTTCTTCTTTATAAAATGCATTTGCTGTTTGATTATTTGTATCAGGAGCTCCTAAGTACCATGTTGATGTTTCTGCCATTGCTCTTGCAGTTGCATCTAGTCCCGTTGATGTGAAATCACAACTTCCTCTACCAGAGCCGCCACAATCTGCTAAGAGATTTGGGGCTACTGTACTATTAAAATAATAGTTATTTAGGAGTTGATTTCCTTCTACTCCTCCACCATCATCGGCCCATGAGTTATCATTTCCTGGATCAAACTCATATGTTCCTATTGATGTTTCTTTTATTAGTTTTAATTTACCATCAAAGATACCTATTATTCTCCACATTTCATCATTAAATGTTACATAGTTTTTTACTAGCGAATCAGGTCCTGAGTATCTATAGTTATTATCTCCTGCTCCGTTAGCTAGATCTGCTGTATGTTGGTATAATCCTTCACCTGCGTCATGATTTTCTACTAGGTGTTTAGAGGCACCTTGCAATGGAAGACTTAGAATATATGAATCTGCAGATGTTCCAGTACCAATTGATAATCTGGCATCACCTGTAATATAAACAGTTGGTCTAGCTGCTAATCCATTATTAGTTGCATAGTTAGAATTAGTGTTCCCTACTGCTCTTATTTGCATTAAACTATTACCATCTGTTGCTGGTGTTACTGTCCACTCGAAATCTGATGCTGTATATGTATCAAATATATACATCCAATTAGTAGCTATCATATTTGCATTATCTGCATAATCGTTATTAGTATCAGTAGCATCATAGTTATTTAAAGTATGATATGTTTCTGATGCTGCAAATAAATAATCACTTGCATTCATTAAACCAACTTTGTATGAACTAGATGTTTTTAAAAAACTTTCTTTTCTAGCTATTACACCTGGAGTTTTATGATATTCTCCTCCCGTATTAGTAGATATAGGGCCTATATTAAGTTTTGATGATACCGTTAAATTTTTAGCATCTGAATTAAGGGCATTATAAAAAGTAGTATTTAAATAAGTATTTATATCAGATGTTGCAAAGTCATTAGAGTTACCTGTATCAAATGCCATAAGTGTATCTAATGGAGTTTCTCTTATTAGTTTTAATTTATCATCAAAGATACCTATTATTCTCCATGATTCATCATTAAATGTAACATAGTTATCAGGGTTAGCACCTGAGAATCTAAAACTATTATCTCCTGCTGAGTCTTCGTTTTTATCTGAATGATATATAAAATCATCATTATCATAATTATCAAATATAATAGATTCTGCTAGTGTTGGTTCATATGGACCCTGTTGCAAAATTAATTTACCTTCAAAAGTCTTTTTAGTATTATCATTTTGTTTAGTAGCAAGGTTAACAAAAGTAAGCTCTACTTTCCACTGTTGAGTAGTTTTAATCTTATTTATTGAATCTATTTCATAATCTATTGCTATAGGCACTATACCCATAAATGTAGTTACATCAAAACCTGATAATGTATCTCCTGAAACATTATCCGTAACTGTATCGTGAGTAAATCCAGTAATGCTAGTTACTTCTACACCTTCTGGATTAGTTACTTTTAAAAGTATTTCTGTTTCCTCGGATGCAGTTGTATATTCAAAATCATTTACATTTATAACAAAATAAACATTATATTTTTCAGGATTTAATTCAGTTTTAGAAGATGTATATTCAGCAGTTGAAATAGTCTGTCCACTTAAACTAGTATGTGTTTGTCCAAAGTTATCTTCTGTAGCATATAAATTAATGGCAGTTCCTGGGGTAAATACTATAGTATTTCCCTTTTGACTTGTCACATCTAAATCAGTTATAGCCGGAGCGCCAATCAAACCAGCAAAGTATGCAAAAGACACTCCACTTATAAGAACAATTGAAACTGCCATAACGATTACTAATATTTTATTTTTATTAAATATTTCCTTAAGTTTTTTCATAGCCACCTACTATTGTTATTATAGCATAAAAAAAACTAGTTTTAAACTAGTTTTATTATTTTATTAGAATATACATTCAACGTATGTATCATTTAAACATCTTAGGGAACATAAACATTCTGTATCCATTGTAAAGAAAGAATTTGTTCCTACGTATGGATATAAACTAGTAGTATCTGGATTTGCAATTAGTACTCTAAATGTAGCACAGTTACAATCAAGTTTTTCAAGTCTAAATACAGTTGAACAGTTATCTGTAACAGTAGCACCTTCACAATTTTGAATTGAATCTTTACTTGTTGGCATACTCCAAGGAACACCATTTCCACAACATGTATATAACATTACTGGTCTTGTATTACAAGCTAAACAGTTTGGCCCTCCGCCTAGAACAGGTCTATCACATGTATCTAAGCAATTTTCAGGACATGCATTTTCTTGTAATACTAAAATAACATTTAAAATATCATTTATGCAATTTGAAGAAGTTGTTTTATTCATAATTTCACCCTTTCACTTTATTCATTATTAATTTATGTATAATTTTCAAATATGTGAATGAACAGTTTATTTTTTTAGTATATTGTAGTATAATTAATTAGGTGATATAAATGGATATATGGTTACAATATATAATAATAGCAATTGTATTAGTTATTATATTATTAGTTATATTTAAGTTAAATAAAAAAGATTTTGATATTGAAGCTAATAAGCTAATTACATACTTAGGTGGTAAAGACAATATCGTTAATGCCGAATGTAATATGAGTAGACTTAAGGTTATACTTAAAGATGTTAGTAAAGCCGATAAAGAAGCTATTCAAAAAATAGGAGCTAAAGGCGTTGTTGAAATTGATAATCAACTTAAAATAATATTTGATAAAAAAGCTAAAGAATTAAAAAAATATATCGAAGATTTAATCTAAGATATATTTTTTTTATATTACTTCTATATCTAGTATATCTGTATACTTTATTTTCTTACCCTGCATAGTAAGTAAGTAATCAACTGTCTTACCTATTATCATATGTTCTTCAGTTCCTAAAGAAGTGTGAATTCTCACTCTTTTTTTATAAATATAATCACTTCTATTGAATATATCTTTTATTTTCATAGATAAATTTCTTGGACTTATACTAACTTTTTCTTCATACTCATTTATTTTATCTTCTCTTTTAAAATTCTTAAATTCTTTATTTATTGGATTTGCATATACTCTTGGTAAATCTTTCATAACATCACCTTCATTATAATTTATGTAAAAAATTAGATTTTTGTACCATAATAATAGTATGAATTATAAAAATAAATATATAATATTATATCCTATAGGTATTTTAATGATACTTAGTTTGCTTAACATGATTAATTCTGAAATGATTAATACTTTATATGATGGTCATTTTATTAAACAATTATGTTGGTTCATAATTGGTTTTTTCATATTATTCTTTTGCACTAAAATAAATAATATTAAATTATTTGATTATAGTTTTATATTATATGTAATATCAATTATATTACTTATTTTAGTGTTATTTCTTGGCAAAGAAATAAATGGGGCTAAAGCGTGGATTGATTTAGGGGTATTTTCTTTACAACCTAGTGAATTAACTAAAATAACTTTAGCATTGTTATTAACTAAAATAACTATAAATAAAACAAATAATTTTAAATATATTATACTTTTATTTATATACACTTTAATACCTTGTGTATTAGTATTTCTAGAACCTGATACAGGTGCTATAATATTTTATTTATTAATTGCATTAGTATGTTTTTTAAGTGCTAAACTTAATAAGAAATATTATATAATTATATTTACTTTACTATTAATAATATTAGGTAGTTTAGTAAGTTTATATATATTTAATGAAGATTTATTTATTAATATATTTGGTACTTCCTTATTTTATAGAATAGATAGATTAATATATTTTAGTGATAATTATCAAATAAATAATGCACTTATATTAATAGGATCATCTCCTTTATTAAAAAATGGTATTGGAGAATTATCACTATATGTACCTGAAGCTCCTACTGATTTTATTTATGCATTTAATATAGGTAATTATGGATTATTAGCAGGAATAATTGTTACTATATGTTATTTATTTATTAGTTTAATATTAATAAGTTATATAAAAAAAGCAAATAATAAATTATTTGCTAAAGTATTTGCTACTATTTTTATATTTCAAATATCATTTAATATACTCATGAATTTAGGTTTATTACCTATCATGGGTATACCATTATTATTTTTATCATATGGTGGAACAAGTTTAATAATTACTTTTTTATTTATTGGAATAATAATTAACGATATGTAGGATAGTAATATGAATAACTAGAATGTGCATATGGCACTGCCGGATTATAATACGGTTGTGCTGGTGGATAAACATATACTGGTCTTGGTCTAGATGATGCTGCTATAGCTCCTCCTGCTAGTGCTCCAAATAAAAATGGAGCTGCTAAAAAAAATCTATCACCTTCATTTTCTTTATATCCATATCTTCTAACTGGTATTGGTACTGGTCTTGGTTTATAATATTCTCGGTTCATAAAAAAACTCCTTTCCATATAATATATGAAAAAAAGTTTTATGACTTAGTTATATATACCTAAGTAGTAATTTTTCTTACCTTTTTTAATTAGTAATACTTTATTATCTATAGCATCTTTTTTAGAAATAATTTCATCTAATGAAGTTATTTTTTTATTGTTTATAGATATTGCTCCAGCTTCAAGCATCTCTCTAGCTTCTCTTTTACTAGAACATATAGTTGTATTAACCAGTAAGTTAAGTATGTCTTCATCACTGTTAATATTTATTGTTTTAACTCCTGTTAATGATGATATAATTTCTTCACTAGATAATTCAAATATTTTTTCACTAAATAAGTTTTCACTTATTTTTTTAGCTTTTTCATAATCTTCTTTACTATGAATATCAGTAATTATTTCTTTAGCTAAAGCTTTTTGAGCAATTCTATCTTCTGGTTTTAATGCATGCTTAGCATTAATTTCTTTTATTTCATCTAGTGATAAAAATGTAAATACTTTTAAATAATGATCTATCATGCTATCATCTAAATTAATTAAATATTGATACATAGTATATGAAGAAGTTTTATTTTTATCAAGCCATAAAGCATTACCTTCAGATTTACCAAATTTATTACCATGTTTATCTAAGATAAGAGGCATAGTAAATCCAAATGCTTCTTTATCACTTTTTCTTCTAATAAGCTCTATACCAGCTGTAATATTTCCCCACTGATCTGATCCTGCTACTTGCATAGTACAATTATATTTTTGATTTAAATATTCAAAGTCTAATGCTTGCATTATCATATAACTAAACTCGGTATATGTAATACCAGTTTCTAATCTTCTTTTTATTATATCTTTATCAAGCATATAATTAATACTAAAGTATTTACCATAATCTCTTAAGAAATCTATAAAATTAATATCTTTAGACCAATCATAGTTATTAACAATTGTTGCTTTACCATCAAGTAAAAAATTTACTTGATCTTTTAATCCTTCTATATTTTTTTCTACTATTTCTTTAGATATTATTGTTCTTTCACTAGTAGGTCTAGGATCTCCAATAAGTCCTGTTGCTCCTCCTACTAATAAAATAGGATTATGACCTGCTTTAGCAAGTCTTTTAGCAGTTACTAAACTTGGATAATGACCAATATGCAGACTATCTGCAGTAGGATCAGTTCCCCAGTAAAAAGTAATTGTTTCTTCATTTAACTTTTTTTCAATTTCTGGTGAGGATATATCTTTAAGTAATCCTCTTTCTTTTAAATCATCAAATAATTTCATAATATTCCTTTCTATAATTTATTTAATAGTTCATCCAAACTATTTATATTATCATAAGTTGAATGATAATTCTTAGGATTAAAGTATATAACTTTCATACCTAATTTTTTAGGTACTTCTATATCATTTTTTATACTATCTCCTATTATTAAACATTCATTTAATTCATATGGTTTACATGCTTTTTCAAATACAGCACTACTTGGTTTACTTCCGAAGTTATCTAAACAATAAATATGTTTAAAATATTTTAGTAAGCCTCTTTTTTCTAATCTTTTATACTGTACATCATAATACCAATTAGATAAAGCAACTATCTCATATTTGCTATTTAAATATTCTAGTATCTTTTTTGTATTAGAATTAATAATTGTTGCATGTTTACCATTTATTTCTAAGATTTTATTAAAGTTATTTACAGAATAATCTATATTAAGCTTTTCACTTACATATGAGGTATATTCTATTTTATTAACATTATAATTATCTTTTTCATATTCTTTAGTAACTAAAGCTAATTCTTCAATAGAAAATGTTATATCAGAACTATCTAAAAATTCATTATATGTATTAATATAATCAGTGATTGAATCAAATATAGTATTATCTAAATCAAAAATAATTCTTTTTAACATATTACTCCTTTTTTTATACAAAAAAAACATAAAGAAAGATAAGGACGAAAATATTTCCGCGGTACCACCTTAATTTATGTTCAACATACTCTTTTACTTTTAACGCAAGTTAGACGATATAGCTCAAGTGTTGTAAATACCATCGCAGCTATCAAGTTTATTATAACTAATTTTTTATTGGTTTTCAACTAATAAATCAATTAATTCATTTAAAGAATTTATTGATTTATAATTACTTTTATTATTTAAAGGATTAAAATATATACTTTTTATTCCTAAAATATGAGGCTTACTTACATCATTTACTATGTTATCACCTATCATAATACATTCATTTAATTTATATGGTTTACATGCATTAATATAGGTATTATTATATGGTTTTCTACCTAAGTTATCTACACCGTATACCTTAGTAAAATATTTTAATATATCTACTTTTTCTAATCTATTAGATTGATCTTTACTATACCAATTACTTAAAGCAACTATTTCATATTTTTCACTTAACTTATTTAATATATAATCTGTATCATCATTAATTAAGGAACTATTATTTGCAAATATTTCTCTTAAATCATTTAAATGATTTAAAGTAATATTTGCACTTAAGTTATCATGAAAATATTTAAGTACATTTTCATCTGTATATTCTAAATTAGTATTTTCAAAATCCCCATATAAATTATATATATCTATACCTTTTATATTTAAAGGTTTCAAATATGTATCATATTCTTTTAATATCTTATTTATATTTAAAGTTAATAGTGTATCATCAATATCAATTAATATTCTTTTTATCATTATAACTCAAAATCTTTTACGTTATGGTATATAGATGTAACATCATCTATTTCATCTAATAGTTTATATAACTTCTTAAAGTTTTCTAAATCTTCACCTTCTAAAGTTATCTCATCTTTAGCAAACATTCCTATTTCATCAAATTCATAAACTATATTTTCATTTATTGATTCTAAAGCAGTTTTTAATTTATCATAATCTTTAGGATTAACAGTAACACTAATTTCACCATCTTCATTTTCAAAATCTATTGGGTCAATTTCATTTTCTATTAAAGCATTAAATACTTTTTCTTCATCTTCTTTAACTGATACTACTGCTAAGTAATCATAGTTATATGAAACCGAATTAGTCACGCCTAAACTTTTATTTAATTTATTAAAAGATGCTCTAACCATTCCTACAGTTCTATTAACATTATCAGTTAGCGTTTTAATAATTAAAGTAGATGCGCCTGGACCAAAACCTTCATAAACTACTTCCTCATAGTCTTCACCAGTAGAACCTTTAGCTTTATTAATTGCTCTTTCAATAATATCATTAGGAACTTGTTCCTTTTTAGCTTTGTCTATTAATCTTCTAAGTGCATCATTTGCATCAGGATCAGGAGCTCCTTTTTTTGCTACAATATATATTTCTTTTGCATAAGTAGTATATACTTTACCTTTTGCAGATCCAGATTTTAATATACTAGCTTTTCTAACTTCATATGCTCTTCCCATATTACCTCCTATAAAAATTTTAATTTTTTAATAAACTTATATGCTATTTTATTTTCTTTATTTTTTCTATATTTTTTTATTAACTTAATTGGACTATATACTTTATTAAAATCATAATCTTCTTTGTTCATAATAAATTCTAGAGTTTTTATTATAAGAATTTTCTTATTACCTGTCAAGAAAAATATTTCAGCTCTTTGCATTGTTTTCTTATCAACTTTTCTTAATAAAAACTTATAAACCCACTTAGGGTATTTTTTAAATGTATATTTAATTCCATCATATTTATTAAGTACTTTTAATGTATCATAATATCCCATATTAATATTTCTAATTATATTATTTTTATTTACATTTAGTATATGGCCTAAATTTCTACTAGGCATTATTTTTACTATTTTACTATTATCTATTTTTTTTCTATTAATACCAGGCGCTTTTAGTCCAATAACAAATATTTTTTCATAGCCTTTTTCAGATAACATATTAGATGGAGAATTTTCATAAAATCCACCATCTAAATAATAACTATCACCATCTAATTTTTTCATTTTAAAGATAGGTAAATAACAACTTGCAGTAATGTAATCTGCTAACTTGCCTTGGGGTATATCTTCTTTAAATAAAGAAAGAGCTGTTTTATCTTTAATTCTATATGTAATTAAACCGTAATCACAATTACTATTTCTTATTTTCTTTTCATTTAAAATACTTTTTAATTTATTTTCTAATTGATCAACATCTAACCCATGATTCTTAATTATTCCATTAATAGAATCTCTGTAATCTTTTAATTCATCAATGATACTACAAGAATCAACATCACTATGAACATAATCTCCTAGTAATGTAGCAAAATCTTCATCTTTCCAAAATGATTCTAATAATTTAATTCCTCCAATTAAATAAAGAGCAGAATTTACAGCACCTATTGAGGTGCCTACTAAACCATTTATTTTTATTCCAGATTCTTCTATTGCTTTAAGTGCACCAACTTGATAAGCTCCTCTTAATCCCCCACCTTCAAGTGCTACACCTATCATTTTGTGCCTCTAATTAAAAAGTACATTTTTCCTAAAGCTAAGTTTATATATTTATTTTTAGATTTTCTTTTCAATCTTTTCAAACAATTTTCTAAAGAATCTATTTGATAATTTAATTTATTAACATAAGTTTCTGTATCAGTAAGACTTGGTGAATAAAAGTTATTTTCTACAAATATTTTATTTAAAATTAATTTTATTTCAAAACCAGTTGCTTTTATTATTTTATTTCTTAAATCTTTATAAGTTAATTCTTCATTATAAGAACTTTTAATATTAATTGTTTTCTTATTAGATGCCTTAATATGATCTAGTATCTTGGTAAAAAAGTATCCAGCATCTATATCTGTAATAAAACTAATATTACTACTATTTTTTATATTATATATAAAGTTATGTACTTTATTTCCATTTACTACTAAAGGCACTCTAACAATAGTATAATGTTTAAGTTTAGAAGTTATCAATTGTTCAGATTTATATTTATAATATGTATAATATTCATCAGTTTTTGGTTGTATTTTATTTTTAATAGACGCACTTTCTACATCACCATATACTGAAGTAGTTGATGCATAAATTAAATGACAAGCGGGGTTATAGTAGTTAATTGATCTAACTATATTTTCAACTGCATCATGTTCTATAATTTTAGATAAACTTTTTTTATGTTGGCCTAAAGGAAATAAAGATGATGCTAAATGAATAACATAATCATGATCTTTTATTAAGGCTTCCATTAATACTCTATTACATATATCTCCATAGATAATATTAACTCTATTTTTATATTTTTTTAGTATTTTATGAGATCTTGAATTTTTTAAATCTAGTATAGTTATTTCATACTTACCTTCACTTAATAAATATTTAACAGTTTGAATGCCAATTGCTCCAGCTGCTCCAGTGACTAATACCTTTTTCATATTAACCTCATTTCTATTATAATTATATCAAAAAATATACATAAAAAAAAGATTGATTGCTCAATCTTTACTTTTTAATATTAACTGTTTACGCAAGTAACGTTTTTAAATGATAGTGTTCCACCAAATGTCGCACCAGCATTATCACTTTGATCAACTGCTAAGTTATAAAATGTTACAGTAAATGTCCAAGTTAAAACATCAGTATTACTTACACCACTAACAGCAAATGTTCCACCATCGATTAGTGTTTGCTCTGTAGTAATGCCATCAAGTGAAAATTCTGTTACAGCATTATCACTACTTACTCCTGAACCAGGGTTAGTTGCAACAGCTGAAATAGTTAACTCGTTTAATCCACCAGTGTTAGCTGCAGATTGAGTAAAATCTTGTCCTGAATTAGGTGTATATGATAAGTCATAAGTACATGTATTTGTACCTCCACCTGTTCCAGTACCAGCAGACATTGTAATAGTACTTGTAGCTTGTTTTCTAGCAGAATAATCATCTCTACCATTAGCTAAAAGCATATCTGTTAATCCTACTTGTAAAGTTAAGTTAGAAGCAGTCGTATTAACTGTATCTATTGAACTAGTAGTAACTGTTACCTCACTATCAGCAGATCCTGTTCCTGAAGCCGTGAAGAACGCGAACGTTGCTCCCACAACTGCCACTAGTAAAGTAGCTACTGCTATTACTGTTAACAATAATGTTTGTTTTCTTTCCATGTTATCTCCTTCTCTACTATATATACATAGTAACAAATAAATTATTTTTTTTCAAGTCTTTTTTTGTCATTTTAGAAAGTATTTTCACAATCTAAATCTTCTAAAACAATTCTACCTCCAAATTCTTTTCCCGCATTATCATCTTGGACAAAAGTTTGGTTGTAAAAGCTTGCTGTAAAAGTCCATGATTGTACTAATACTTTGCTTACTCCACTTAACGCTATATTTACATTTTCAGCTAACATAATTTTTTCAGTTACATTTCCTAAATTTATTTCAGTTGCAAATGAACCTTTATCAGAAACACCTTTTATTGTAAATTCTTTTTCATTTGTTGTATTTTCTATACTATTCATAAAGGGAGTATCCGGTATATAATAAATATCATAAGTACAAGTTAGAGTTCCTCCATTTACTGAAGTATTTAGTGTTACTGTAATCGGATCATCATTTACAGCTGTTGCTGCAGCTACATTATTATTCTGTAATGGTTCTTGCATTACATCTCCAGATACAAGTAAATCTATTTCTGATCCAGATTCTGCATAAGCAAAACCAGTTTTAGTAGATGTTATGTCATATTCACTATACGACTCTGAGCTCGGTGCTGTAAAGTATGCATATGTAAATGTTGCTGTACATAGCATCATAATGACTAGTAAAATTGTAGGTATAACGTACATTCTTCTTTGCCTCATATACTAACCTCCTAAACTCAAGTTGATAACACCTTCATTATCAACATCAATATTTACATTTATATCTAAATTATTACCACCTGTGATAATGTATACTTTAGGCAATGTTAATACCTGACCATCAGTTAAAACAATTTCATTAGTATTATCAAATATATTATTAATTTCTTTTAATTTATGAAGTGAGGTTCCATATGTATACGCTAAACTACTAAATGTAGTATTACCATTAACAGTATGAGTATTCACATACGTACTATTTTTTAGTTCATCCCCTTCTTCTAATTTGAAAGTTGTTTCATATTTAGTGGTAGATGTAGTAATATCTAGTGTATATAATGCTTCTGGTATTCCATTAAAGGTATAATTACCATTTGCATCAGTCGTAGCTTTTAATGCACCATTCATTAAACTTATAGTAGCATTTGCTACAGGAGAGCTATTTACATTAAGTGTGCCACTTAAATTATAATTACTAGTTGAATCTTTAACTTGTGCTATTACATTTACGTTTAAATATAATTTGTAATCTCTTATATATTCTGGTGCATTTTCATCAAGCCAAACTTTAATTGAATAAGTTTGAGCATTATTTCCAGATGTTGATTTTTCTATATTTGCAAAATATAATCTGTATGCATTATTATAATAATTTGAAGTATCTACAGTATATACAGGTAATTCAGATAAGGTAAACACATCACTAGCTTGCACCATTTGACCTGCTACATCATCATATACAAATACTGCAGCTCTTAAAAATTCTAATGGTATTAGCATACTATCAGCAGTATAATCTGCATCTGAAGTAAAAGATTCATAGTCATACTTTACAGTAAAAAAAGCAGTTGAATCGGTAGAGCCATTATTTTGTAAATATATTGTACTAGCAGAACTTGCTGCAAGGCCATCAGCATCACTAGTAGGTAGCATTGAATTTCTGGTTATTGAAGTAGAAGAATTATTAAATGCAACTTGTAAATCTCCAGCAGAAATTTGCTGTTCTAAAGTGCTTGAATCTATACTAAAAAAGATAGCATAAGAATAACCAATAGTAGTTATTGTAAATGCTATTACGCCTAAAAATAAATATATAGTATTTTTTTTCAGCCTTTTCATGCATATCCTTTCTATAGTATTACTCATAATAATATTAACATATTTTGTAATGATACACAATTTATTTGACAAAAAAACAGGAAGTTTACACTTCCTATTTAATTGTTGTCATAAAAGACAACTTGGCCATAGTCTTCGTATTTTTCCACAACTTCTTCATAACCTTTGTCTTGAAATTCACTCCAAATGGGAATAGTTATCAAGATAATGGCTAATCCAAAAATTATTTCTAATACACTTTCTAAAACCAAACCCCTCTTTGATCTTATCATCATATCCCCCTGATATAAGAATTATAACATATTTGTTACATTTTGTCAATTTGATTCTCAATTTCTTGGTTTAATGCATTGATCTCATTATTAATTGAATCTAAATTAGAAATACCGGTTATTTGTTTATCATTTATATTATATTTCTTCTTTATAAAAGCTATCCTTTTTATTGATTTATTTATTGACTTTTCATCTATATAATTGTTATTAACTAAGTCATTTATTTTATATAGAGTTTTTTCTATACCATTATAATATTTTACTGTAAGTATATCCATTCCAACATTAATTGCTTTAATTGCAGTACCAGTCTTTCCCCATCTATATCTAACGCTACCCATTGATAAACTATCTGTAATTATCAACCCTTCAAAATTATATTTTTTTCTAATTTCATTATCCACAAAATTTTTAGATAATGAAGTTGGAGTTAACCCAGCTATAGATGGCACTAAAAAATGCCCTACCATTATTGCCTCACACTTATCTTTTATGTTATTTTTAAATGGAATAATATCTTCCTGCATAACTATTTTATATGAACTTTTATTAATTATTGGTAAAAATATATGAGTATCAGTTTTTACTATACCATGTCCTGGAAAATGCTTGATTACTGACAATATATTATTGTTAATATTCTCATTTATAATTATATTTCCTATTGAGCTTACTTTTTCAGGATCTCTACCATAAGACCTATTTCCTATAACTTTATTATTTTTATATCTATTTAAATCTAATGTGGGAGCAAAGTTCATATTAATACCCGAATCACTTAATAATTTTGCGGTTAACCTTGCAGAATTAATTATTGTATTATTATTACACTTCCCAATACTCTCTGCATTTCTTATGATATTGATATCTTTAGGAAATCTATTTACTCTTCCATTTTCTTGATCAATGGATATAAACAACGGTAGCTTATTATCTTTATTAGCAGTTTTTAGCTTATTTATTAATTCTATCATTTCAATATAATTATCATAAGCAGTTTTATATAATATTACTCCACCAATATGAAAACTAGTTATTAAATTAATAACCTTTTCAATATCCCCTTTTTCTTTAATTCCAACTATAAATAATTGTCCTATTTTTTCATTAATAGTTAATTTCATCAGCTTTAACTCTTTTTTTCTTTTTAGAATTTTTCTTAGAGCTTAATAATTTAATAATAATTATAAATAGTATAAATAATATTCCAGAAAATCCTAGTATAATATACATAAATAATTCATTTTTTTCTTCTAATGCTACTATATATTCATCATCATAAATAGTTATACTATTATCTTTAGTATCTATAATATAATATCCTTCTTCTCCTGTTAACACATTAGTTCCATAAATTAATGCTGTTCTAGAATCTTTTGATATTTTATATACCGTTAATTCATTTTCTAATATTGTTTCAGTATACTTAGTATATCCGTTTGGTATTTCACCTTTGGGTTCACTTACTAAAAGTGAAATTCCATTAAATAATATTTCATTATATAATTCATAAGATTTTTTTTCTTGATCATAAATATGTAATGAAATATTACCGGATTCATCTTTTAAACCTACTAGCGTATATTTTAATTTTTCATTATAAAATGCTGGTATTTCAAACTCATTAATAGTAACCGTTGTTTCTGTAAATGTAACTGGCATAGTTAAACTTTCTCTTAATTTAACTACTGTATAATTAACATTATCTACTTTTACGTTAATTGGATTTTGATCAATTACATTAACAGTTAATTTATATATTTGTTCACTACCATTTTGTGCTCTTACTAATATTTCAAATACATTAGCTCCAGGCGATACCTCAACTTCTCCAGATCCTGATACTGTTGCTTGAGAATGATTTTTTGTAGCTATAATATTTACTTTTTCTGTTCCCTCAGGTACATCTACTGAATATTCTAAAGTATCTTTATTAAATTCTTGATTTAAAGTATATCCCTCAACACTAAAAGCTTTTAAATCATTATCCTTTGAATAACTTGCTTCAATATCAGCTTGAGTTTTGATTGTTATTGTTTTAGAACCTGAAGATACAGTCATCTTTGTTAAACCTTCAAATTCATATGCTAAATAACTAGGTACACTTATTTTAGTAGAACCTGTTTTTAAAGTTTTAAACTTAAATGTATAGGTTTTAGAAGTAACTCCCGTCGGAGATACTGAGGCCATTTTAACTCCTTTTTCTTCACTCGTAGCACTAGTTAATTTTAAATAACTACTATCATAGTTAAGAAGCATTTCCCAAGATCCTATTTTAGTTGAACTTGAAAGTTTAACTGTTACTGTTACAGTATTTCCAAGAGCAATAGTGCTAGAAGATGACACAGAAATTGATGCAGTAGCCGCATTTACTTCATATGGTATCAAAATAATACTAATTGCTATTAATAATATTAATTTTATTTTTTTCATGTTACTCCTTTTTATTGAATAATTGTATATGAACCTAATATTTGTTTTTGTATTTGTAATAAATCTAAAGCATCAATCTTACCTTCTTTAGAAGTATCCCCTGCTTCTGCATAAATACCAGTTAAATTATATGAACCTAATATTTGTTTTTGAACTTGTAATAAATCAAGTGCGTTAACTAAACCATCTCCTGATGTATCACCATAAATTATAATTGTTATGGTAATGCTTTCGGTTGTATTTTTCACAGTTATTTTATCTCCAGTTTTCGCTATACCTTCAGTTTTTATATTTCCATCTACATCAGTGGCACTAACATTTCCCTTACCTGCAGCACTTTCTATATTAGAAATAATATTAGCAATATCACTTCCTATAGCTATTTTCGTTAAATAACCATTATCTCTAAGATATCCAGAATTAGTAATAATTGTATTTATATCAAGCGTAGTAAGATCATCATCTTCATCACCAGAGCCTCCGCTACCTTCATTAGTTATTTCAGCACCCATATTATTATATACAGGTATAAAGAATTCAAAAGAATTATCTAAGAATCCTGCACTATTATAGACCCCTGACATAATTTTTCCTTCGCTTGATGGAGCATGAATATTAGTCATATACTGATGAGCATATAATTCATTTGGAAGCTCAGGCATTACATTATATTTTTGTAAATATAATGTATCTTGGTTTGCGTTAATATAATTGATAGCGATAGAATTGACTCCACCTAGTATTGCTTTTTCAGCAGTATTCCATTCATATCTCATAGCAGTGCTAAGACCGCAATATGCAGTTCCATAAGCATCTACACAAGTATCTGATACTCCCCAGTTATAAAAATTAAAATAGCCTACATATTTATCACCATAATCATCATCTGTGTATACACCACTATATAATGAAAACAAGGTAGTTGAGGAACCTAGTTCTTGCAACATTCTTGCTGCTATAAATACAGGACTGGTTTTTATAGATTCATTTTTTCCTACATCATTAATAACTGTTGATAAGTTTAAACCTTTATCTTTATGATATGTATAAAAAGATGCATTTTCCAACATATTATCAACCATAGCAGGATAACTATCTCCAATTCGATCATCATAACTAACTCGCTCGAATTGAAATATATAATTTTCATTTAAAAAATTTCTTGGATCCATGTAATATGCTACAGCTGTTTGAGATGCAGGATACCATCCTTTAGCAAAATTATTTGGGCAACTTGTGTCAATGTAACTTCCTGTTTTTGATGTAGCACTAGTTCCACAAGCACTTTCAGCTTTTACTGCATCTTCAAAATCTAAATTAGTGATTAAAGGTGTAAATACCCAAGTTGGATGAACTTCCTCTAAAAAGCATAAATATGGCCAATAAGATGGTTCTGTAAATCCTTTTTCATATAAGGATTTTTCACATGCTGTTACAGGCGTTTCATTTTCAGACGCTAAATATTGTATACTATAATTTTCATGCACATAGCCTTCTTTTCCACTAGCACTTATTATTTTATAATAATTATTTTCAGGAATAGGAGAAATAAGTGTATGTACAGTACCTTGTTCTAATACTTCAACAATTTTTCCATCAGTAGATGCCGTCGGTCTCATGTTAGCATAACTTTCAATTATTCTTACTTTATAAACTTCAGCTGATACATTAGAAGCAAACATAAAAAAACATATTAATGTAGAAATTATATATAATATTTTTTTCATTTTACCTCCTTGTATAGTTACTCACTATCATTATATCATTTTTATTTAAATTATGTTTAACAATTATTGTTAATAAATATCAAAAGTGTAAAGTAACTACTAGTTTTTTCAAAAAGTTTATAATATAATAATCTTGGAGATTATTATGAACAAAACATTAGATACAATTGATTGGATATTTATATCACTTATATTAATTTATTTGTTAACATTTATTTCACTTATTTTATTCATGGTATTTAAACCGGGTAACAAAGAAACTATAAATAAAAAAGAAAAAGTTGTTACTAAAGAAACTAAAGCAATAAACGTTAAAAAGAAATCTATTAAAAAGAAAAAGAATATAGCTGATATCATAAATGTATATCTAGTTAAATTTAAATTGAAAAAGCCTGCGAAGAAAAAAGCAGTTAGTGTAAAAAAAGGTATACAAAAATCATCTGTTACGAAAAAGAAAAATACTAATGCTAAACCAGAAACAACAAATTCTTCTAATAAAAATAAAAATACTTCCAATAACAAAAAGAAAAGTACTAAAAAGAAAAGAAAAAAAACAAAAAAAACTAATTATAAAAAGAAAAAATGAAGGATTACTCTGTGGGTAATCCTTCATTTATTATTTGACCATTTATATAAAATGTAATGTTACTAACTGTGTGTAATAAAGATCCTGTTGGCATGCTTTGACTGCCTATTAAACCTCCTGCTATATTTATATTATATTTTTCACTAGTAGAATCAACAATTGTAAATGTACAATTAAATCCTTGCTGATTACAATATGTTGTTGCATCACTTTCAGTTTTCCCTATAAAACTAGATAATACTGAAAGTGTTGGTTCATTTTTCAATTCTGATCCAGGTACATTTAATTCGTAAGGTTCGTTAACTGAAAAACTAAATTCTTTTTGTATTACAGGTTTTTCTATATTTAAATTAATTTTCATGGCACCAATTATATCATCAAGAGAATCTTGATAATATCCAAGACCTGCTCTTATTGCTTTAGCACTAGGTAAATAAAAGTTTAAATTATATGTTTCTAAATATAATTTTTCCAGATTAATTTTATTACCGTTACTTACTAGCACCATTTCTTTTAATATGTCATATGCTGAAAATATTTGATCAGTATCTATATTAGTAACTATGTTATCACTAATAGCATCAAAAACAGATTCAGCTTGTTCTATACTACTAACGGTCATTAGTTTATTAACAATAGCTTCTACTACTTGTTGTTGATGTATATTGCGGGCTAAATCAGAACTTGCATATTGCTTTCTATTACGAGAATACGCTAGTGCTTGCTCTCCATCAAGTGTTTGTAATCCATAATTCATACACACTAAACTACTACCGCTTTTTCTATCTGAATTTTCTTCACAAACTTTATAATCACCATAAGTATTATATGTTGGTTTTTCAACATCAACTTCTATTCCACCTATTGCTTCAACTAAATCTACTAAACCATGAAAATTTATTTTTACATAATAATCTATTGGAACTTCTACTAAATTTTCAATAGTATCTATTACACATTCAGTTCCATATACTGCTGATGAATTTATCTTATTATATGCATTACCTTGACAAGCTATTGGTACTACAGTATCTCTTGGTATACTAACCATAGTAGTATTTAATGTTTCTGGATCAAAAGTAACTACCATTAATGTATCTCCATTAAATGCAGCATTAGCATCCATTTTTGTTGCAGTTGAATCTACACCAATAAATAAAAATGTTAACGGTTCTGTGAAACCTTTAGAACTATCGCTAATACTTTCATTTTTAACTTTTTCAGTATATGAATGAATTACTATTGTTTCTGTTGATATCATAGAATATACTTCTTCTGCACTAAATATACTTATATAATTATTCGGTAAAAATGCTCCACCTATTTCTTTATTATATAGCGCAACTAAGATTTCTTCATAAGTTGTATAATAAATAATTTTATTTTCTAAATTATTTTCTTCTAATAATTTAACTGCTAAAACATTTCCTTCAATATCTTCATCATTTTCAATCATTCCAATAGTATCGCTAGATACTAATTCATGACCAGTTAATGTAATAAGATTAGCAGTATATGACGTTTCTTTTTCACTACCGAATCCTGATAATCCATCAAAAAGTATATTTGTAAAATACACGGCTGTTACAAATATTGCAACAAAGAAAAGTGCTAGAATAGAAAGTAAAATAGTTTTCTTATATTTTCTATTAATAATACTAAATATTCCTACAAAAAAATATATTATTAAGTAAAATGCAAAAAATATTAATATGGTATATCTAACTAAATTTTCTACCCCAGTAAATCCCATCACATTTTTTGTAAACATAGAAAAACTAACAATATAAGAAACTATTGTTATTCCAAAAAATATTAAGACAGCTTTATTTCTTTTTGAAAGTTTTCTAATTATTTTTTTCATTTATTCCTCTTGGCCTGTTTCAACAATATATAATTTATTATCCATGTTAATGATAACTATTTCGTTTTGTTTTTCATAACCATAATCTTTTTCATATTCCCATGATACATCTAAAACATAACTAGAATATTCTTCTTCATTTAATAAGTAAGTAGACTCTTCTACTTTATCCACTGATACACTACTAACAATCGGAATTTCATTAAAATCCACATGATTAACATATTTATATAATGTATCAGATACTTTGTTATTGTAATCATTAGTATATTCAGGTAATACAAATTCAGTACCACCAATATCGTACTTAGAATTTTTATTATCAATTGTATATAAATCAATTATATATAACATAGCAATTTCTTTTGCATATAGTTCATAATTTATTTCTTCTGATAATAATATGTCTTCTAGTATATAAAAGTGATTTTCATATAATGAAGTATCTCTATCTTCAAGTTTGTAATTATATCCTTCAATTTCATCTAATACAATAATTTCATCTACGTTAGTAGATAAAACAGAATTAATTAAAGAAAATACTAATAACGCTAATATAATTATGAAGATAAATATTAGAATTACTTGATATCTTTTTTTCATTCTACTACCTCTTCATCTTTTCTTCCATATAATATATCATATATTAAATCATGAGTAACAACAGCATTTGATACTCTTAATTCAGTATTAGCAATTTCGCTATAATATGTTATATAATCTTCACTAAGAATAACATCTTCTTTAAGAGCTTTATATTCACCTGTAGAGTTATTATAATATATTTCACTAGTTAAAAAACTTGCATTAGGAAATATTACATAGTTATCACTTTTAATATTAAATATATCTTTACCTAGAGCATATTTATTTTCAAGTCCCATCATATTAAATAATGTTGGGTATACATCAATCATACCTATTGGATAATCAAATGTACCATTTATTTTTTCTCTTAGGTCAGTATCTTTAGTCCAAATTATTAATGGAGTTTTTTTAGCAATCAAGTGATCAAATGCATCATACTGAATATATGTTTCATCTAATTCGTCTTTTAATTCACCAGTTAATGGATCATAATTAATTAAGAAATTATAATCTTGTTGAGAAAATCTTGCATCATGATCTCCATAGAATATAAATATAGTATCATTAAAGTTAGGAGATTCATTTATATAATCAATAAACTCTCCTATTGTTTGATCAGCATAATGACTAGATTTTAAATACCTTCCTATAGCTAATTCACTTAAATAATCAACTGTCGTAAGTTCCATTTCACCATCTTCATTTTCTAACATTACTTCCTCTGATAGATCTAGTTCAGCAAACTGAGAAACATCATAAAATGGAGAATGGTTTGTAAGAGTAATAATAGACCCCATATAATTTGTACTTTTATTTTCTATATCTGTTAAATAATCTAGTGATTGTTTTAAAAATAGCGAATCATTAATTCCTAACCCTATTTTATCAGTATCTTCAAATACATATTCATTTTCAAAATACATTTCTTGGTAACCTAATGCTGGATGTGCATTATTTCTATTCCACATGGAAATATTATTACCATGCATACTAAATGTAGTATAACCTCGCTCACTTAAAACTTGTGGCATGGTGTTATAATATCTATCATAGTAATTTACAAATATAGTACCAGTTGAAGCTGGATAAAAACTAGATAGTAAAGTAAACTCAGAATCAGCTGAGTTTCCTGTTGAAACTTGAGGATAAAAGTTTGAAAAATACATCCCCTCTTCAGCAAGTTGATTAATTCTAGGAGTTACTTCTTTACCATTATATGACATATCTAATAAAAAACTTTGAATACTTTCCATGTGAATAAATACAATATTTTTATCTTCAAATATACCAGTGTATTCATTATTAGTATTAGGTTCATAATCTTCATAATAACTATCAAATAATTCCTTTGCGTCCTCATAACCGAATAATGCTGAAAATTTAGGAATCATTGTTTGCACTAAATCATTAATTTGATAAAATAGTATTCCAAAAGAATTGACATTAGATTGTCTATTCCATTGATTTCTAAGTCTACTAAAATCAGCTCCATTAGAAAATGCACAAGCTATTCCCATACAAATAATACCAGTAATTATAATAGTATTAAAAGTTTTATTACTTCTTTCAATTTTACTAATGTAGTTATAATATGCAGTAGATTTTAACTTCTTATGATATATGTAAAATAGTATTGGAAAAATTAAAAACACAAAATCTTTTGGTGAAAACCTATCAAATAAGGAACCTGCTACTTCACCTGCTTGCCCAGCAGTAGCCAGATCACCAAAAGAAGCAAAATTCGAAAAGAATATATAGTATATATTATTTACAAACCCGATTATAGCATAAATAATTAACCAAGTTAAATAGTAAACAAAACGTTTTTCTGGTTTAACAAAATAACCAAATGCCCCAAATATAAGTATAATTCCAGTGTTCATTAATATTGATCTTAATGTAAAAAATTCTCCCAAAGGCAAAAATCTAGAAAACATTGTACATACAACTGCCAACAGTGTGTAAGTTACAAAAAGTCTACTAGTTAAAATATAAGAGACAAAGTCTCTTTTAAATTTTTTAAAATTTTTCAACAAAATCTTTTTCATCGCAACCTTCTCGATGATAGTATTATAACAAAAAAATAATATTTTTTCAATTAGCCTTGATTAATTTATCAGTATTTGATAAAATTTATGTACGCAGGTGTAGTATAATGGTTAATATGCGGCCTTGCCAAGGCTGAGATGGGAGTTCGATTCTCCTCACTTGCTCCATAGGGAAATGAAATGGCTTCCAAAAGTTGGAAAATTAGTTGTATAATAAAAATATAACTAATCAACTGAAAGGGGCCATTTTTATTATGAAATTAACTATAGAACAAAAACTAGATATGGTAAAAGAACATGTGTATAAAAACTCTTCTATTTCGCATATACATGAGAAATATGTCATTAGAATTAATGAAAAAGAAACAAGAACTTTTCGAGTTAGCGAGATTAAAAAATTTTATAAAAAAATAAACCCCGAATAATTAGGATGGAATATCACTATTTACAAACTTTCAAAAAAATAAAACATGATTGTTAATATCGTTAATACATCATTTACCATAGGCATCCCCCCTCTAATATTATCTATTATAACTTATACCCGTTCTCCGAATAGATTCCACAAATTTAGTATATCGCTTATTTGCAAAAATTGTAAGATTATGTTAGAGTATTTAATAACTTAAAAGGGAGACATATGCTCTTTTTATGGAGGTGTTAAGATGGGATCATCAACAAGAAACAAAAACGATCGAGCTAAATCAAAAATTTTAGATGCAATATCCAATAATCTTATTAGTTCTAATGGTTCAGGTATTGGAAACATTTTACAAGAATTAGTTTATCCTAAAAATGGTGAATCTAAAATTAAAAAAACATTAAATGAAAATTTATATTCACCAACTTTAATAATAAGTATTAAAAAAATAATAAAATTAAACAAAGAGATATCAAGTGGTTCTGAAAGCATTTTTAATTCTAAAAATATTGACAAGCTAACAAAAATAGAATTAAATAATTTAATAATAGATTACTTAGAAATAGAAAATAATGAAATTTTAAAAACATCAGTTTTAGAAGCGCATGAAGTTATAAATATTTGTGATAACACTACCAATGTAATTGACTTTTTAAGTGAATATATAAAAAATATAATATCAAATATATTCAAACAATATACATATGAAGATACAATGGACTGTGTTGAAGAGTTTGATGACACTATATTTTTAAAGAGTTTGGAAGAAGACTTAGCCGAAAATTTATCACCTATTATAAATGACAATATGATTTCATTAGATATTGAAAAAGTTGATGACAATGACTTTGCTGACAAAATAAAAAGTAAAATGGCATCAATATTAATTTCTTTAAAAAGGATAGGTGAATAAAATGATAAATTTCGAAAAATTTCCGCATATATTACATTATAACAAAGAAAATCTTACTGATATCGATAATTATGATAACTCAATAATATTAGATTTTTTTGATGTTATTTCTTACATTGTATATACTGATTTTTATACACCAAGAAACGAATATGTCAATAATAAAAGTAAACTAACTATTTCAATACCAGTTTATAACTTAATATTATTTCAAGCAATTAAAACTGATTTAGAAATACTATTAACCTATATGACAAATGGTGAAATTTGGAATATTAATTTTATAAAATGTGAAAATGTTAAATCCTTATGCAATCCACTTTTATTTAAAGAAAATAAACAATATAATTCAATATCTTTATTTTCTGGTGGATTAGATGCTTTAGGTGGAACAGTTTTAGAGAAAAACAATAATACTTTATTCATATCTTACCAAACCAATTCAGTAGAAATTTCTAATGCTAAAAATATTTATAACAAAATAGTTAAAAACAATAATAACAATCATATAATTATAAAGAAATTAAAATTTGATCATGGTGAACATTACACTGAAAGAACTCGTTCTCTCATGTTTTTAACCAGCTGTTTAATATATGCAGATTATTACAAAATACCAACTATAAATATATATGAAAATGGAATTATGTCATTAAATCCTAAATTTAATTTTAGTAGAAAGGTAACTAAAACAACTAGTCCTAAAACAATACACTTATATAATAATATTTTAAAAAAGCTTGGAATAAATATTAAAGTTATAAATCCATTCACTTTTTTAACTAAAGGCGATGTTATTAATCAAATAAATAACGAAACTTATTTTGAGATTATAAAAAAAGATACTAGGACATGTTCAAAAAATTCTGCGATAAAGTATTTTAGAAATAAAAGTACAGGTAATTTTCATTGTGGCGTTTGCATTGCCTGTGTTTTAAGACAAATTGGTATTAATATAAATAATTTGCAACACCAAGATGCAAATTATTGTTTGCCAAATAATTTATCAAAATTAAAAGAGATAGAAAAAAATGAAATAATAATGTCAAAAAATAATGAAAAAAATAAAGACCTAGAAGCGGCCAAATACAAATATAACGAAAAAAAATCATTATTAAATTATTACAAAAATTTTTCAAAAGCTATTGAAAATAAAACTATTTATGATTATATAGACATTAGAAAAGAGTACTTTGATGATGAAAATTGGCAAGAAAAAATAGAAAACATGTTACTAAAATTTAATGAAGAAATTAAAAGTTATTTAAGCAGAATGGGGTCTGAGAAAAATGGACAGGAGTAAATTTTATACACTAGATTATAGTGGTTTCGCATACTACAATATTTCAAGAGCATACAACGATTTGAAATGCAACGAACATTTAATAAATTCATTATATAAAGTGAATAAACCATTTTATAATAATTTATTTTTATATTCATTTAAAATAGGAATGTCTAATCTAAAAGAAACATTAAAGTTATTAGCTAAAATTAAAAAATCTAGTAATTATTCAGAATTTTATAAAAATATTATAAAAAACGAGGAAATTAGAAAATTATATATTGAACTAGCAGATGAACTAGAAAAAACTGAAGATAAGCCTAATTCAATTAATGCTAAATATTTATCTATGAGAAACGATGTATTCCATTATTGCACAGAACCAGATGATTTTGACTTTTATAAAAGTACAACTGAAACATTAATTAAAAAAAATATTCATATTAATATTCACGAAAACAAAAAAGGTAATTATGATTATGAGTATGGTATCGATTTACCACTAGTATACGGCAATTTTGGCGAGGATCAATTTGTTGAAGTCAAAAACTTAAGAAAAAAAGTAATAATACTTTTAAAACTAATATTAAATAACTATTATAAATCGTTAAGTTAATATAAAATTATGATATACTAAATATTAGAAAGGGTTGTTCTTAACTTGTCACTTGCTACGTAGAGAATTTACTCGAATTTTTATGTTCGAGTTTTTTAGTGTAATATAGGTAGTTTTTTATAAATATTTATTCAAAATCGAAAAGTAGCTGAAAAGTGACCGAAAAGTGGCTGAATCAATTGCTATCACTTCATTGTTACGATATAATATTTTAAAAGGAGAACCCATTATGTTAGATGACAATAAAATATTAGATAATTCATACGAAAAGATTAAAGAGATAATAGCTAATGCTAGAAATAAAGTATATAAAACCATTAATAAAGAAATGTTAGAGTGTTACTTTTATGTTGGTAGCACTATTGTTGAATTATTAGAACTGTTAGGAGAAGAAAAATCTCAAAACGAAATACTTAAATCTTTATCTATAAAATTAACAAATGATTTTGGAAAGGGATTTGATAGAAGTAATTTAACGAGAATGAAACAATTTTATACAATTTATAAAGATGGTGCTACATCGTGGCACCAGTTAAGCTGGAGTCATTATAAACTATTAATTAAACTAAATGATGATAAAAAAAGAGGCTTCTATTTTGATGAATGTTTAAGATCGTCTTGGAGTGTTACACAATTAGAAAGACAAATAAATAGTTTTTATTATGAAAGACTTCTGTCTACACAAGATGACTATAAAAATGATGTTAGAAATGAAATACAAATACTAGAACTTAATAATAATAAATCAATTATTAAAAATCCTTATGTATTAGAATTTGTAGGATTAAAAGAAAATGCAAAATTTTACGAACAAGATTTAGAAACTAATTTAATTAATCATATACAAGAATTTTTACTTGAACTTGGAAAAGGATATAGTTTTGTAGATAGACAAAAAAGAATCGATGTTGATGGCGAAAATTTTTATATCGATCTAGTATTTTATAATTATATAATGAAATGTTTTGTTATTATTGAACTTAAAACAAATAAACTTACACATCAAGATATTGGACAACTAGATTTTTATGTAAGATATTACGATGATAAAGTTAAAGGTGAAGATGATAATGCTACTATTGGAATAATTTTATGTTCTGATAAAAAAGATACAATAGTTAAATACTCAGTTTTAAATGATAATAACAATTTATTTGCTTCTAAATATAAGTTATATATTCCTACAGAAGAAGAATTAATAAGAGAAATAGAAAGCGAAAAAGAACTTATTGAATCAAATAAAGATTAATGATAAAATAATTATAGATTGAATTATATCAATTGTCTTAAACAGGAGTTGTAGATACCTACGTCACTTGCTCCATAGAGAAATTAGTCGAACTTTAAATAGTTCGATTTTTTTATACAAAAAAACACTTTATTTAAAGTGCTTAATTATTAAATTAATTCTATTTTAATACCTAATACACCATATGTATTTTGTTTTTGTGGAGTATAAAATTCTTCTAAAACTAATTTAAGTTCTTCTTTTGTCATTTCTTGATCTGCTAACATTTCAATAGGATATTCAGCAAACAAATTATCAAAATTATTATAGTTAAGTAATTCAGTTACAACTGCCTCAAAACTTTCTATTAATTCAGGTTCTTTTAAAAATTTAATTTTATCTCCTACTTTAATTTCTTGTCTTTTTTCATCAAACAATCTTAATTCAATTCGTTTTGTTCCAAATAACATATAATTATAGCATTTTGGTTGTAATTTCATTTTGTGTGTCATTTTATCAATTCCAATCTTTTCATTTTAAAATAATATTTAATTTATTAACTTTTTCTTTTAACTCTTTGCTTTGGCAATAAGTTTCTATTTTCAACATGTATTGATTCTATTTCATTAACAAAAGTATTGTTATTATCGAACAAATTATGTTGTATTACATATGAATTATAATTACCGTGATTTTTTACATGAAT
>CAYJJQ010000001.1:0-20797 GCA_964370545.1 uncultured Muribaculaceae bacterium | reverse complement strand
CTTTTTTAAATAAGCTTTGTCTTCAGGCACAAATAGATGGGGAACGTGCACTAAATTCTTGTGATTTTTAGTTAAATTAATACTTTTAACTTTTTTTACATAATATACGTGACTATGCCCTTCAAAGGTTATAGCTGGAGTTACTAAATTACAATTGGGATTTAATATTTCTGTAACTGCGTGTCTAAATAAAATGTCATTTTCATATATTTTTATATTAGCAATTTTATATCCCAAAGTGATAAAATCACTTCTATCTCTAGGTAACATAGATAAAATATCGAAATCACCTTTTCTTTTAGCTAGATGCTCATGATTACCAAGCAAAGCGTAGTTTTTAATAGTTGAATCAAATGGGTAATTTTTTAAAAAGTATTCATACTGTTTTTCATAAGTATCAATTTCTAAATGACTTTGATGCAAAATATTATCGATTAAATCACCTACTATATATATTTCAGTAATTCCATTTTTAGTAGCATAATTATATACTATGTCTAGATATTTTAACTTATCTTTCTTATTACCTAAATGTAGGTCAGCAATAACTAAAAATTGAGTTGGAGTGTTTATATATTTATAATGCATATTTTGTGCTATTATTTCTTTAATATGGTATCTAACCTCTTCTGGAAGTTCTTGGCAAATAGAAAAAATTCTAAGTATATATAGTAATTCACTTTTATGCATATCAAAACTTTTTAATATATCATTAAATTCTATACCATTTAAAATAGCATTGATTATATTTTCATTTTCCATAAACCCTCAAGTTAAATTATTATTATATATTTGGTGCCGTATTATCTTTACCCTTTACTTCATATACTTTTTTAAATATTTGCTTTTCTTCTTCTTTTAAACTTGACATAGCGCTAGTTGTAACAACAGTCATATCTATGCCCTTATTTTCATTAACAAAAGACCTTATTGCAGGAGGTAAAGTACCAGCCCATATTGGAAAGACTAATATTATTTCTTTATCTGTTATATCATTATATCTAATAGAAATTAGTTCTTTTTTAGCTGCCATAGCTCCAGCCTTAATAAATTTAGTTTTACCTGACCAGTCTATCATATCATCTATCTTATTTGCTTTACTATTATATTTTAAAGCTATATCTTCTGCTATTTTTTCACTTCTTCCTGTCCTAGAAAAATAATATACTTCCATTATAATCTCCTAATTTTTTCTTCATTATTAGTTAAATGATTACTCATATCATTTTTTATTTCACTAATGATACTTTCTAATACTACTAAATTATTTTTATCTGTATATATATTTACCTCGAGGTCATTATCATTATACTTTTTATAAACTGCTACATAATTAGCATTTTCTATAGTTAATTTATCAATATGCAATTGTTTTAAATTATGACCTCCCTGAAAAATCATTTTAGAAGCAGTAGCAAAAATACTTTCACTACTTTCAATTTTGGTCTTACAAGCAGAAATATTGCCATCTGTAAACAAGGTAGTAACATATGTATTTCCATTTTGTTCACCGTTATAAAGTACATATTCATAATTAGGATTTATAGAAAATATAGCTACTTTATTATTTTCAAATGATTCTTCATAATGTTTTTTCGAAATATAATCATCTACTAATTTATCCATCAAATAATTTATTTCATCTGTTGTATTAAAACTAGGAGTTTTTCCAGTTATTATATATTGATAAGGTATTCTATCATCATTAATTACATTATTTATTTTCATAAAATATAGTGCATTACCTAATTCTAGCATTTCCCTATATTTAACAATTTCTATATTATTAAATAAAAGTTCATATTCTTTATTTTGTTTATAATAATATAGTTTATTTTCTAAGTCGAATCTAGAAATTGTTATTATTTTTTTATTTCTTAATTTATAAAAAAATAATTCCATAAAATTAAACTCAGATAACTCTGTTACATGATTAGCTACTTTTCTTAATTCTTCAATATTTAACATAAACTCACCCTTAAATTTATTATAACATATAATATAAATTAAATTAATAAAAAAACTTGGTAATTCCAAGTTTTATTTATTAAATTTATTATAACTTTTAGCTACAACAATGTGATCGTTTGCTCCTGACATAGTACTATTTGAAAGACCAGTTCTTTTTTTTATGAAACCATCTTCTGCTTTTGCATTAAATAATTCAACCTTTGTTTCATGTTCAAAAGTATGTCTTGCGCCTTTATTACGATATCTAGAATACATTAAAATGTAAAATATAATACCAGATGCTAGAAATATGAAATCTCCATCAAACTCTACAGTAATAGTTGTAAATAAACCCACTACTTCTACTAAAAATGAGTAAAACAATAACTTAGGTACATTCACAGGAACACTTCCCATTGTTTCATTTGTTCTAGCATTTGTTGCAACGTAATGAAGAACAAAGTTTTCACCTTTTTTCTCTTGATAACTATAAAGCCATACAGGTAGATATGCAGTTAACCACTGCTCTCCTTTTATATCAAATTTTTCAGTATTCCAGCGTATACCACGATCATATTTAGCTGCTAATTTACCAGCATTATGTCTAGCTATATCTTTCATTTGAATTTGAGCTAATTCATCAAGTTCTGTTATATTTGTATCCCTTTTTTCAGAAGTATAACCTCTTAAATAATTGGCATCCCATTTAACGCAATTTTCTATATCAAATGGCATAATTGCATTTATTACATTATTAGTTTTTGCATCAGATCCATGTTTTAACTTATCTTTATTAGATTCAATTGTTAAGTTATGGATACAAATATCAAAATTTCTACGAACTCTATATAAGTCTGCATCATATCTAGTTTCAGTGCTATCTCCACGTTTAACGGTATATCTTCTTGTTTCTATTTCTCCTTCGCCTGAGAAATCAGCATGACCATTAACATCTATAACAACATAAGGTAAGTAAACACCCATTATATTTTCAGTAGTAAATTCTTTTTTGAATATTGGGTGCGCAAAAAATTGTCTTTTTTTAACAAACTTTTCAATATGAGTTTTTGCATCTGCTTTTTCCACTTTAAATGGCAGTATCGTATCAGGAACTGCTCCATTAGGCACTTTTTCATTAAGTGATAACTGATTTCTACACCAGTGGCATCTAGAATTAACACTTTCATTAGTATCAATTACTACCTCTGCTGCACAACTAGAACACTTAATAGTAACCATGTTCTTGTCAGCTTCTATATCACTAGCAGCCAGACCTACTTTTTTACCTACTAAAGTTTTTAAATCATCAACTATTCCATCTATTGCCTCAGCAGAAAACTCATGTCTACAAAAGTTACATCTTAATTTTCCTGAAGTTTTACTTTGTGAAATATCAGTCGCCCCACACTTTGGACATTTGGTTTGACCTGATTTAGCATTAACATTAGTATTTATAACTTCTTCTTGGATATTCTGCTTTTTATTAGTAATATCCTCTTTCATTCTAGTTATTTCCTAATATTTCTGCTTTTTCTTTATCAAAATCTTCTTGAGTAATTACACCATTATCTAATAGTGTTTTAAGTTTCCCTAATTTTTCATATGGATCTTCTTTTACTGGTTCATTTGCTGGTGCATTAGTTGGTTGCTGCATAGCGCCCATTATTCCACCTGCTCCATTTACGCCCATACCCATGAAGCCCATGCCAACTGCACCGCCTCCGTTAGGATTGCTACCTGCAGCTTCAAGTCCACGAGCAACTGATTGTTGCATAAACGAATTTCCTCTTGCTCCAGATAAGGCATCTGCTTTTTGAACATCTTGTAATAATTTTCTTGAATTTTCATCGTATTCAATTGCAGCTAAAGCTACTTTAACAATTTCTAATCCTCTACTAGTTTTCCATTGATAGTTTTGTTCAACAGCTTCACTCATACTTTGAGCAAATCCAATTTGATCTCCTTGAATTTTAGCCATTCTATTACCTTTAGATGGATCATTAGTATAAATACTAAATGCTGCAGCAAGCGATCCCACTACTTCTGTAAATAGTTGATTTCCTGCTTCATTGTCCATATCAGCAAAATCAAATACTCCATTTGATGTCAGTATTGTAGCTGGTACAAAACCTTTTATAAATAAGATTGGATCAGTTATTTTTAAAGAATATACACCTCTAGTAACAGCTCCAACTTGTGCATTCATATACGCATCATCCCAATAAATTTCAGATTGAGTTCCAAATTTATTACCAGGAATTTCTTTTAAGTTAACATAGAATGCTGTTTGATTAGAACCAGGCATTCCACCCATTTTAAATCTTTCCCAAGTTTGTTTAATTAATGGAGCTATAATTCCATCCCCAGCAAAGATTGATTGTGCATTAACATCTTCACTATTAAAAGTATAACCACCTGGTTCTACTATGCAACCAGATACTGCTCCATCTTGAAGAGTAACTAAAGCAAATCCATCTGGAACAATTAATTTACTACCATTAGTAATAACATTATTTGAACCTTCAGTATTTTCTCCTCTTCCTGCATTTTGTTCAATTTTTACAGCCGGAATAAGTCCTGCAGTTGCCGGCGCTCCCCCCATAGGTTGGTAAAAATCTTTCCATTGATCTGCAAATGTACCACCAAGTGCACCTGCAAAAGCTTTAATAAATCCCATAACATACCTCATTTCTATTTATTAACGCAAGGAAAATATTTTCCTTCTAATTAAATTATAGCATAATTAAAAGAAAAAAAAACAGTAGTTACACTACTATTTTAATTTATTGTCAAATTTAAAACTATTGTTACTAAAATTTGATAACACATTAGTATCAAATGATACCGTTTTATTTGCTCTTTTTTTATAATCTTTTATACCAAGAGCTATTATTTCATCTAATAATTCTTTATACTTCATTCCTTTAGCTTCCCATAAATAAAATGAAAGTGAACCTGGAATTAAATTTATTTCATTGATATACACCTTTTTTGATTTCTCATCGATTAAAAAATCAATTCTTGAATTACCAGAAGCATCTAAAACTTTAAATGCTTTCTTAGCAATAGTTTCTATTTCTTCTTTCATTTTTGCAGTTAAATTTGCTGGAATAATTCTAGAATCTCCTCCTTTACCAGATGATAAATAGGACCCTTTAGAACCAGATTTTTTATTGCCATTAATATATTTATCTTCATATGTTAAAAAATCACTTTTAGGTTTCATTTCATCAAGTTCACTAACTATTTGATATTCATAATTTCCAAGTACAGCTATATTTACTTCTTTTAAATTTGGAATGACTTCTTCAACTATTATTTTATTAGAATAATTTATTGCTAGTTCCACTCCTTCTATAAATGATTTTTCATCTCTACATATTTTTATACCTACACTAGATCCTGTATTAGAAGGTTTTATTATAACTGGATATTTTAATTTAGATACCTCTTTTAAAATATCTTTTTCATTTGTATAAAAATCCTCATCATAAAACCATGTATATTTAGGAATTGGTAAATCACTTGCTTCCCATAAATGTTTCATAATTATTTTATCTTGTCCTGCAACAGATGCATACACACTACTTCCTACATATGGAATTCCTAAAGTTTCTAAGTATCCTTGTAAAACACCATCTTCTACATTTGTACCATGAACTATTGGAAAAACCAAATCAATTTTGGAAATTGTTTTTCTAAATAGCCCTTCTTCTTGTAATACGTATTCATTATTTTTTTCTTTTAATACAACTTCATAAGCATTATTTATTATATAATCAAAATTTTCAAATACTTCTATATTAACTAGTTTTTCTCCTGTATACCACTTATTATCTTTTCCTATATAAATTGGTATTACATCATATTTAGTATTATCAAGAGCAGCAATAGCTTGCATAGCTGTAATAATACTTATTTCATGTTCTACGGATTTACCTCCAAATATCACACCTAATTTTATTTTCATCTTTAACTCCTATTCATTATATATATCGGGCAAATCATTTTCATAAAGTGCATATATATCATTTTTTACTTTTAATTTATTTATGAATTCATAAGATTGTTTTACATTGTTATATATAATTATCTTCTCTTCAGGATAATTTTCTTCTTTTAATCCTTCATAAATAGGTAAAGTTCTTTTTTCTCCAATTAATATTACATAATCCGCTACTTTAGCTATTTGTTTTCCAAATTCTTTATTGTAATAATGTTCTTTATCTTTAAGTTCTATCATTCCCGGTGTTACTACTATTTTAATTCCATTCATTAAATCAAGTACATCCAAAGCCGCTTTAGCGCCTACTGGATTAGAATTATATGCATCATCTATTTGATAAAAATTACCTATCTTTTTAAGTTCTAATCTATGTTCAACAGGTTTTACCTTTTTTACAGCTAATTGTAATTTTTCAATACTTATTCCAAATTTTATACCAAACATAATACCTGCTAGTATATTATATACACTATGAATACCTAATAATTTAGTTTCAAAACTATATTTTTTTCCTGTCTTTTTTTCCAATACATCAAAAGTAGTTCCAAAAGATGTACCTTTAATATTTATTGCTCTTAAATCTGCTTTATCATTATTAATACTTATCCAATTAACTTCTACTTTATTTTTTAGTTTATAGCTAACCTGTTTAGGATCATCCATATTAAGTACTGCAAAACCATCTTCAGGTAGTGATTCTATAAGTTCAAATTTCCCATTAATGATATTTTGCTCACTTCCAAAAGTATCTAAATGAGCTACTCCAATCGTTGTTAACATTCCGTATTTAGGTTTAACTAAATCACATAATTTTTTTATTCTACCTTTAGCACAAGCTCCCATTTCTGCTATAAATATATCATCAAATTTATCAATATCTTCATTAACAGTAATTATTAAACCATAAGGTGTATTAAAGTTTTTTCTTGTAGTTTTAGAATTATATTTAATGTTAAGTATATCATTCAAAATATTTTTACTACTAGTTTTTCCATAACTACCAGTAATTCCAATAACTTTTAGGTTATCCATTTTATTAAGTTTGTTTCTAGTTTTTTTATAATAGTATATAAATACTAATTTCTCTATTGGTTTATTAATTATATTAATTAGTATAATTATAATTGCAAGAAAATAAGCAACTATACTAATATATAGCATTACATAATACAAAGCTCCATAATAGTACATAATTATTGCATTAAACAATAAGAAAAAGAATAAAAATGATATTATTAATCTTCTAAGTCTTTTTGTTATATTAAGTTTAATTTTATTTTGATTACTTTTATTAATATAATTCCATTTAATAAATAACATTAAATTTATTACAAGTATTGGTAATAATAATATAATATTATTATACACAAATAAATATATCACAATAAGAAATATATTTATAAACTCAAAATCAAACATTGACTTAAAGTTTTTTGTTAGCCATGTAATATATCTATTATCTTCATTATATAGATTTTGTTGAAACATATGCATAACTTTATTACTTTTAAGAACCATTAAAATAACATATGTTACTATAATTCCAATATAAATAATCATTTTCTACCTCCTATAAAAATTCATTGATGATAATACTAATTTCTTTTAATCTTTCTAAATATAAATAATGGGAACCCTGCATTCTTATAAGTCCTGCATCAGGCATTATTTTTTCAAGCTCTACAGCAGCACTTATTGGAGCAGCAGTATCTGATTCTCCCCATATTAATAAAGTAGGAGCAGTAATTTTTTTAGCATACTGTGATAAATCTTCATTCACTACTTTAATTATAGTTCCCTTCATAATAGGATCAGCATTTTTGAAATCTTCAGATTCAAAATACTTTTTGTAATGTTTCCAAACTATATTTAATAGAGGAACTTTTTTCACAAAATTTATAACTTTTACTTTAGTTGGAATGGTTTTACTATTTCTTATACACGGAGTACCAAACATAACTAATTTATCTACTTTATTACTTGCTGCATATTTAAATGTTATTCTACCACCAAACGAGTGAGCCATAATTATAGGATTATCTATTTTTAATTTTATTAATAATTTCGCAAATAATTCAGTATATTCACTAACTCCCCACGCTTCTTTTAATTTATCACTTTCCCCAAAGCCAGGAAGATCTATAATTGTTATTCTATAGTTATTAGCAAATAAATCACCTAAAGGTTTCATCATACTAATATTTTGACCCCAGCCATGTAAAAGTACAATATCTTTGCCTTTTCCATACTGAATATAATTGATTTTTAAACCATTTATTATCGCTTCCATAACTTCACCTCAGCACTTTTATTATACCATATAGCCTACCACTTTACTACTAAATGAACTATACTTTACTTTATGATAAATTCGCCTAAACGTGAAAAAAAGATTTGCAAAGCAAATCTTTATTCAACGTCATTTCTAGCTAAAATATGTGCTGGAGTTTTCATTATTGTCATAGACACTGGCATTAATCCCATTATTATATTAAATAAAGAGATAAATATAAATGCTAGAACTAGAATACCAGGGTTCATTACCATTATAAGTTCAAAAAATTCTATTGAACTTAAAACATAATATGTTAATAGTAAACCAGGTAAGCTTACTAAAACAGTGATTGCAATTATTTCTCCTACGAACATTTTATAAATATCATTTTTCTTAAGGCCTATAGCTCTATAAATACCTACTTCTTTTATTCTAGATAAAAACGAAGCACGTATAATTAATAATATTTCTAAAAGAGATACTCCTAAAATAATAATACCTATAATAAATATAGTGCCATTAATATTATTAAGAGCTTCTTTGTAAATTTCTAATGTATATTCAAGTGAATCTACTGCAATAATATTTTCTACTTGAAGTAAATCTATTAATTCTTCTTTATTATCAGTTTTAATAGCAAATTGATCAGTAGTTCCGAATAACTGATATTTTATAGTACTATTACTAACTAAAATATCATTAATGTTTAATTCTGTTTCATAATATCCTACAACTTTGTAAGTTTTTCCTTCTATAATATATTCTTTATTTATCTCATACATATATTTACTGTTTTCATTAACTATTATTTCAAAATCAGATAGAGTCGTTTTCCCCTCTACTATTTTTACAGGCGACTCAACATAATCAACAAACTTAGTTGCTGAAGTATCTGTTCCCATATCCGCATCATAAATACTACTTATAAAATTAATTATTTCATTTTCATAAATGTAGATAGATGGATTATTATTAGCAACAATTCCTACAATTTTATAATTATTTTCATCTTCTGTTAATATTTCTAAATTAATAAAGTCTTCTGCTTCTAATAAATGAACCATTTTATATGATTCAGATTCAAGTAACTTATTTATAGAAAATATATCTAATAATATTTCTTTCTCATTTTCAGGCATTTTACCATATAATAATTGACTATCTGATACTGATTCTAAATCACTTACTGAAAATGTTGCAGTAAGGTATTGATTTATTTGCTCTATAGGATTAATAAAGAAGGTTACTTTTACAGCTGAATCAGTAGGTAATACTAATAAATCTTTATTACTTTCTATACTTTTAAACTTATCTAGCTCTATGCCAGCTTTCTCAACTAAAACATAATCTTCATGAAATGTTTTATAATCTTTTTCATCGTATATAACTGTTTTAAATACAATTCCAAAGGCTACTAAAATAAAACATGATGTAACAAAGAAACCTGCTAATAATATTTTCTTTAAAAATGAATATTTAAATACTTTCTTAAATCCATTTGAAAAAAAAGTGAATATATTAAATATTGAAGTATATTTAATTTCTTTAGTTTTAATGACTTCTTCCATATCAAAGTTATAAGTATCTAATTCTTCTTTAGCTATTTTTTTGTATTTTTCATTTACTAATTCAATATTGGAATGTTCATCAATAACTTCTACTTTTTGATCACTTTTAATATATATATTTCCATTTTTAAATACTATATCAAAATTAACTTTTTCTTTAGCATCACTATAAATATTTATATTATGATTTTTATCAGATAATGTTTCAATATTAGCAAAATCTTTTAAATAGAATCTATTTTCTATTTCATAATCCAAATCCTCTATATTTTTATTAGCATAATCATTAATAACTATACCATCTTTAATTTCTATAACTCTAGTTGCATAAAACTTAGCAAGTTCTTTTTCATGAGTTACTAAAATAACTAATTTTTCTTTAGCAATAGCGGAAATTATTTTCATAATTTCTAAAGAATTCTTACTATCTAAATTACCTGTAGGTTCATCTGCTAGTATTATATCCGGATTTTTTACTAAGGCTCTAGCAATAGCAACTCTTTGTCTTTCCCCACCAGATAACATACCACAAGGTCTTTTTTTATAACGTAACATATCTACTTTTGTTAATACAAATTCTATTCTTTCTTTTATTTCTGATTTATTTTTAACACCTATCATTTTAAGCATTATTTCAATATTTTCATAAACACTTAAATTATCTATTAATTTATAATCTTGAAATATATATCCAATATGTTTAGATCTAATTTTATCTACTTTATTAGAAAACTTAGAGCTTATTAATTCATTATCGATGTATATGCTTCCAGAATTTATTTTATCTAGTCCACCTATAGCATTAAGAAGTGTTGTTTTACCACAACCTGAAGGTCCCAACAAAGCTACTAACCCTTTATTATCCAATGATAAAGTTGTATCTTTAATAGCTTCTATTTTATTTCCTTTATTCTTAAAGGTTTTAAATACATTATTAATTTTTATCATATTAAACCTCCTCGCTTAAAGTAGTTATTACACTATTTTTAAACAATTTCGAACTATATCTAATACTTATTAAGTAACTCATTAATATTAATAATACATATACAACTATGTAATATTCTATAGTCATATAATCTTTTATGTTATTAAAAAATTCAACATTTATTACACCACTATTAACTATGATTAATAGCGCTGCATATGTTACAGTTGCTATTATTAATAATTCTCCTGTTAATAAGTCTTTAGCTACTTTTTTATTAGCTCCTAATATTCTTATAGTTGTATAATAAATATTTCTTGATTTAAATATTAATTTAATAACAAAATACGTAATAAAGAATAAACATATAAGCATTATTATGGTTATGATAGTATTAAGTACTCCAATTACATCTTCTGTTATTATAGTATCTCTAACTACAAAAACATCATATCCTAATTTTTCTAAATCACTAGCAACACCATCAACATACATAATATCTTCTACTATAACACTACTTTGATAATTCTCACTGTATATTAAACTTTCAAAATCTGCCTTACTTAAATAAACATAATTACTATTCGGATCTACCCAATAGTTAGGATTATTATCTTTTACTCCATATATACTTTTATTATTATCATTTACAATATCAATGACTTTTAAATCTAGTTCATTAGTATTATATTTTAACTCATTTATTAGTTTTATATTGTCGTTTTTACAGTCAACACATAAGTTTTCACTAAATAATACTTCTCCATTATCTAAAGAATCTAAAACCATTATGTTAGTATAACTTTGATACTCATAATCCTTGCCACTTATTTTTAAATTAACTCCAAACATATAATAATTGATAAGGTAAATGGTTTTAGCAGTTTCCTCACTTGCATAAAAAACATCATTATATGAAGATGAAGATGAAAATGTAATTCCTACTATTTTAAATTCATTATTATAATTTAACATATAACCATTCATTTGATCAAAGGTTTCTTCAAATATTTCTTCTGGACTATTATAAAAATAATTTTCATTTACTTGAAGTAATAATTCATTCTCAGCTTCTGGTAATCTACCATATTCTACTTTTCCTTCAAAGCTATCAATTAATTCTACATCACCATAATAATATACATATTCATTGTTAGTTAAATCTAAATAACTATCCAATATTAAGTCATTTTTAACTAATAAACCATGATTACTAATATCACTTACTTTATTGAAATCTTCTTCAGTCATGGCACTTTTATCCGATTTAGAAAATATTATTCTGTTAGGATTAGCAGAATAAAATGAATTATTATATCCATTTTCATATAATTGATCATCTTGTCTTCTATCTGAAGCATATTTACCAGTTATGGAAATACCTAAAAGTAAAAACACTGCTATTAGTAATAATAGTTTACTTGGAATATTAAATGTGTTTCTTAACATTAAAGCAAACTTACTTTTAAAGTTTATTACACCAGTATTTGCAACTGTTGCTTTAGTATTTTCCACTTTAACAATAGTTTTATCTTCTAAAACTTTACCATCATTCATTCTGATTTTTCTGGTAACATAATCTTTTACTTGTTCATAATTATGAGTTACTATTATTATTAATTTATCTTCTGATAAGGCTTTTAATGTATCTATAACTTCTTTAGCTGCTTTACTATCTAAGTTACCTGTAGGTTCATCTGCTATTATAATCGGAGTATCCTTGGCAAGTGCCCTTGCGATAGCAACCCTTTGCTTCTGCCCACCTGATAATTTAGAAGCCTTTGTATTTTTAAATTTAGTTAAATTAACTTTCTTAATTAATTCATTTACTTTATCCTTTACATCTTTTTTATTACACCCATTTAAAAGCATAATTAGCTCAATGTTTTGATATACAGTATAACTACTTATTAAATTAAAATTTTGAAATATATTACTTACATATTTTCTTCTATAATCTTCATAATCTTTTTCTGTATAATGGCTAGTTTCTTCATTATTAATAAATAGTTCTCCTTCTTCATATGTATCAAGACCACTTAATACATTAAGTAAAGTTGATTTTCCAGAACCTGATTCACCAGTTATAGCTACAAATTCTCCTATTTTTAATTCTAAATTTATTTTAGAAATACCACTAGCAACTATTCCTTTATTATAATAAAATTTTGACAAATTTTTTAATTTTAGCATAATTATTCTCCTCTTAATAATTATATCATAAAAATTTGATTAGAAGAATTAGTTAATTACATCTTTTAGTTTTATTATAGTTTCATGCAGACTATTTACTACACCCCATTTATCATTTAATGTATTATTTTTATTAAAAAAGATCGCTTTACCTCCTGCTTTTTTCCAGTTATCACAATTAAGTACTGTATCATCTATAAGTATATTGCCTATTGGATTAACAACTTCATTTTTAGATATTTTATATGGAACTAATATTACATCCAGTTTTATGCCATTATCTCTAAAGAATTTAATTTTATTATAGCCTTCGTTATATAGTGTATGAACTTTTGTTAATATTTTATAATACCTAGGATCAAGTGATTTAAGTATTTCTAATGAATTACCAATTACATCACACTCACTTAATATTCTATACCAATTTACAGATTGGATATATTCACACTTTTGTTCTTCTGTTAAATTGTTCGTTTTATGTATTCTTTTTAGTTCATCAAACATATAGGTTTCTGAATCTAAAATTACTCCATCACAATCAATATATGTAATATTTTTCATATTACCTCCTTAAGTTTTTAATTTAATAATATGTAAAGTATTTACATTTATGATTGTTAAATGTTTAATTTAATGCTAGTATTAAATTGAAAGTAGGTATTCTATGGAAATTACTTTAACTAACTCGACTGCAAATCATTATTACCTTTTAATGCAACAACCTATTCTATATAAAGATTGGTTAGAAGCAGTACAATTTTATAAAGGTTGTTTATCTGATCCTGAAATTGATAGAAGCGATTTAAAGAAATTCAGAGATGCAATATTTGATGCATATATAACTGATTTAACTATTATTGGTAAACAAGAAGAATATGCAGATATTCGAGATAAAATTAATTTACTTGATAGTAATTTAGCAAGAAAATAAAAAGTAAATGCTTTAAACATTTACTTTTTTTCTTGTAACAATCCTGTTTCATCAATATATGCTGTTTGGCTCCAGCCATTCATCATATCTATAATTCTTGTTTTTTCATCACCTTCGGCAAATTGGGTATAAACATTTGACTGTATACCAGGTAAAAAATAACTAGTTATAGTTTTATCATCATTTATTTTTAAATTTGCAATACCTATATCTAGTGTTTTATTATTAAATAGAAAATTTCCTAAGTTATAGTATATAGGTTTGCCATTGTAATATTCAATAGGTTGAAGGACATGCGCGTGGTGCCCTACTATAGCATCTGCTCCCGCATCTATATACTGTTTAGACGTAGTTAATAAAACATCTTCAATTTCATGAGAATATTCTTTACCCCAATGTATTATTGCTATTACTATATCACTAATTAAGTCTTCTTCTTTAATCATATTAACAAAATGTTCTGGATCATAACATCTAACAACACCTTCAGTAGTTTCAGTTGCTCCAGGTGTTAAAATATACTTTTCAGATCTATTAGCATTTACAATCGCTACCTTGTATCCATTAATTATATAGTACTGGGCTTCACTTGCTTTTTCTAAATTAATATCTGCACCAATTCTATTTATATTGTATTCATCAAATGTATTTAAAGTAGTGTTAAATGCCGACGAACCATAATCATATACATGATTGTTAGCAAGTGTTACTAAATCTGTACCAAGTTCTAAAAAGATACTTGCATTTTCCGGTTTAGCTTCAAATACATATGCTTTACCAGGCATTGCTACTCCATCTGTTGAAAATGCAAATTCAGAGTTAATTATTGTTGTTCCACTATTTTTTAAGTAATTTATAACATCTGGAGACATAACTCCTTCTAAACCTTCATTTCTTTCATTATATGCCTGCATAACATGATAATTATCTGCTACTGAAAAATCACCAGTAATAGTAATATCATTTTTTTCTGAGTAAACTACTCTATCATTATTAATATATAATTCATTCATTTCATCATTTAAAACTATAAAAGACTTATTTGTATATGTATGCCAAATACTTTCATCATACTCATTTATTTCTAAATATTTATCAATTTGTTCTAATGCAGAATCATAATTATCGTCTACATACGTAAGAAATTCTTCATTAATAGATTCAATATTATAACTTAATACTTTATCTATATAGTTTATCTTAGGGCTAGGTATTAAATCATGATCTTCTTTTAAAAATACATATGAAGGAATTAATACTATCATAACCAGTATTAATGTTAATATAATTCTAAATTTTAGTTTTAGCTTCTTTTTTTTCATAGTTATATTATATCATTATTATTTGTTATTTTCATATATAAATTTGACATTTTAATAATTTTATGGTAACATACTTATCACAAACGGAGGGTTTATGAAAATAAAAAAAGATTTTGAAGGATTATGTTTAACATGTACTCATTTTAGTGATATTAAAAGTTCAGATGGACGTAAAGCTAAGTGTTTAAAGGCATCTGTAATAAGATATGAATATCCTGAAAATGCATGTAAACATTATGTTAATGCAAAAAGATCAGAAGATCAATTAAAATCAAATTATAAAGCACTAAAAGGAACAAGAAGATACTATTTAGTTACTGCAATAATGAGCATATTAAAAGTAGATATTGACAATTGTCCAGGTTATAAAATTATAGAAGAATTTTGGAATAATACTTTTTTAGCAGATGAAATATTTGATGAATTCCTAGCAGAATATGACTATATAGGAATAACAGCTGCTGATAATTTATTAGAAGATGAAAGACAATATGAACTGGCTGCTAATTATTTTTATACATATTTAATACCATTTATTAACTTAATAAAAAATAACGAATATGTTAAAGCAATTCAGTTATATGTTGCAATGATTCAAGATTTGAGTGCACTTTATAATTTAGAAACTAATATGAATGATATTAACACTTCTAGTGTTAGAGTAAGAAAACAAAAAACAGATTTAAATTAATCTGTTTTTTTATGCTTCTATTACTTCTGTATGACCTATTAAGTCATGTATTCCTCTTTTATCAGGTCTTATCATCATAGTTATTAAACAAATAATTAAAATTACCGAAAATGCATTATTAACTATATTAGCATTAAATAAATAATTTTCTGCATTCATGAACATTATAAATATAAATAAAATTATTTGTGATAAAATAGTATGAATAAATAAAGATCTTATTATTATATTTATTAAAGAAACATTATTAGAATCTTTATCTACTACTTTTATTTTAAATATTTTTTTTCCTAAAGTTTGACCATTATTATACTTTTGAAAAAACACAAAATATGCAAAATAGATTACCGCTGTTATTATAAAGTTCACTTTACCATAATTAGCTGAATTATATTGAAACTCTATATATTCATCTGAAGTATAAATAGTTTCTATGTCTTCAGTTTCTTCCATGTAATTTGTAAATTCTAAAGCATTAGCTTCATATTCATCATAATCAGGGTTAATAAAAGAAATTGAAGCTAATGATGATACTAATAAACCCACAAAAATTATATCCAGGAAGTATGCAACTATTCTTTTAAAACTTAAACTTTTAAACATTATCTAATACTCTCGTTAGATCCTAAAGTTATTTTTAATGTACTCTCTTTTCCATCTCTTTTATAAGTTATTTCTATTACATCACCTGGTTGATTTTTATAAAGTTCATTTCTAAATAAAGCTTCAGATGGAACCGACACTCCATTTAAATGAGTAATAATATCGCCTTTTTTTAATCCTCCATCATCTGCTGGAGAATCGTTTTCTACAGAATAAACATATATACCACTTTGAAGATCATTATCTTCATAATCTTCTAAATGACTTCTAAATGATTCATTAGCATATGCTTGATAATAATCAAACATTGTAATTCCTAATTTAGCTTGTTCAAAATCTTCATCATTTATAATCTGATCTGCTATTTCTAAAGCCTGATCTATAGGAATAGCAAATCCCATTCCTTCAATACCTTCTTCTTTTAATTTAAGGGTATTAATTCCTATTACTTCACCATTTACATTACATAGTGGTCCTCCACTATTTCCGTTGTTAATAGCAGTATCAGTTTGAATAACTCTCATAACATATGTAGACTCATCATTTACTTCTGTAAGAACCATTCTATCTAATCCAGAGATAATACCTCTAGTAACTGTCCAAGAATATGCGCTATCAAGAGGCGCGCCTACAGCAAATGAAGTATCTCCTACCTTCATATCTTCACTAGTACCCATTTGGGCAACAAGTAAAGCTTCATCTTTATCTATTGTTAAAACTGCTACATCTTCATAAGGGTTATTTCCTATAACGTTTGTTTTAATTGTTTCTCCATTTGTAAGAGTTACTGTAACTTCATCACCACCATCAATTACATGTGAATTAGTTAAAATATAAGCTTTATCATCTTCTATTTTATAAACAAATCCAGTACCAGTTGAATATAATGATTCATCTTCGTAAGTTGAAACTACTACTACTGCATCATATATTTTTTCTACTGAATTAGCAAGTCCAGTATCCGTTATATTTACATTTGTTTCATTTTTAGTAATTACTTCACTAAACTGCTGAGGAAAATTATATATTACTGCATACATAATTAAGGCTCCTATGCCTAGCACTACTAAATATTTAATAAATTTATTTTCTTTTTTTTCTTTCATTTCTTCGTTTTCCATTTAATCCATCCTTACTATTTCTTTATAATTTACTGGGAATCCCATTTTAGCTAATACTTTATTTACTTCTATAGTATTAAGCTTTCCTTCTAAAACATCTAATTCATACCCTATTTCATTTATTAACAAAGTAAAATCTTTACTATTTAGTACTTGTCTTAATATTATTATCAGTGCAAATAAATCATTTTTTCCTGATATATATTCTCCATCACTTTTTTGAATATATAAACTATTATGATAAACTGTATCATCTATTGCTTTTTGAGTTCTATGTTCATAACAAATATCTTCATGAGCACATAAATTTCTATAATTAGCTAGAATAGGTAAATATAATACTAATTTATTTACCTCTATTTCAAATATATCTGCTATTTCATGTTGATCTTGAGCCTGGAGTATTTGATATAACTCTCCCACTATTCCAAAAGATAGAACCTTTACAACTACCCACATTGGTATAAATCCATATCGATTCATAAAGTGTGCTGTAGCAGTATGTTGTTTACCATTAACACTAATTTGCCTTTTCATCTTTCTAATTAAATCATTTACTTGTTTAATTTTAAGAGGATCAGTAGCAAAATTTTTGGGATTTAAATAACTTTTTTCTTTAAACCCATGATTTTTACTGATTACATATGAAACAATACTTTTAATGTTATTTTCAAATATAAGAATGTTTTTAAAAATAATATTTCTTAGCTGTCTATCAAAATAAAACATTGCATATAATTCTTCAAATGTAGTACCTGTAATATAATTTCTATTTTCATCAGAATTTAGAAAAAGATGTCTATAACCACTTACAAAAAAGTAATTCTCTCTTAATAATATCTTTCTAGTAAAGTCATAATCATTAATAATCATGCCTCTATCTACTAACATTTGAATTTGTTCATCTAACGATTTAAACGTTTTTGTTTTCATACTAATCACCCTAATCTACTATATTATATCATACAAAACCTTTTTTTAAACTTAAAAATTTGTTATAATTTTTATAGGAGATAAATATGCCAGCTTTTTATACGCACCATAAATTTTGTAAAGATGTTTTTAGCAAGTTAAACGTTGATAATAAAGAGATTTTAAATAAAAGTTTAAACCATTATTACTTATTTGCACAAAGTTTCGATCACTTATTTTTCTATAAACACCTAAATATTATACCTAGTAAAAAAATAAATAAACTTGGTAAATATGCACACAGAAATAATGTTAATCTATATTTTAAAAATATTATTACTTATATAAAGAAACATAGCCTTCAAAATAATAGCGAATGTTTAGCTTTTTTATATGGATCTATTACTCATTATATTCTAGATAGTAATTTGCATCCTTATATAATATATAAAACTGGTTCATATAACAAAAAAAATATTCATACATATAAATATAATGGATTACATACTAAGCTTGAATATGGTTTAGATTCATTTTTATATGAACTTGATAATAATAAAAAATATAGAAAGTATAATGTACAAAAATACTTATTTCCTAAAGTTATATTTTCTAAAAAATTAGATAAATGTATTGATTATACTTTTGCTAATACATTTAGTGTTAATAATATGAGTAATATATATAATAAATCTTATAATGATTATAAAAGTTCTTTTAAATATTTATTCCAAGATCCTTTTAAAATAAAATTTTATTTATATAACTTATTTGATAAAATATCTGGTAATCGTATTAGAAATACAAAATACCATACTACTTCACAAGATTTAGATTTAGAGTATTTAAATTTAAAAAAAGAAACGTGGATTAATCCATGTAATAAAAAGTTCAAAAGTAAAGATTCCATTCTTGATTTATATAATGAAGCAATAAATAAATCTGTTTTACTTATTACTAATATTAATAAATATTTTAATGGGAATTATTCACTTAATAAAATTCTTGAAGATATTGGAAATAATTCATATATAACTGGTATAGACATATCTTTAAAAAATAAAATTAAATATTTTGAAGATTAATAGCTAGCTATTGCTTTAGCAATAATACTTGCTATTTTTTTTTGGTATTCTTCTGAAATTAATTTTGTTTTTTCACTTGAGTTTGATAAAAAACCACATTCAATCAAAACTCCTGGTATATTAAGTTTATTATACATATATATACTACTAGGTATCTTTTTTATTTCTCTATCACTATTTAACTCTTTATTAAACTCACTTTGTAACACCTCCGCAAGCATTTTATTATTCCCATCATAAAATACTTGCGCCCCACTATATCTTGCATCATTTAAATAATTAAGATGTACAGATAAATACATATTTGCATTCGAATTATTTATTAAAGCTATTCGATTATCAAAGTCACTTTTTTTTCTCCAAGTTGTATTTGGGCTACTTAAATCATAATCCCCTTCTCTTGTTAAATATACTGTAGCTCCATATTTAATAAGCTCTTCTTCCAAATACTGTACTATTTTTAAATTAATATCCTTTTCATATACTTCACCAGAAACAGTTCCCGGATCTTTTCCTCCATGTCCTGCATCCAAAAAAATTACTTTGCCTGCTAGTGGCATACTAGCATGTGTAGTTTCTATTTGTAAAAATAATGTTAATAAACAGAAGGTTATCAACACTAAAATATTATATTTTTTCATATTTAAGTATATGCGATAAAAAAAATACTATTTCTAGTATTATTTTTTTTATTATCAACGAGATCTTCCAGTAAGTTCATCTAATTCTATTAATTTTATAATAAGATTTTCTTCAAATATTTTGTAGACACTTGGGCTACATTTTCCAGAGTCAAGAGCCCATTTTATAGCATCAATTTCCTCTTCAATTTTGTCAATTTTTTCTTCTTTTGTTAATTCACTATTCATAACTTTTCTCCTTTAATAGTTATTTATTATACATATATTTTATTATATAATCAATATCTTTACATAAAAAAAACTCGCACAAGCGAGTAGTTTTGTAATAAATTGATTATCTTTTTGAGAATTGTGGTGCTCTACGAGCTTTTTTAAGACCGTATTTTTTACGTTCTTTTATTCTAGCATCTCTAGTAACAAAACCTGCTGATTTTAATACTTTTCTATAAGCATCTTCTCTAGTTTGATCAGTATTTTCATCAAATTTCATAAGTGCTCTTGTAATACCTAAACGGATAGCTCCAGTTTGTCCAGTGAAACCTCCACCAATAACTGAAACTTCGATATCAAA